>CALOAZ010000051.1:0-12509 GCA_942491355.1 uncultured Phycisphaeraceae bacterium
TTCGTTACATCGAAGATGCCGAGCATGCGTTTCTACGATCGCTCAGCCTATCGGTGGTGGATCCCGAACAGCGCATCGGCTGGCCACGGGTTCACGCCGAATGCGATTTCGCCGCACCGCTGCGCTTCGAAGATGAGTTCGACATCCGTGTATCGATCACTGAAGTGCGCCATCGATCCGTCGCTTATGCATTCGACTGCGTGAAAACCGACGGCACCGTGGCCGCCCGCGGCAAGACCGTGGCCGCCTGCGTGCAGCACAAAGGCGACACCATTGCGGCGATCCCCATTCCCGACGCCTATCGCGCGGCGCTCGAAAGCGCACCGCATACGCATTAACCTTTGTTCACTTTCACTCTGTAAAAGGAAGTTCACCATGCCCTCCGGCGACCAACAACCGACCATGACCTGGCTGATTTTTGCCCTGATGACCGTTGCCTCCTGGGGGGTGTACGGCATCTTTCTTCACAAGGGACAGGTACTCATGGGCGATGCGGCCAACGGCCGTTACAAAGCCTTTTTATTCGTGGGCCTAGCCTACTTTCTCATTGCAGTCCTGGCACCGCTTGCGGTCCTCTTGATCAATGGTGCCAATTGGAATTACACCTCCGGCGGCATGATCTGGTCGCTGGTGGCGGGCATCGTCGGTGCCATCGGCGCGTTCTGCGTGCTGCTGGCCTTCGGCGCAAAGGCTCGCCCGCTGTGGTGATGTCGATTATTTTTGCAGGCGCCCCGGTGGTGAATGCCATCGTCGCACTGAGCATGCATCCCCCCGCCGGTGGATGGGGTTCGATTCGACCTCAATTTTTCATCGGTATTCTGCTTGCTGCGTTAGGCGGCACACTGGTGACGTTCTACAAACCCGGCCCTGGCGCACCGCACAAACCTGCGGTGGTCGCGCCTGCGGTTAATGAAAAACCCGCGAACTGATTTCACATGAATCGCGCCAGCGCCAATCCACGCACAGGCATCGAAACCGATCAGCTCATAAGGCTGAATCGGCTGATTGTGCAATTGGCTTCGAATCCCTTTTACGCGCCCCGCTTGGGCAAAGCCGGACTGGATGACGGCGTGCTGTCACTCGATGCCTTCACACGACGCATGCCGGTCACCACCAAAGCCGAACTTGTGGCCGATCAAGTTGAACATCCACCTTACGGATCAAACCTGACGTATCCGATGGAGCGTTACACGCGTTTTCATCAAACCAGCGGCACCACCGGAGTGCCCTTGCGCTGGCTCGACACACCCAAAAGCTGGTCGGGGCTGCTTGAATGCTGGCGCACGGTATTTCGATCCGCCGGTGTTTCGCGCGGCGATCGCGTTTGCTTTGCTTTCTCGTTCGGACCGTTTCTCGGTTTCTGGACCGCCTTCGAAGCGGCCGCCGAACTGGGCTGTCTGTGTCTGCCCGCAGGCGGCATGTCGTCCTCGGCCCGACTCAAATTGATTCTCGACAATCAAGCCGAGGTGTTGTGCTGCACACCCACGTATGCCGTTCATCTAGCGCAAACCGCACGGGCCGAAGGCATTGATCCGAAAGCGTTCAACGTAAAAACTGTGATTGTCGCCGGCGAACCCGGTGGCAGTCTGCCGGCTGTCCGACAGCAGATCGCCAACGGATGGAACGGCGCTCGCGTCTTCGATCATCACGGCATGACCGAAGTCGGCCCGGTGACATTTGAACATCCCACGCGACCGGGATTGCTACGCGTGATCGAAGCCGCTTACCTGGCTGAAATTGTGGATCCGGACACGCTGCTGCCTGCCGAACCTGGCCATTCAGGCGAACTGATCCTGACGACACTGGAGCGCTGGGGCATGCCGCTGTTGCGTTATCGCACAGGCGATCTGGTGCGCGCCGTCTATGTGGATGACGACGGCAATCCCGGCCCGCATCTATCGCTCGACGGCGGTATTCTCGGCCGCTGTGATGACATGGTGGTGGTGCGCGGCGTCAATGTGTATCCAGGCGCCATCGATCAGATCCTGCGCGATCGCGGTGGCGTGGCTGAATATCGTGTCACCGTGACTGAACAACCTGCCATGTGCGAACTTTCTATTGAAATCGAATCGACTTTGGGAGCCCCCGAAGATCTGGCCGCACGGATTGAAAACGATCTCCGACAGGCCCTGTCACTGCGCATTCCTGTGGTGCAGGTGGCTCCCAACACACTGCCGCGATTCGAGATGAAAGCCAAACGCTGGGTGCGACCCACCTCGAATGGGTAAACTCCGATCAGAAACATCGCCCATGCGATCTCTCATAAAAACCTTTTCACTGAATCGTTGATCCCATGCCTGATCCCCTTCTGAAACTCGAAGCCGTCACCTACCGCTATGCCGCAATCGAGGGTACAGAATCAGCCCCGGTGCTGGACCACGTGAACCTGACGATCAATGCAGGCGAAACTGTGGCCATTGTCGGACCTTCCGGGTGCGGTAAAAGCACACTGTTGAATCTGATCGGCGCGTTGGATCGCCCGACATCAGGGCTCGTCCAACTCGAAGGCCAAGATCTGTCTGCACTGGATGACGAGGGTCTCGCGCGCCTGCGCAATCGGCGCATCGGCTTTATCTTCCAAGATCACCACCTGCTGCCACAATGCACCGTGCTTGAAAACGTGCTGGTGCCCACATTGCCGAACACCGACATCTCATCGGCTCAGGCTCATGCCAGGGCAAAACAACTGCTCGATCGCGTCGGCCTGACCGATCGCCTGCATCATCGTCCGGGGCAGTTGTCCGGCGGTCAGCGTCAGCGCGCCGCTGTGGTACGGGCTTTGATCAATCAACCGGCATTGCTTCTGGCCGATGAACCCACCGGTGCGCTGGATCACGCCAGTTCCGAGACACTGAGCCAGCTCCTGCTCGAACTGAATCGTGAACAGGGTGTCGCCCTGATCACCGTCACCCACGCACAGGATCTGGCGGCGCGCATGCATCGCTGTCTCACATTGCAGGATGGCCACCTGCATGAAAAGACCGAGTAACACGTTCTGCCCGGTCGAACCCCTTGTGAGATTTCACCATGCGCTTCGCTCGATCGCTGGCTCTGACTGTTTTCATCACGTTTTCCGCATTCGCGGCCAAACCCAACATCCTGTTCATTGCCGTGGACGATCTCCGGCCCGAACTGGGCTGCTACGGCACTGCCCATATCAAAAGTCCGAACATTGATCGCCTGGCGGCGCGCGGTCTTCTGTTTGAACAGGCTTATTGTCAGCAGGCCGTGTGTTCACCTTCACGCACCAGTTTGATGACCGGCCTGCGCCCAGACTCCACAAAGGTCTATGACCTCAATACCCATTTCCGAACCCATGTGCCGAATGTGGTCACGCTCGGGCAACATTTCAAAACCAATGGCTATGACGTCATCGGCATGGGCAAGATTTATCATGGCGGCCTGAACGATGATCCCACTTGGACGGAATATCAACCGGTCAAAAACGTCAAAAGTTATGCCGATCCCGAATCACTCAAACTGATCAGCCGCAAAAATGCCATTGCCAAAGAAAAAGGTCTCAAAGGCAAAGCACTGAGCCGCGCGGCGCGCGGCCCCGTGATCGAAGCAGGCGACGTGCCCGATACGTACTACCACGACGGTGCCGTAGCCGAAATGGGCATCAAAACACTTGAGCAATATGCCGGCAAAGACAAACCCTTCTTTCTGGCTGTCGGATTTCTCAAACCGCATCTGCCGTTTGTGGCGCCGAAAAAATACTGGGATCTCTACGATCCGGCGAAAATCGAACTCGCCTCGAATCCGAATCGCACCAAGAATGCTCCGGAATGGGCCAACACCACCTGGGGCGAAATGCGCGTCTACGAAGGCGTGCCGGCCAAAGGCAATGTCTCCGATGAACTGGCGCGCCAACTGCGCCACGGCTATTACGCTTGTGTGAGTTATACCGACGCGAACGTCGGCAAACTGCTCGACGCACTGGATCGCCTGAAGCTCACCGACAACACCATCGTCATCCTCTGGGGCGATCACGGCTGGCATCTGGGCGAACATTCCGAATGGTGCAAACACACCAACTTCGAACTCGATGCGCGCGTCCCCATGATCATCGCCGCGCCCGGCACGAAGGCCATCGGCAAGCGCACCAAGGCATTGAGCGAATTCGTCGACATCTATCCGACGCTCTGCGATCTGGCGGGACTCTCGAAACCCGATCACCTCGAAGGCACCAGTGCCGCGCCGCTGTTCGATAACTCTGATCGCCCGTGGAAGACCGCCGCCTTCAGCCAGTACCCGCGCAGCAAGATGATGGGCTACTCGATGAAGACCGACCGCTACCGCCTGACGCGCTGGCTGGCCAACGGCAACCCCGACACGGTGCTGGGCGTGGAACTCTACGACCACCAGAAGGATCCGGCCGAAGACGTGAACGTCGCCAGCGATCCAGCCTATGCCGATACACTCAAACAACTGACCGAGCAGGCCAAAGCCGGCTGGCAGGGTACGAAAACGTCGCTCAAACCTTGATCGACTCGATGGTTCGACTCAACATCTCCTTGACGAATGCTCGCCACCGACTCCGACGCCATTCAACCGGCAAGTGCATCATGCCCTGGCGGCGATTGATTGACCTGCGACCAGTAGTAATACAGCTCGGATACCAATTTTCGGAAACCTGCGGAATCCACGGGCTTGATCAAATAACTGTTCGCATATTGCGCGTAGGCGTCTTGCCGATCCTGATCCGAATTGGACGTCGTCAGAACCACGACCGGTATCCGTCGCAAATCACTGTGAATTTTAATGGCACCCAGAATATCAAGCCCGCTCATACCGGGCAGCTTGAGATCCAGCACAATCAGATCGGGCTGATCTAATTCATAATCCGTTAAATATTTAATGGCTTCAAGGCCATCCGACTCGTGATGCAACTCGACTTCCGGCCATGTTTCCTCCAATATCATTCGAAACAGATAGGCATGATCCACATTGTCTTCGACATGCAGAATATTGATGATACGCGGCGCGAGATTCATGACCTTCCCCCGTCATCAAGCCGTCTGCCTGATTATATCGCATTCGATCCAACGACTTCAAAAGACGCCGGTTTTTCAGGATCCGTCTCTGCGTTCTTCCCCATGGCAAGCCACATCCGATGATGTGAAAGCACTTCTATTTCGGAATCAAAAAAGTGAATGTCGCACCTTGATTCGGACTGGATACGACTTCGATGGATCCACCATGCCGTTCGAGAATAAGCCGGCACGTGGCCAGCCCCATGCCGTTGCCCGGAAACATCGCCCGATCATGGAGACGCACGAACAGGCCGAAAACCCGGTCGATTTGATGCGATGGAATACCGATACCACTGTCTTCGACGGACACAAGCCAGTGCATCTCGCTTTCCGACGCGCGAATGTGAATCTGAGGCGATGTCTTCGGCTTCGTGAACTTCAAGGCGTTGCCGATCAGATTCTGGAAAACACGAATCATTTGATTGCGATCACCACGAATCACGGGGAGCGGATCAATGATGATTTGTGCACGCGACTCCTGAATGGAGATCGCCAGATTCTCAATGGCGGCGGCAACCACATCCTTCAAATTCAACGAGGTGAAAGCCTGATCTTTCGCATCCACATGCATATAGGTCAACAGATCATCAATCAACGCATGCATGCGCTTTCCGGCTCGTGTGATTCGATCTAGCCAGTCTCTGCCGTTTGAATCCAGTGCCGCAACGTATTTTTCCTCGAGCATGGAACTAAAGCCGATGATGGTACGCAGCGGTTCCTGCAAATCATGCGACGCGGCCTGCACGAAGTGATTGAGTTCGATGTTGAATTTTTCGAGCTGCTGCGTGTACTCGATCATCCGGCGACGCATGTTTTCCTGCTCCGTGACGTCGCGGGCAATAACCGACAGCCCGAGACATTCATCGGCATCATCATGGACCGCCCCGATCGACAGTGAGGCCACCAGTGACGATCCATCCGGGGCACTGCAATCGACATGATCAGCATGAACCGAATCCGACGAAGACAGCAACTCCATCAAACGCGCAATCTCCTTCGGCCAATCACCGCCCGTGGACTGCGCCAGAGGACGTCCGAGCACTTCGGGGGCGCTGGAGTGGAATATGCGTTCCGCGGCGCGATTCCATCGCGTGATATTGCCATCGGAATCCGTGGCGATGATCGCGTCGCTGGCTTGATCCAAAAAATGCGCCAGAAAACGATCTGAACGAAATAACGCATGAAGAGTGTTTTGGTTCGTCCGAGCCGATCGGACCAACTCCTGATTGGCACGATTCAGAACGGAGCGCAAATCCTCCCGCTGTCGCAAAACCCCGAGGCCGTGCTGCATCGCCTTGAGAAGACTGTCCGAATCCGTACATGTAATGGTCCACAATTCCCCCAGCATCGGGGCAATCCGCGTCTGGTGCCTGAGTTCGCGCTCTGCCTGTGGATCCGTCAAAATGATGATGTAGGCATCCGGTAAATCACGATGAATGCGCCGTGCATGATTGAGGGCGTCCGCGTGATGCGGGCCTGCGACCACAATGGCGTGATGATGGTGCTTCGGGAGCGACACTTCGTGATCCGATTCAAGATGCAGATTCAGATCAGACGCAACAAATCCGACGAGTCTTGCGATCTCGTCGGTGGCTTGCTCATCCATTCGAATCCACAGCACTTCTTGAACCATCGCCGATTCCTACAGCAAAGGGAGATCCAGCGCCGTTCGACCAATCCACGTTTTAAGCATGTCGGTGGTCGGCGACATCACATGTGATGCTCTTGCATCCCGCAGAAGTCGCGCCAATTCCGAATTGTCGCGATACGACCTGCCGCCGCACAATGTCATGGCCTCGTTGACGACGCGCACTGCCGTCTCCGATGCCGCCACTTTCGATGCCATGATGTATGACAACGCTTCAGGCGCACCCATGTCGCCCAGATGACCCGCTTGATACACCAGACTCCGGGTTCTCAACAAATCAACATGTAGTTCGGCCAGCCTGTGCTGCAGAATCGAATTCGCGGCGAGCGAATCGCCGGTGTGACTGTAAGTTCGATTGAGCAGATCCTGCTTGGTGAAATCCAGAGCTGCCGAAGCGATCCCCAGATAGGTTCCCGCCATGGACATGAGAAAATAGGGCGCCACGACTTCAAACACGTACCAGATTTGGTCGCCTGTCTGGCCCAGCAGATTTCCGGAAGGCACTTTGACATCGTTTAGTCGAAGGTTGCGGGAGGCATTGCCGCGCATCCCGACACCCGCCCAATCTCCTTCCCAAGTCATCCCTTCAAGATCCCTATCCACAATAAGGCAACTGAAACGTCCCGGATCCGCCGGATGCCCCATCGCCTGCGTCGACACGACGTAGGAATCAGCATGTCCGCCGTTGGTCACGAACTGCTTTGATCCGTTGATCACCAGCACATCGGCCTGCGTATGCAGTTTCGTGCCCGGTAGATAAAAATGAGACCCGGTGCCGCTCTCCGACAGCGCCAATGTGGTGACATGCTCGCCTTTCGCAATGGAACGCAGATAGCGCTCCTGCTGATCGGATGTGGCTTTTGCGACGATGACGGCGCTCCCGACGCAATGCATGCCGAAACACATGGCCAGCGAGGCGCATCCCTGCCCCAGATTCTCTGAAATGGCAGCGAGAGCGAGCAGGCCCATGCCCTTACCCCCCAGCGATTTCGGAACATGGAGTCCGAGCAGGCCGGCATCGCCCAACTCGGACATCAACGCCTCCGGCCATCGGCTGTTCCGGTCAACGCTTTCGGCTTCCTGGCGTGCTTTGTCACGAATGGCTGAAACAGGACCATCCAGCAAGGCGGCCAGCTCTACCGGAAATATCCCATGGGTCGACATGATGAATCTCAACAAGACGATTCGAAGGATGCGCATCGGGCGACGCGCCCCACGCATAACGCGCTGCACGCCTTACTCATGTCGGTACGCCGGATGGGCCACGTGCCAATGAGCCCAATAGTCGTAGAGGGATCGCACCAACTGCCGATATCCCAGGTAGTCATTCGGCTTTTGAAGATAGCTGTTGGCATGTTGCTCGTAGGCATGCCGCACATCATCTTCGGCATGCGACGTGGTCAAGATGATGGCCGGAATATTACGCCATTGATGATGCAATTTGATGATGCCGAGCAATTCATGGCCGCTCATATGAGGCAGCCTCAAATCAAGCAGTGCCAGACCCGGAACGGGAGATGATTTTTGCTTCAAAAACTCGAGTGCCGACAACCCGTCACTTCGATGATGCAGTTGAGCCTCCGGCCACTCTTCATCCATGGATTTTCGAATGATGTAAGCATGATCGTCGTTGTCTTCGACAAGCAAGATATCGATCGCGCAGCGGGCATCTAGCAACCACATGATTTTTCCCTCGGACAGCCGGAATTTTCGATCAAGGCAACATGGAAATATAGCAGGCGCAGGAGGGGTGGTCTGACAAAATTCGTCGTCCAAAAAGCACCTTTCAGCCAACATTCGTTACCTCGAACCCGGATAAACAAATCGCCCAGGCATAAATCGCGGCATGAGTAGAAACCCCGACCTGATCGCCTATTTAGCTTCCAATACATCACTTACGTGATGCGATCATCGCCAAATCGACCTCGGTTCGACGAGGGTTGATTTCGCTCAATCTGAACGTGATGCCTGCCTTGCATTCTCTTGGAACCGGTTGAAATTCATGCTTATGCCGCCTCCGAATCATCGTGGCGAAAGTCCGGGTCGAGATCCGTACTGTGATTCAAATGCCGTCGCAAACCGGCAAAGGCAACTGCGATGTCAATCATGCCCTGCTTGCAACCGAAAGCCTTGGTCCAGCTTCGAGACATCATGCGACATCCATGACCTGGTCTCTCTCCGCGAAGGCTGCCGGCCCACAGCTCGAATCGACCGACAAAATGCGAACCGCGAGATGATGATTCCGATCTACGCCGAACGCTGCCTCCGGTAAAATGGAATCGCCATGACCACCGGACGGCTGATTTATCGATCACTCTGCTTCTACTGGAAGAGCCACCTCGGCGTGGTGGCCGGTGGCGCGGTGGCTGCCGCCGTTCTGATCGGCGCACTGGCCGTGGGCGACTCGGTGCGCTACAGCCTCAAACGCATGGCTTTGGCCCGTCTGGGTCAGACCCATCTGGCATGGCATGGCGGTGATCGAACCATCACCACCGCGCTCGCCGAACGTCTGACCACCGAACTGGAACAACCGGTGGCCCCGATGCTGGATCTGCCGGGACTGGCTTCGGCCAAAGGCGGACAACGACGCGCCGCCAACATTCATGTCCTGGGTGTGAATGAACACTTCTGGTCGATCGGCCAGACACCGCTGACGCTGGCCGATGACACGGTCGCCTTGAATGCACGCCTCGCCGAACAACTGGATGCCAAAGTCGGAGATCGCATCGTGCTGCGCCTGGCCAAACCCAGCGCGCTGCCACGGGATATTCCGCTCGGGTCCGAATCGACGGATTCCATCAGCCTTTCGACGACCGTGGGTGCCATCCTGAAAGATGACGGCATCGGCCGATTCGGATTGACCGCCAACCAAATTCCGCCGTTGAACGCTTTCATTCCCTTAAAACAACTTCAAACCGCTTCTGGAAGCGGCGATCGCGTCAACACATTGCTGGTGGGCAAGGACATCAAAGCCGCGCATGCCGACGCCATTGTTCATCGTCTCTGGACGCTGGAAGATGCCGATGCCGAACTGCGCGCGATGCCTGATCAGAGCCCCACACACGGTTTCGAATTGCGCAGCCGACGCGTGTTTCTTGATCCGCCGGTCGTGCGCGCCGCGGCCGAGGGCAGCGACGCCATCTTGACTTATTTTGTGAATACCTTGTCTGTCACAGAAGATCGCTCTGTGCCCTATTCCATGGTGACCGCTTACAAGCCCGGCACCGGCCCTTTGCCGCCCGATTTTCGCGAGAACGATATCGCAATCACGCAATGGCTCGCCGACGATCTGAAATGCCGCGTAGGCGACGAACTGACTTTGCGCTATTTCGTCATCGGCTCTGCACGCCAACTCGTCGAACAAACGCAAACCTTTCAAATACGACTGATCGTGCCGACCGAGAGCGCTCAAGGCGATCGATATCTGATGCCGGATTTTCCCGGATTGTCCGACGTCGACAGCACACAGGATTGGCAACCGGGCATTCCCATCGATCTCAAGAAGCTGCGCGATCAGGACGAGGCTTACTGGGACAAACATCGTGGCGCCCCCAAAGCCTTTGTGCATCTGAACTGGGCACGAAAAACATGGGGCAATCGTTACGGTGATCTCACCGCCTTGCGCTGGCCGGCCGACACCCCCTTAACACTTGAAGCCGTGCGCGACCGCACGCTGCAGACACTCAATCCGGCAGACCTGGGCATCCGCTTTCGACCCGTGCGCGAAGAGGCCCTTGTCGCCAGCGCCAGCGGCACTGAATTCGGCGGATTGTTCATCGGATTAAGTTTCTTCGTGATCGTGGCCGCCCTGCTGCTCACTGCCTTGCTTTTCGGATTCGGCGTCGAACGTCGCGCAGCGCAAAGCGGCGTGTTGATCGCCATGGGATTCACGCCTCACCGGGTGCATCGCATGCTACTGTGCGAAGGCGCCATCCTCGCGATTCTCGGCACCGGCATCGGGTGGCCCATGGGTGCCGGCTATGCCCGCCTGGTACTCGATGCATTGACCTCCGTGTGGCGCGATGCTGTAGGCTCCACCACGCTGATCTACCACGCTGAAACCATCACGTTGATCAGCGGTGCCACCGGATCGATTTTCGTGGCCCTGTTCACCGTGGCGTGGGTGCTGCGCCGGCAGAGTCGACAAGGCGCACGCCAACTGCTTGCTTCACGCTATGGCACAGACATCGCGCCTGCCGGAGCAAAGTTTTCAGCCACCATCGCAGGCATTGCGATCATGATCGCCCTCGGCATTGCCTTGCTGATCGAACCCGGTCGCGGCCAGTCCGCGGCCGGAGCTTTTTTCGGCGCAGGGGCTTTGGTGCTGTTCGGTTTCATCATGGCTTGCCGCGCCATCCTCAGCATCCAGGGCGCTCCGACGCATCTGACACTCACACGCCTGGCCTGGCGCAACAGCGGCCGACGGCGCAGCCGGAGTCTGGCCACCATCTCCATGCTGGCCTGCGGCGCGTTTCTGGTCACCGCCATCAATGCCTTTCAACTTCAGCCTCCGGCCGATTTTTCAAACCGGCAATCCGGTACCGGCGGCTTTGCCCTGTTCGCACAGACTTCATGGCCGGTCTATTACGATCTGAATACTCAGGAAGGGCGCAATGCTTTCGGACTCAAAGACGACGAAATGCGCGACGTCAATGTGGTACCGATGCGCTTGCGCACGGGCGATGAAGCCAGTTGCCTCAATCTCAATCGTCCGAAAACACCGGCACTGCTGGGTGTGAATCCCGATCAGTTCGCCGAGCGAGGTGCTTTTCCCTTCAGTCAGGTCATGGAAGACTCCACCGCGTCGCCTTGGGCACTGCTGACTCCGGTGCCCGATGAAGAAGGTGCGTACCCTGCGATGGTGGATGAAGCCGCCGCCACATGGATCCTGCACAAAGGCATCGGCGACATCATTCACTATCCCAGCGATGAAGATCCGCAATTCAAGTTGCGTGTGGTGGGTCTGACGGGCGGCACGGTTTTACAGGGCTTCGTGATCATGCATGAACAGGCGCTGATCCAGCTCGATCCCGATACAGCGGGCCATCGGGTTTTTCTGGTGGATGCTCCTGCCGCGCAAATGGAAGCCGTGAAATCCACGTTCGATCGCGCCATGGCAGACGTGGGCATTGAAACGATGACCACATCGCGCCGCCTGACGATTTTCAACGCGGTCCAGAACACTTATCTGCTGATTTTCGCCGCGCTGGGCGGCCTCGGATTAATTCTCGGCGGCGTGGGACTCGGTCTCGTGGTCTTGCGCAACGTCTTGGAACGCCGGGCCGAACTGGCTGTCATGCGCGCTATCGGTTTTTCAAAACAAACCCTGCGCTGGGGTATTTTGATCGAGCACTGGGCTCTGCTGGGCATGGGATTGATGGCAGGCATGATCTCTGCGGGCATCGCGGTGATCCCCGCGCTGATTCACAGTCCGCATGCGCTGCCGTGGAACACACTGGGCCTCACGCTTGGTGGCGTGGTACTCAGCGGTTTGATCTGGACCGCGATCGCGGCGCGCGCTGCACTCCACGGCCGCCTGATCGAAGGACTGCGCGTCGAATGATTCAACGCTTCGCCATGGGTCTTGTTTTGTTTTCAAGCGTGCTGTCTGCTGAAGACGCTGCGCCCGTCACGCTCTGGCATCACGATTTCGAAACGGTTCCAGTGGGTGAAGTCCCGAAGGGATGTCTCATTCTCGAAGGCGACTTCGGTGTGCAGATGCACCGCGACGGTCGCGTGCTGCGCCTGAAGCCCGGATCACAAATCTTGTCGGGCATGCTGGCGGGACCGGCACGCCAATCGCCCATTGAAATGACCGCCACCGA
>CALOAZ010000052.1:0-2722 GCA_942491355.1 uncultured Phycisphaeraceae bacterium
GCAGTCCAGTCAGATCATACGTGGCGCGGCGGATGAGGATGTGCCGGTCGGCCGAAGACGCAGGAACGATCTGCTTTTCATTCAATGTGGATTGGATGAAAGCATCGACCGCATGGCGGGGTTGTTTTTCCGACAGCGCGTCCCAGGGGGGCGACACTCTTTTGGGAGGAAGAAAAGACCACAGATCTTCTTCGTTGTAGCGCCGATTGATCCATTCGGGGGATTGGCCGGCGAGTGTGGCAAGTGCGTGGCCTTCTCCCGTCGCCGTCTTCCAGGCTTCAACTTGAAGTTCCTGCCGGCGCGCATCATCCGGCCATGGCGCGCCGGCGTCGATCCATTGCTTGAGCAACGCAATCTGCTGTTCGTCGAGGCGGTCGTTCTTCTTCGGAGGCATTTCCAGATCGGGATTCTTCCATGTCACCGAAATATAAATCGGACTGTGATCGGCATTGCCAGGGATGAGTGCGGGATCGCCCGACTCGCCGCCTTTGAGCATCGCTGCGCGCGTGAGCATATTCAGATCAGCTTTGATTTTTTTTGGATCGTCGCCGTGGCAGGCAAAGCATTTGGTTTTCAGCAACGGGTAAATCTTCTGGGCGAACAATCGTTCGGCTGCGACCTGAGGTTCGGCAGCAAGCGAGCGCCAGGGCAGCATCAGGAGCATCGTCAGAAGTAAGGCGTGTCGTGTCATGGTCTCAATTCTCTCAGGAAGCTTTTCGCGTCTCTGCAAAGGCGTTTCTGCGATAGGCGCTGGGCGATTGTCCGGTGGATTTGCGGAATTGCGTGGAGAAAAACGCCGGGGTCGAAAAACCAGTGTCGTGAGCGATCGAGGCAATGTCGCGATTCGGATCGCGCAGCAGTTTTTTGGCTTCTTCGATTCGGAGGCGATTCACGAATCCGATGGGCGTATCGCCATGCATCCGTTTGAACGTGCGCTGGAACTGGCTTGGCGATAAGTGAGCAATTCGGGCGAGAAGGTCGATGCGCAGCGGCTCACGAAAATGTTTTTGTATGTGAGCGATCACGCTGGCCATGCGCACCACCGGGGCGGGTGAATCTTTTTTCTGCTCGGCATAAAGACGGCACAAGTGTGTGGCAAGCAACAGGAATGTGGCGCGGATGGACGTGCGGCGTCCTTCGGCTCGTCCGAAAAATTCTTGTTCCATGGCGCGAGCAAGCGATTCGGCGTAGGCCAGGTCGTGATCGGCGAGGTGCAATCGCCTGCGAAACTGCTGAGCTTGGCAGGCGCGCGGTTCGAGATCGAACAAGGCGTGGTAGCCCATCATTTCATTCAGATCGCCCCGTGACGGCAGCAGATGAGATGGGTCGTACTGCACATTGCAAAGCATCAGATCCTGGGCGTCTTCGAATCCGTGTTGCATGGTGCCATTGAGTACAAAGATGTCGCCACGTTCGATGTCATATGTTTCGTGGTCGGTGATATGACGCGCCCGGCCGCCGAGTACGATCACCAATTCTGAATACTGATGGCGGTGCAGGGGGAATGCTTCGTGGTGTTCCACAAAGAGGATGTTGAACGGAAAACCGGTTTCGGGAAGATCGCCTGAGCGCGTACCGTGGCACACCTGGATTTTGCGATGCGCCCCGATCCGTTGAACGGTCGTTCCGATCGCGGGTGGCGTCACGGGGCGATGCATGAAAAGGCTCCGGAAGAAGTGAGTGCGGATAATAGTACGCGTACGTTCTAAGTGATCAAGCAGAAAACAGAAATCAGATTCCACGGGGTGAAACGAAATGAGTGAGCGAAAAGCTGCTTTAGTCCAGAAACTTTTTTTGCTGCACACAATCCATGAATGTAAGTCTATTGATATAAGCACGATACGGATTGATCGTTATTCTGGGCTGCAAAGGCGGTATTGGGTCGAGGCAAATCATGCTCCGATCAACTGTTGCGCGGATCATGCAAAACAATGAATGTATTCTGGTAGTGATTTCAACCCCAAATGAGGCATGGATGATGGAACTCAAGGATGCGACGGCGGTGGTGACCGGTGCGGCTCGGGGGATTGGGCTGGCGGTCTCGCATGCGCTGATGGAAGCCGGCGCCCAAGTCGTCATGGCGGATGCCGATGCAAAAGCGTTGATGTCACTGCCCGTTTCAGACAAAGCGATTCGCGTGCCGACCGATGTCCGGGACAAGGATGCGGTCGAAGCACTGGCTCAGCAGGCCGAACAGGCTTTCGGGCCCGTTTTGATCTGGATCAACAATGCAGGTTTGGCGCGACACCGCTGGGTGACTGAATACGACGAAACTGAAATCGATCTGATGATGGATGTGAATCTCAAGGGGACGGTGTTCGGCTGCCAAAGTGCCTTACGCCGGATGGCACCGAGGCGCTCGGGTCACATTATCAATGTGGTATCGACCGCGGCGCTGCGCGGTATTCCGACTGAATCGTTTTACTGCGCGACCAAATGGGCGGTGCGCGGTTTCACGCAGGCGCTCAGCGAAGAGGCCGCGCGCGACCGCGTGCGTGTGACGGCCTTGTTGCCGGGTGGTGTCGATACGGCGTTTTGGGATGCTGCGCGCGATGATGCGAAAGCGCCGCGCGAGAAGTTTCTTTCGCCGAAACAAGTGGCGCAAGCCATGATTGATCTGCTGCGCATGGAAGATTCAGCGGTGGTGCGTGAACTGGTGTTGCGTTCGATTGAAGATGGAGATTTCGCAGTCGGACCCAGAAGTCGGGATTGACCGCGAAGA
>CALOAZ010000053.1:0-6033 GCA_942491355.1 uncultured Phycisphaeraceae bacterium
AGTCTCCCACGAGGACGGTTCCAACCAGTGATCTCCAAATGATGCGTTCGCAGCATTTAGAAGCAATGTTTGACTTTGGGAACTGTAACAATTGCAGGCAGAGGTGATTTATGGTGGAGTGTTTTGAAACTTATTCTTGTCCGTACCACCATGACGTGAATAGTAAAAGCTTCCATTGGTCAGATTGGTAAAGACAAAATAGCTGCAAACTGCCACTAACAGTAGCAGACAAAAGGTTTTGCGTTGACGTTTAAAGCATGATTCTGCTGTATTTCCTTGTATTTCAGAGTTGTCCGCCGCTTGTGAGAGATGCGTTTTTGGCGGTGATTCAAGCTACTTTTCGTTGCTTTGCGCTCTTGTTCGCTTCAAAAGGACTCTGAATATTCACTCTGGGAGTAAAGTGGGTAGTGAACAGTGGCCATAAAGAGTGAGCATCTCAATGAAGAGCCAATGATGATTGTTGTCGGTGGCTTTGATGGCTCGGTCGGCGCGGTCGCCAAAAATAAAATGGGCTGGCGCGCGATCGGAGTGCCCGTCATTGGTGGCAAATTTTCTGTGACTTGATGACCGACAGATTTATGGTTGCAATGACTGTGGCATCACAGACCACGATCGACCAGTGCCACAAGAGTGTAATCCGAATGCCACGCCGCTGTGGTTGCCGACCGACTTGGGCAGCGAACCGGCGATGCCCCGTGACCAGCGCGATCCCGACGTGACGCCCCCGCAGCGTGGCCGCGAACTGCTGCCCGGCCATGCCTCCCGTTCGTTCACGCATTGGGTGATTGAAGGTCGTCCTCATCAATTGGTCACTTGGTACGCCCTCGAAGGACACAGCGCCCCGATCAAGTTGCGCAGTGCCCCGATTGATCCACCGCAATCGGAGCATCGGCCATGAACGATCGACAGCGCTTTGTTCATCTGATGCGTTCGCGCCATGCCTGCCTCTGGATTCCCACGCTTGAAGAATCCGAAGCCATGGAATTGTTGCTGGGTACTGCGGTGGATGGCGGCGCCGATCTGCGTGTCTGGACGCACAGTCGCGGCATGCGCGAAGGCGTCCTCGACGAGACGGCCACGCTCCCTGATACCGAACACCCCGCTGCCGCACTTTACTACGCGCTCACTCATGCGCGGGCCGGTCTCGAAGTTTTCGTGGATCTCGCCGAACATCTGGACGATCCCCGCACGCTGCGCCTGCTGCGCGAATTGATCGAAAAACTCGCAGGCATCCGTGGCCATGTGGTGCTGGTCGATCATCGCGAAACCCTGCCGCCTTCCATTGCTCATGCCGCCACGCGATTCGATTTGAGTCTGCCTGAAGAAGATGAGCTGGTGCGTCTGCTGCGCAGTGTGATTCAAAGTGAAAACGCGCAGCGCCGCGTGCAGGCACAACTCTCACCTGAAACGCTCGGGGCCATCGTGCAGAACCTGCGCGGCCTGACGCGACGACAGGCCCGTCAGATCATTCTCGAAGTGATCGCCGAAGACCGGGCGCTGACCGAAGCCGACCTCAATACCATCCTCGCCAGCAAACGACGCATGCTGCAACGCGACGGCCTGCTGGATTTCGTCGAGTCTCCCGTCAATCTGAATGAAATCGCCGGTTTGAGCGGCCTCAAGCACTGGCTGCGCCAGCGCCAGCTTGTCACCGGCGACAAAGCCCGCGCCTACGGCCTGCGCCCGCCGCGCGGCGTATTGATGCTCGGCGTGCCCGGCGCAGGCAAAAGCCTGTGCGCCAAAGCCGTCGCGACAGCGTGGCGACGCCCGCTGCTGCGCCTGGATCCTTCGGTGCTTTACGATCGATACATCGGAGAATCCGAACGGCGCCTGCGTGATGCGCTGCATCAAGCCGAAGCGCTGAGCCCGAATGTGCTGTGGATCGACGAAATCGAAAAGGGATTCGCCTCGGCGGCTTCGCACAGCACCGATGGCGGCTTGTCGCAGCGCATGTTCGGCACACTGCTGACCTGGATGCAGGAACATACGGCCAACGTGTTCCTGTTCGCCACCGCCAACAACATCGAGGCCTTGCCGCCGGAATTGCTGCGCAAGGGGCGCTTCGATGAGATTTTCTTCGTGGACCTGCCCGATGCGACCACCCGCGCAGAAATCTTTCGCATCCATCTTGCCAAACGGAATCTGGATCCGGCCCGATTCGATCTCAAGGCGCTGGCCGAAGCCGCCGAAGGACGCACCGGCGCTGAAATCGAACAAGCCATCGTTGCCGGCATTCATGACGCTCTAGCGAAAAACAATGTGCCGGACATCATCACCGTCATCGAGGCGCTGCGGCGTTCGCCCCCGCTCTCGGTCACCATGGCAGAACGCGTCGACGAACTGCGCTCCTGGGCCGAAGGGCGCTGTGTGAGAGCGGGTTGAACTGGCCGATCCCGCGCGCCCGCGTTAATCTCGCGGCATGGCCGACCTCAAAAAATTGGGTCTTTTTCTGGGACCAGCGCTCGCTCTGATCGCCGGGTTGCTCACGCGCTACGCGTGGGGGCTGGAAGCACCTGCGGCCTGGACCGCAGCCGTCACGACCCTGTGCGCCGCGTGGTGGATTCTGGAACCGATTCCAATTCCCGCCACGTCGATCATTCCGTTTGCCGTTTTTCCGTTCACCGGCGTGCTGGATGAAAAAACCATCGCGCACGCTTACGGCCACTATCTGGTGCTGCTGTTTTTGGGCGGCTTCATGCTTTCGGCCGCCATGGAACGCAGCGGTGCCCACCGACGTCTGGCGCTGATGATGGTGCGCGCGGTGGGTGGTGGCGGCGGCAAGCGCCTGGTGCTTGGATTCATGATCGCCAGCGCCGTGCTGTCGATGTGGATTTCGAACACGGCCACCACGCTGATGCTTCTGCCGATTCTGGTCGCCGTCATCAAGCAGAGTGAAGATCCGGAACTGCCGATCCCCCTTCTGCTCGGCGTGGCTTATGCCGCAAGCATCGGCGGCCTCGGCACACCGATCGGTTCACCGCCGAACCTCGTGTTCATGGGCGTTTACAACGCACCCAAGACGCAAGAGATGTTCGCCGACTTTCAGCCCGTGGCTTTCATCGACTGGATGAAGATCGGTCTGCCCATCGTGATTGTTTTCTGCCCGCTGGCATGGTGGTGGCTGACGCGACGCATGCGCGATGCCGACCCGCTCAAGTTGCCCGATCCCGGCCCGTGGCGCACCGAAGAAGTGCGTGTGCTGCTGCTGTTTTCGGTGACCGCACTGCTCTGGATCACACGCACCTCACCCAACGGTGGATGGGCTGAATGGCTCAACCTCAAAGGTCCGGGCGACGGCACGATCGCGCTGGCCATGGTGGTGGTGATGTTTCTAACCTCCGACGGCAAGGGCGGTCGCCTGATGGATTGGGACACCGCCGTGCGCATCCCCTGGGGCATTCTGCTGCTGTTCGGTGGCGGCATCGCCATTGCTGCCGCTTTCGGTGCCTCAGGATTAAGTGATGCGATGGGCGCAGCGTTTAAAGGGCTTACCGCGCTGCCTGTGGTCGCGATGATGTTACTGGTCTGTCTGTTCGTGACCTTCCTGACCGAAGTCACCAGCAACACCGCCACCGCGAATGTGCTCATGCCGATTCTTGTCGCGGCCGCAGCCGCGGCGCACGTCGATCCGCGCCTGCTGATGATGCCTGCGGCCTTTTCATGCAGTTGCGCGTTCATGCTGCCGGTGGCCACACCTCCGAATGCAATCGTGTTCGGATCGGACCGCATCGACATCCGCACCATGGTGCGCGAAGGTCTGATTCTGAATTTTATCGGTGTGGTGGTGGTGACCGCCGTGTGCTATCTGCTGCTGCGCTGATCGAAAAAATATGCGGCTTCAGCCTTCGAGGACTTCTTTCTGCTTCGCGGCCATCTGCGTTTCGACTTTCGATTCGTACTTCTTCAAAAAATCCTGCACGTCGTCCTTGGCCGATTTGGCCTCGTCTTCGGTCACGCCGGCATCTTTGTCTTTCTGAAGTTGATCGAGGTGCTTGTTGGCATCGCGCCGGACGTTGCGGATGGCGATCTTGGCTTGCTCGGCCATCTGCTTGACCGAATTGGCCAACTGCTGACGGCGCTCACCACTCAATGGCGGCAGATTCAAACGGATGGCTTTGCCTTCGGGATTGGGATTCAAGCCCAGACCTGCGGCCTGAATGGCTTTGCAGATCGCATCAACGGAAGACGGATCGTGCGGCTTGATCAGCAATTGCGTGGGTTCGGGCACGCTGATGTTCGCGAGCTGACGTAGATCGGTCATGGAGCCGTAGTAATCGACCTTCACATACTCGACCAGCGCCGGCGTGGCGCGACCCGTGCGTACGCCGCGCAATTCGCCTTCGAAATACTCGGCGGCTTTTTCCATCTTGTCGTCGCAGTCAAGCAGTACTTCGTCCAGATCCATAGACGATTCTCCGTCAGAGGGCTCAGCCCGCCGAGATCACGGTGCCGTGATTGCTGCCGGCAACGACCTCTGCGATATGGCCGGGGGTCTTGAGATTGAACACGACAATCGGAATGCCGTGTTCGCGACACATGTCGAAGGCTGAAAGATCCATCACCTTCAATTGTTTCGCGATGGCTTCCTGATACGTCAGCCGGTCGTAGCGCACGGCATCTTTGTGCTTCATCGGATCCTTGTCATACACGCCGTCGACCTTGGTGGCCTTAAGCAGTGCGTCGGCGCCGATCTCGACCGCTCGCAGCGCCGCGGCGGTATCGGTCGTGAAATAAGGATTGCCGGTGCCTGCGGCGAAAATCACCACGCGGCCTTTTTCGAGATGGCGGATGGCCCGGCCGCGAATGAACGGCTCGGCCACGGCCGTGAGGTTGATGGCCGAAAGCACGCGCGCCGGCTGGCCGAGTGTTTCGAGCATCTCCTTGAGCGCGATGCCGTTGATCACCGTCCCGAGCATGCCCATGTAGTCGGCTGAGGCCTGCTGGATGCGGCCCTCCTTCGCAAGCGCGGCTCCGCGAATGATGTTGCCGCCCCCCACCACCACAGCCACCTGCACGCCGACCTTGGTCGCCGCGAGGACTTCACGCGCCAGAAGCTCCAGATCGTCCCCGTCGACACCTTTGTCGCCGGTTTTGCAGAAGCCTTCGCCACTGATCTTGAGCAGAACGCGATGGTAGGTGGGTGTTTGAGGCATGACTGGGCAGATTGGAGCCTCTGAGACATCCCCCGTCAAGGCGAGACTGTGGCGGGGCCGCAAAAACAGCACACTTCGCAGGCAAACGCGGCGCGCCGCAGGCAATGCGCCTTGTGATCGGTATCCTGTGTCTTCAATAATGTCACGTGGGTTCAAGTCGGACACTTCCGTCCGAAATCCCTCGATGAGAAAGGGGACGCCATGGCACCTGTCCTGATTGCACTCGGTGTGGTCTTCGTCGTTCTGTTGATTCTGGTCATGTGGGTGATCGGCATCTTCAATCGCCTGGTCACGCTCAAGCAGCGCTTTCTGAATGCCTTTTCGCAGATCGAAGTCCAGCTCAAGCGGCGCTACGACCTGATCCCGAATCTGGTCGAAACCGCCAAGGGCTACCTGAAGCACGAAAGCCAGACGCTCGAAGCCGTCATCGCCGCCCGCAACGATGCCATGGCGGGACTGAAGGCCGCGGCCGCCATGCCCGGTGCCGCCGACGCCATGGGCAAGCTCGCCGGTGCCGAAGGTGCGCTGATGGGCGCGCTCAGCTCTTTGAAGGTGGTCGTCGAGCAGTATCCCGATCTCAAAGCCAACCAAAACATGATGCAGGTCAGTGAAGAACTGACCAGCACCGAAAACCGCATTGCCTTCTCGCGTCAAGCCTACAACGACGCGGTCACGTCTTACAACACCTACAAGCAAACCTTCCCGCCGGTCTTTTTCGCCGGCATGTTCGGCCACGGAGCCGACGCGAGCCTGCTTGAATTCGAAGATGCCGCGCAGATCAAAGAAGCGCCGAAGGTCTCTTTCTAATCCATGCTCTTCGAAAATCGCGAGCCGGGCGGCCAGTGCGCCCGGCCCACACAAGTCGTTTCACGCTTTGTGT
>CALOAZ010000054.1:0-3835 GCA_942491355.1 uncultured Phycisphaeraceae bacterium
CGGTACTCGGCCTGCTGAACGCCAGCTACACCAGTCGATTTTACGGCGTGGATATCATGAAGCACCCACCCGAGCGAGCCCTGCTCGGCACCTATCAGATTCTGGGACTCTATGACGGCCATCAACTGGTTGCCTTGAAACCCAAAAGCCAGATTGAAACCTATTCAATCAATCCCGAGGATCACACGCAGACCGCCATGGCCACCGATCCCTCAAGCGTGCGTCGTGTCATCGCTTATTACCAATCGGCCGACGCGCTGATCAATGAACATCGCTACCTTCCGCTTCAGCCGATCTCTGTGCGGCTGCCCCCACGGCTGTAAAATTCTGCCATGATCCCAAACGAACCCACAGTTCCTCAGGCGCTCTTTGGACCTCCCTCACGAGGGGCACGGTGGCTTTATCTGATCATCGGAGTCGTGGCACTCATCGCCACGATTCTCGCCTTCGGATTCAACCACTGGGATCTAATTATTCAGGACGGCTTGTACAGCAAGGATCGCGGCTGGTGGATCGATGACGACGAACCCATCGGACATTTCCTGTTCCACCTGGGCCCTAAAATTTTGATCATCACACTGGGCGTCTTCCTCACGATCCACTGGTGGCGACTGCCCAAGAATCATCCTCAAAAACAACCGCTACGAATGTGTCTGATCGGCATGATTCTGGTGCCGGTGATCCTGACAAGCATTCGCAACATCTCAAATGTGTATTGCCCAAAATCCTTCGACCGCTACGGCGGAAAAATTCCCTACACCGGCATTCTGGAACCTGCGCCAGAATGCGCGGCATGTGATCGGCCCGGCAAATGCTTCCCGGCCGCCCATGCCTCTGCGGGCTTCTGCCTGATGGGCGGTTTTTTCGCCTGGACAGATCGCAAACGATGGCTGTCTCTGGCAGCAGGCTTGGGCGCCGGGTGGATCATGGGTTTTTATCAAATGGCCAAAGGCGCGCACTTCTTGAGCCATACTCTTGTTTCGATGCTGGGGGCGTGGGTCATCCTTGCAGCCCTGAGTCTGCTGCTTGAACCCGGCAGGGAAAACAATAAATGACCTCATGGACCAATCAGCTCATCATGATTTAACATTCGAAATAGACTGCAATAAACCATCCATCTAAGACAATTTATATCGTAAAGCCAACGGCCATTCGGTAGCATGGCCTCCTTCAATCATGCCAAACCCATCCACTCATCCTCACCGCGAGCAAACCCTTGTTTCAAGGGCGGCGCGTTGTGCCGTGAGTTTCATGATTACTGGTTTATTTTTCAACGGATGCCAATCGCCGACGACGACTGACTCTTCTCCGATCACTCAGACGCTCGAATCAAAAATCGGCTCACCGCTAGGGCCTTCCCGATCGGCGGCCGTCATCATTTATCCCGACAGTATCGATTTTTCAGATGGCGTGGATCAATATGAATCCGTCGCCATTGCACTGTGGAACAATGTGGGTTTCCGAGAATCATTGACGCAACTGGATGTGGCCCAGGCCGACATGGTCCAGGCTGGATTGCTGCCCAACCCCTCGATTTCAATCCTGTCACTGCTGGGCTCGCATCAGATTGAATACGACACCATTCTTTCTGTGAATGCACTCTGGTTTCGCCAGAAGAAGATGGCGCTGGCTGATCTGGCCTTGCGCGGCGTCGCCGACACGCTTATCCATGAAGGCTTGACGCTGGCGCGCGAAACCAAAACAGCTTACGCGCAATTGATCTCGGCCAAAGCCACCACGCAGCTTTCTCGACAGCAGGTTGAAATCCACAAACGGCTCAACGAACTCTATGGCCGCCCGATTGAGCACGCAGGTGACATCAGCGGCGAAGCCGAAGCTCTGGATGCCAAGACAGCGCTCGTCGCTTCCCGGCGCCAACACATCGATGCCGAACTTGCCCTGCAAACCGCCAGAACCCAGTTGATGCACTTGATGGGCCTGATCGATTCAGAAATCGAACTCGAATTTGAACCCAAGTCCATCGCGCCGCTGCCCGAAGCCGATCTCGCCAACCTCCTGCCCATGGCCTATGACAACCGGTCCGACCTGCACGCGGCATGGCTGATGGCCGAAGCGGCTCTTGAAAAGGCCGGCCTGGTCCGATCGGATTTCATTCAGATTGAAGCTCAAATCAAAGCGACCGATTTCAGCAATCGCAGCGCCGATCACGAACTGGGCCTACTCTTCACACTTCCTATTTTTGATCAGAATCAGGGCCGGTCTGCCAAAGCTGATGCGGATACCCAACAGGCGCTTCTGCATTACATCAAAATCAAACACGATATCCAGGCCACACTCGCCCATGCGATCCATCGGCACACCACAGCCATCGCACGCGACCGGCTGGATACGGAGCATGTCGAAATCGCCACGCAACATCTTGACGCTCTGACAAAAGCCCTCCAGGCGGGCGCTGCATCAGAAGCCGAACGCTTCAATGCCATGCGAACCATCATTGAAGCTCAGATGCAGAAAGTGCAATCTGCGGCCGAACTGGATTTGTCGATCGCCGAACTCGAAGAGCAACTCGGACTGAGCGTCGATGCGCCGCATGCGCCCCAGTCAATTCACACAGGGGATTTCTCTCATGACTCACCACGCCCCTAAAGTGGCCGCATGCCTGATCTGCGCCGCTTTGATCGGGTGCAGCCAGAAACCTGCGGAACACGCGAAACCCGGCAAACCCGCCACCGTGACATCTCATCCTGATGAAAGCCGTTTGTTCACGATCCAATTGACCCCGCAGGCAGAATCCCGCCTCGGCATTCAAGTCGCCGACATCCAATCCAAGAACATGCCGCAGTACCGCACGTACAGCGGCATCGCCATGTTGCCTCACGGTCAGTCCATTGTGGTGACTGCGCCGGTGACCGGCCGTATCTCACTGCCAGAAGGCGACAAAGAAGTGCATGCCGGCCAACGGGTTTCAAAGAGTCAGCCCCTGCTGAGTCTCATCCCGATTCTGACGCCCGAACGCTCTGTCCTCACACCGGTGGAACAAACCAGTCTGGCTGAATCGCACGCCAGACTCCACAGCGAACAAATGAACGTCCGATCCAATGCCGCGCAGGCTGCGGTCGCCTTCAAAGCGGCAGACATCGAATACAACCGAACCAAACAACTTCTTGAAGGCAGTGTCGGTAGCCAGCGCGACTTCCAAGCTGCGGAACACAAACGCACGATGGCGCAATTGCAACTGCAAAACGCCGAAGCGCAATTGGCGCTGTGGTCCAAAATCGATCTGCTCATCAAAACAGGATCGCCTGATGCCGTGGCCATTCCGGCCCCGCTCAGCGGCATCGTGATGAACCGGCAGGTCAGCGCCGCCGATCAACAGGTCAATGCCGGCGCCGCTGTTTAGAAATCGCCAATGCGGATCAACTGTGGATCAAGATTCCCGTCTTCACCGGTGATCTGCCGAACATCGATGCCCAGGCTGAGATCACATGGGGCGATCCTGCTGTCGATACCCCACCGAAGATCGCCCGCCCGGTGTCACCGCCCCCCACCGCCGATGCCGCCACACGCACGGTGGATCTGTATTACGCCATTCCTGCCGATGCAGGAGCAGCGCTGATTCCGGGACAACACGTCAACACTGCGATCAAACTGCTTGCGCAGCAGGAAAGTCTGGTCATTCCATGGTCTGCCATCATCCATGACGCCCACGGCGGCACATGGGTCTATCAAAAAACCGGCGATCAAACTTATCAGCGCACACGTGTTTCGGTGCAGCGCATCGTGGGTGACCTCGCCGTACTGGATCGAGGCCCTGCGACCCAATCCCCCGTGGTCACACAAGGTGCGGCCGAACTGTTCGGCACCGAATTCGGCA
>CALOAZ010000055.1:0-10405 GCA_942491355.1 uncultured Phycisphaeraceae bacterium
GTCTTTACGCAAATTCGGCATGAATCGCTCAGGCAGATGCGACCACACATGAGCGCGAACACCCACCGCGTAAGTCCCTTTCATCTCCAACTCGGTCAGCCACTGAATCGCCGGCGCAAGCTTCGGATTCTGATAGCTCTCACCCGCTGAAATCAATGCATAGACAGCCAGCGCCGTACGACCACCATGCTGCGCGCCCTGATGACCCACGTCATTCTCGGGCTTGTCGGCATCCCAGATACCATTGCCGTTTTGCAGGGAGTACAGCTTCTCGACGAGCTGACGAATCCCGTCTTGAATCTGCTGGTCCGTCACTGTGACTGCCTGAACCTGAGCATTGAACCCAAGCACGAGCAGCATCACGATCAACCCATAGACTCGACGCGCCTTCATGGTGTCGACTCTCCTGGAAGTCAGTTTGGAACAACCGGCGACCGCCGGTAATAAACCGCAATCATAAAGCGTTTAATTTGAACGCTCAAGGTAAATCTCTCACTCGCCGAAATGACCGCAGGCGGCCTGTTCGTTTCCACTTAGACTCGGGCCTGCACCCCAAGTTCCCACCCTAAACGGACTTTCCGTTATTTTTTGCGTATAGCCGATTTGGGCTCCCACATGGCCGCCTTCTAAACCAACGGAGCAGCAAGGATTGGCACATTGGCCTTTTGCCTCACCACCAGAGGAAGACTAAGATAACCGAAGTTGCACAAAAGATTTGCAGCAATCAACCTACGATTCTTCCTCCGGAAACCTTATCGTTATGACCGGCTCATCTGCAAAAGCATCTGAATCCTCAAATTTTCGCCGGTTCTTTCTCCGCGGCCTGGGTGTCTTATTACCCACCATTTTGACGATCTGGATCCTGATGGCCATTTATCAGTTCGTGGATGTCAATATCGCGTCACCCATCAATTCTGGTGTCCGCGAACTCATCCTCCAGACCTCGCCTTGGCCGGATCCCGCGGATGAATTCGTCATCACACCAGATGAAGCCGCCCAGAAACTTCCTGAAAAAGAACGCCCGGCGTGGATTCTTGCTCAACGTGATCCGAAATGGCTCGAATTGCGGGCACGGCGCTTAACTCTTGAAAAACACTGGAGTAAAGTCGCAATCGGCCGCTGGGAAGTCCTGAACATCATCGGCCTGCTGATCGCAGTCATCCTGATCTACACCGTCGGATTCCTCTTGGGCGGCCTGATCGGCCGCGGCCTGCTCAAACGGGTTGAGGCGATGATCCGCCAGGTCCCGGTGGTCAAAGCCATTTACCCCTCCGTCAAACAAGTCACTGATTTCTTTTTCGGGGATGGCTCTGACCCTTCGATCCGCTTCGACAAGGTGGTGGCAGTGGAATACCCACGAAAAGGCATCTGGTCTGTCGGCTTGGTCACCGGAGATACCATGCAGACCATCCAGCGCCAGTCGGGGAAAAACTGCATCACCGTATTTGTCCCCAGTTCGCCAACCCCGTTCACCGGCTATACCATCACGGAGCCCGTGGAAGACACGATCGAGCAGCATATCAGCATTGACGATGCGTTGAAATTCACGGTCCGTGGAGGTGTCGTGGTTCCGAATTCGGAAGCAATCCCGGCACCCGATAACAAGCGATCCATTGCAGCAGTGAGTTCCGCTGCGAATATGGAAAACCCTACGTCTTGAAGGAAAACAGACTTATGCAAATCGAAGTCTCAGGACGGCACCTTGATATCACTCCGGCAATCCGCGAGTATGCAACTTCCAAAGCTCAACGATTGACCAAGCACTATGACCGGATTCATGAAATCTCGGTGATTGCGCACAAGCATGACAGTGGTCACGAAGCTGAAATCGTGGTCAAAGTCGATCATCATGATCCTGTGGTTTCACATCATGCCAGCGACGACCTCTATGCTTGTATCGATCAGGCCGTTCACAAGGCCGAACGACAACTGACTGACCTGAAAGAAAAAATCCGCAATCGCAAACATCCGCCGCGCACTGCGTCGGCATAATCTCACTCGATGCGAAAAGGACACGCCATGAAGTTAGGCGAACTGGTTGAATCGAAAGCCCTGGTCCCGCAACTGGCTTCCACGCAGCGCGACGAAGTCATCACGGAACTGGTGGACGCCATGGTCAGCGCCGGCGCACTGCCCAAAACGCTGCGGGATGATGTCATCGCAAAGATCATCGCCCGCGAGAAGAAGGGTTCAACCGGCTTCGGCAAAGGCGTGGCCGTCCCTCACGTGAAACATCCAAAAATCAAGCAGATTCGCGCCACCATCGGCGTGTCGTCCCGCGGCGTTGACTTCAATGCTCTCGACAAAGCCCCGGTCTACAGCGTGGTGTTGCTGATGAGTCCCGAAGATAAGCCTGACCAGCATCTCCAGGCCATGGAGAATATCTTTGCCAATCTTCAGAAAGATACTTTTCGTCGCTTCCTGCGTCAGGCCACCACGGCTGAAGACATACTTGGCCTGATTGAAGAAGCCGATTCGCATCAGCTTCAAGGTTGAATCGCCCACTCGAACATTCACCGCCACACGCTGTCGCGATGCAACGCTTGGCGCAAGAGCCGTACCATGAGTGATCCCAGTACCACCTGCAAGTCTCTCGTGACGATCCAAAACCGCATGGGTCTGCACGCCCGGCCCGCTGTTGATTTTGTCGACGTGGCCAATCGATTCAAATCCTCCGTCAGTGTGCGCAAAGGCGACCAGGTGGTGGACGGAAAGTCCATCATGCAGATCATGATGCTCGCAGCCACACAGGGCACCGAGCTCGAACTCGAAGCCAATGGACCTGATGCTGAAGCTCTGATCACAGAGCTCTGCGGCTTGGTCGACCGCAAATTCAATGAAGATGAATAAACCCCGGCACCGCTGATCGGCGCATGATCCATGCACTGATCAATCCGGAATCTGATCGGCAAAACGTGATCTAAATTCTTCCAGACTGGCAATGCCTTCGGGTAGCTTGGCCTCCTGGATCAGCAGAACAGGAATGCCATCCCGAACGGGATAGCGCAATCCGCCCAATTCAGCGACCAATTCCTGGCCTTCCACATGCAGCGGACTGCGCGTCAGCGGACAAACCAGAATCGAAAGCAATTCAGAATCGATCACCGCATCGTTGGCCATCATCAAACTCCCGCCGCATTCCACTTCGGTCACATCTTGACGCGTTCGATTTCGGCTCCCAGAGCCTTGAGCTTGCGCTCCAGTCGGTAATATCCGCGATCCAGGTGATACACACGATTGACCGTCGTGGTGCCTTTGGCTGCCAGACCCGCCATGACCAGCGAAGCAGAGGCACGAAGATCCGACGCCATCACGGGCGCCCCGACCAGTCGCTTGACCCCGCTGACCACCACGGTGGGACCCTGACGGTAAAGATGCGCTCCCATGCGGCTCAATTCGGCCACATGGAGAAATCGCTCGGGGAAAATCTTTTCAGTCACGATCGAATTACCGTCGGCCAGTGTGAGCAGCGCCATCAACTGCGCCTGAAGGTCAGTGGGAAATCCCGGGTGCGGCTGCGTCGTGACTTCCACCGGCTCAAGTCGCCGCGCCGAAGAAACCACAACCGAAGCACGCAGCGGATCGGCCGAAGTTCCCACCGTATCCACATGCACACCGATGGCCTCCAAGCGATCCACTGCGGCAGCAAGTGTATCGATGGGGCAGTTGTCGATCGTCACATCACCATTGGTGATCGCCGAAGTCATCAGCCATGTGCCCGCTTCGATGCGGTCGGCCATCACGCGATGCGAAGCGCCATGCAAAGCCTTCACGCCATCGATGGTGATGCGCGGTGAACCGGCACCACTGACCGAGGCGCCCATCTTGTTGAGCAATGTCGCCAGATCCACAATCTCCGGCTCGCATGCCGCCTGCTCGATGACCGTGGTCCCTTCGGCGAGCGTGGCAGCGCACATGATGTTGGCTGTGCCGAGAACGGTGGATCCGAACGGCCCACCCAGAAAAATGCGTTTGCCGCGAAGCTTCTTGGCTCGAACGCGAATATTGCCGGCTTCGAGTTAGACTTCGGCGCCCAGCGCTTCGAGCCCGCGCAGGTGGATATCCACCGGCCGTTCGCCGATCGCGCAACCGCCCGGCATCGACACCAGCTGCTCGCCACGCTTGGCCACCAACGGACCCAGCACGCAAACACTGGCGCGCATGGTGCGCACCACGTCATAGCGCGCATGTGAATTCATTTCGTCGACCACGGAAATGCGCATCGAGCGATCTTCGCCGTGCTGCACTTCGCAGCCCAGTTCACGCAGCAGACTCGACATGTTGTCGATGTCGGACAGAGGCGGCACATCGGCCAGTTCGACCGGACCATCGGCCAACAACGCCGCCGCCATCAAAGGCAACGACGCGTTTTTCGACCCGTCCACCGTCACACGGCCTTTGAGCCGACGACCACCTTGAATGACGAACGCGTCCATGCGATGCGCCTCTCGGAATTCAGTAACGAACCTTGAGTGTTTTGCCCTGTTTTGCCGCCTGCATCGCGGTGAGGATGACCTGAAGCGATCGGTAGCCTTCCTCGCCGTCAATCGCCGGCTTGCGACGGAGCCGCACGCTGTCGACAAACAGATCGATGATGCCGCTGGCCACCTGCTCTTCGTTGGTCGACATTTTGCCGACCTGGTGCAACTCGCGACCGCCGTTGCTGTATTCAACCACCACACCATAAGTCGGATCGGTGCCGAGTTTCAAAACGCCTTTCTGGCAATACACCACGGTGTAATTCTCTTCTTCACCGTAGTTGGTCCACGAAAGGATCATGCTGCCGACCACACCCTTGTCGGTCTTCATGGTCAAATACGCATTGTCATCCAGTTCGATCAGCTTGCGATCGGGGCCGCGTTTGTCGAGTGTGGCCAGAATGCCGCCCACCTCGACGATTTCCTGCCCCAGCAACCATCGCATCAGATCGGCCTTGTGTACGCCCAGATCACCGGTGACACCCATCGTGGCGGCACCTTTCTGGAAGAACCAGCTTTTCGCGCCATCCACCGACCAACCTTCGGGACCAGGATGCTTGAACGCGGTTCGAAAAGCCAACGGCTTGCCGAGCTTGCCTGAATCCAAAATTTCTTTTGCGCGCACATGCGGCGGCATAAGACGCTGATTCAGACCGATCATCAGATATTTCTTGGTGCGTTTCGCCGTCGCCATCATCTTCTTGCAATCGGCGGCGGTGGTGGCCATCGGCTTTTCACACAGCACGTGCTTGCCGGCTGTGAGTGCTTCGATCGACATCGGTGCATGCAGCTTGTTCGGCCCGGCGACGATCACCGCGTCGACCCCATCCGATTTGAGCATGCGTTTGTAATCCAGAAAAGGTTCGGCTCCGTACTTCGCACTCAATGCTTCCACACGGTCTTTGACCGGATCGGCAATGGCCGCCACTGTGGCATAAGCGTTGGCGTGTGTTTCCGGCAGATGCCGGGCCTGCGAAATGGCGCCGGCGCCGATGACGCCGATCCTGACCTTGCTCATGATCCTGTTCCTCAAATGACCGGTTTCGACGGGCAAACACCCTTTAATACGGAACGCAAAGAGTAGTCGGGGCCCCGGTTGTTCACAAGTGACCACGCACAGTCAATGCCTGACATGCCAACGCACAAATTTCGGGATTTCACTTCAGGATTTGAGCTGAACCGGCTTCACCTTGAAGTGAGGACTCTGCGAAAAGAATTTCGCCGGATTGTTGTGAAAAATATCCACCACACGCTGCTCGGCGTGACCCCGACGGCGAAAATCCAGGACGCAGCGATGCAGGTTGAATGGATCACTGACACCCCAGTCTGCCGCCGCATTCACACACATGCGTTCGCCGCCGAAATTCTCCAGCAGATCCACGGCCCGGTGAGGCGTCATCTTCGAAATCGGATACAGCGTCATGCCGCACCAGAAGCCGCGATCGAGTACAGGCCCCACGGTGTGTTCTTCAACATGATCTACCAACACGCGCGACGGATCGGCACCCGCCTCGCGCAGCATATCGAGAATCAGCATGGTGCCTTTAAGCTTGTCCCAGAGGTGAGGGGTGTGAATCAAGATCAGATGCCCGTGTTTCACTGCGAACTCAGCCTGCTCCATAAAAATGATGGCTTCATTACGCGTGTTCTTGTTCAACCCAATCTCACCGATACCCAGCACATTGGGGCAATCGATGAATTCGGGGATGCGCGCAATCACTTCACGTGAAAGACTGACGTTTTCGGCTTCTTTCGCATTGATGCAGAGCCACGTGTAGTGATCGATGCCGACGGATTTGGCGCGGGTGGGTTCAAACTCGGTGAGCTGACGAAAATAATCGACGAAACTTTCGGCGCATGAACGATCGTAGCCGGCCCAAAATGCGGGCTCAGACACGGCGACCACACCACTCATCGCCAGACGTTCGTAGTCATCCATCGTGCGCGACACACAATGAATATGGGGATCAATCAGGTACATCGCAGTCTCCGGCGTTTCAGGCTTTGCGAGGATAGGGCAGAGCGTCGTAACTCACGGTGTCGGAAAAAATTTCCTGCACGCGCTTGGCGCGATCGGTGGATCGCCCCGGCGCCGCCAGCACGTCCAGTGATCGACGATAGAGATCCAACCTTGGATCAGCCTCCATCGAAGGTCCTTCGGCACGATCCAGCCGGTCCATGACCGCCGCAGCCTGAATCAGCCAGGCCCGGACTTCAGGGAAGTAGAGATCCAGAATCTGTTCGGGTTTGAGCATCGACGCCTCCTCAAACGGTCGGGGATCCAAGACGCACATTGTAGAAACGACGGGGAAAGGGTCCAACTTGTTCCCTGCCCGGGCGGGGTTTATATTCCGAGCCCCGCTTTTCCCGCGATCTGAATGCATGCCGGAGACCCATCCGATGGCCAAGAAAAAGGTCTGCAACGTCGCTCAAGTCGGCACCAAGTTCATGGGCCGCGCCCATGCCAACGCCCACATGAAAGTCGGCAAGTTCTTCGATCTGCCGGTCCGGCCTGTGCTCCACACCATTGTGGCTCGCAATCCGGATCAAACCGCTGAATTTGCGGATCGTTGGGGCTGGCAGAACATCTCTCTCGATTGGAAGAAAACGATCAAGGATCCGGATGTCGATCTGGTCGACGTCTGCACGCCGAATAACATGCATGCGCCGATTGCCATTGCCGCTCTCGAAGCCGGCAAGCATGTGGCCTGTGAAAAACCCATTGCCGCGACCCTGGAAGTCGCCCGGCAAATGCGCGATGCCGCCGCCAAAGCCAAGCGCAAAGGCGCCAAAACCTTTGTGTGGTTCAGCTATCGCGGCTGCCCGGCACTGGCGCTCGCACGCCAAATCTGCCTCAGCGGCAAGCTCGGCCGCATCTATCACGTGCGTGCCAATTATCTGCAAGGCTGGGCCGGGCCCGACACCCCATTGGTATGGCGCTTCGATCGTACGGTCGCCGGATCAGGCGCTCACGGTGATCTGGGCGCCCACATCATCGATGCCGCCCGATTCATCACCGGCGAGGAAGTCACCGAAGTCTGCGGCGCGATCGAAGAAACCTTTATCAAGCAGCGCGTGATCCCCGAAGCCGACACCGGCAACATCAAGGGCGGTAAAGTCGGCAAGGGCAAGCAGAAGATGGGCAAAGTCACCGTCGACGATGCCACACTGTTCCTGGCCCGCATGAGCGGCGGGGGGATCGCAAGCTTCGAAGCCACGCGCTTTGCGATTGGTAACCAGAATGCGAATCGCATTGAAATCAATGGCGAAAAAGGTTCGGTGCGATGGGACTTCGAAGACGCCAATCTACTGTGGTACTACAACGCATCCGATCATCCGGAACGCCGGCTGGCAAGGCATCATGGCGACTGAAGCCAATAACCATCCTTTTGCCGCCAACTGGTGGCCAGATGCCCATACGCTGGGTTACGAACACGGTTTCATCAATATGGCCGCCAGCATGTATCAGTCGATCGGCGGCAAAAAGATGGATGTGCCCATGCCGGACTTCGAAGACGCCTATCAGACCCAGCGCGTGCTTGAAGCGGCAATTCTCTCGGCTCGCGAAAAGCAGTGGGTGAAACTGAGTTCCGTCAAATAACCGACAGAACGCCGATAATCTTTTTGTGCTGGACGGATCGACCCCATGCGGACGATATAATTGTCGCACATGGACCTCGCACGCCGACAAATTCTGATCGCCGGAGCCGGTCTGCTGGCTGGTGGCTGCCAGCAGAGTGCCCAGCACACGGATGGGCATACCGCTGGAACCGGCTTTGATCGTGAATCGTTGCACACCCCGTGGCCTGATTCTTCGCTACGGCCCTCGGCCACCGGTCGGGCTTATGTTCCCCAGCGGCACGCTTCAACACTGGCCTCGCCTCTGCGGCCTCCAACGCCAGAACCCACTCCCAGCGCATCCTACGGCGGATTTCAGCCCATCAGTCGATCCCAGTGGACCCGGTCCAGCCCCAATTCCAACATCAATGCCATGGCAGGCATCACGCGCCTGACCATTCATCACGAAGGTTTTCCAGAACCCGTCCTATTCCATGATTATCGCACCACCGCCGAACGGCTCGAACTGATCCGCCGCTCGCACCGCAATCGCGGCTGGGCAGATATCGGCTATCACTTCGTGGTGGATCGGGCAGGCCGGGTGTGGGAGGGCAGACCCCTGCAGTATCAGGGCGCCCATGTCAGCAATAATAATTCCAACAATCTTGGCATTATGGTGCTCGGCAATTTTGACCGCCAAACACCCTCAGGTGCCCAACTCGATGCCTTGCAGATTGCCGTACGCTCGCTGCGACGCCAATATCGCATCAGCACGCGGCATATCTACACGCACCAGGAGTTCAATCCCACTTCCTGTCCGGGCCGCGAACTGCAACCGCGCGTCAGCTCGATGCGCAGCAATGGCAGTTTCTCCTGAATCTCCCGATCACGAATGACTTCATCACAAAAAAACCCGCCAGTTGGCGGGTTTTTTAATGGGATCAACTTTGAGTTCTGGAACAATCAGACCGCAGCCTCTTCAGGAATCATGGCCACATAAGCCCGGAATCGTTCGATCAATTGTCCCGTGACCCGCCGGGTTGTCCGTCACCAATCACACGATCATCCACACGCGTGACTGGAATCACCTCGGCCGCTGTCCCCGTGAGAAACACCTCGTCAGCCGCATAAAGCTCGTCGAGCGTCATGTCACACTCACGCGATGCGATTTTCACATCCCGAGCCAGATCCAACACCAAACCGCGCGTGATACCGGGCAGAATACCGGCACTGAGCGGCGGTGTTTCAAGCACACCGCCACGCACCATAAAAACATTGTCACCGGTGCATTCGGCTACATTTCCTTTGTGATTTAGCATCAAGGCCTCGGAAACACCCGCCTTGACGGCCTCGATCTTCGCCTGAATGTTGTTCAGATAATTCAGACTTTTGACCGCAGGGTTCAAAGCACCCGGATGATTTCGAAGGGTTTTCGCGGTGATGATGGCCATGCCACGTTCGTACATTTCTACCGGATACAGACTGATGGTATCGGCAATGATGAACACACCGGCCTTCTTGCAAAGATACGGATTCAGACCCAGCGTTCCGGCACCTCGAGTCACACAGAGCCGGACATAGCCATCGCGGAGGCCACTGGCCTCGACCGTGGCGCGAACCGCATCGGCAAGCTCAGAAATGGGATAGGGGATCTTCAGCTCGATCGCATTCGCACCGTCATACAAACGTCGCAAATGCTCTGCCAGCTTGAGAATCCTGCCGGCGTAGAACCGAATACCCTCAAAGATCCCATCGCCATAAAGCAGGCCGTGGTCAAACACACTGACCATGGCCCGATCGCGCGGGACCAATTCACCATCCAGCCACACCGGTCGCGCAGAAGACACGAAAGTGACTCCACTCAGGCGGCAACGGGTGCAGGAGCAGTGATCTGAAGACCAGCCGCTTCCACGATGGCGTCGAATCCCGCCGGATCGTGAATGGCGATCTCACTGAGCATCTTGCGATTCAGCGTGATCTGGGCTTCTTTCAAAGCATGAACAAGCTGGCTGTAACGGAGGCCGCGCTGACCGCACGCCGCGCCGATGCGCGTGATCCACAAACGGCGGAAGTCGCGCTTGCGGGTTCGACGATCGCGATAGGCATACACACCCGCTCGGATCACCGCATCCTTGACACGGCTCCACAGGCGTGAGCGACTGCCGCGATATCCCTTCGCAGCCTTGAATTTACGAACTTTTGACTGGCGCCGAGCGGCACCTTTTCTAGCGCGAGGCATAACACCAACTCCTTCGGCGAGAACGGGACTCTGACTGAACGGTGTTCAGATCGGAGATTTGAATGCCCGGCTCGCTCGTGCATCCGCAGGCAAAACAGTGCCCGCAGGTATTCGTTTCCTCAGTGACCGT
>CALOAZ010000056.1:0-22432 GCA_942491355.1 uncultured Phycisphaeraceae bacterium
AGTGGTTCGTTTGCCGGTCTCGGTTTTGCGATCCCTGCACCGATGGCCAAGCCGATCATCGATCAGCTGATCGGCAGTGGCAAGGTGACGCGCGGTTATCTCGGGGCGTGGATCAGCGATGACAAGAAACTGCTCAAGAGTTTCGGCACCGAAAACGGCGTGGTGATTCAGGATGTGAACGAGGGCGGCCCGGCCAAGGAATCCGGTTTGGAAGCCGGCGACGTCGTGATCGAACTCGAAGGCAAGCCGACCACTGCCGCCGATCAGTTGCGCAATCGCGTGGCCGCGACGGCGCCGGGTGAAGTGATCAAGCTCAAGATTCTCCGCGCGGGCAAAGAGCAGAATGTGGATGTGAAGCTCAAGGCGCTGGATGACAATGCGGTGGCGGCGGCGCAGCCGGGTGAGGCCGAGGCGGCAAAGGGCGTCAAAACACTGGTCAAACTCGGGCTCGAAGATGTCCGCACGCTCGACAAGCAGCTTGCCCGCGAAAACGAAATTGATTTCCGACCGGGTGTGCTGGTGACGGAAGTGCGCCCGGGTTCTGTGGCCGCGGCCGCAGGTATTGCGCCCGGGACGTTGATCGTGCGTGTGATGGATCGCGATGTAAAGTCGACCACGGATCTGGTGCGCGAAATCGAGCGACACGACCTCAAAGACGGTGTGCGTCTGCGGGTCATGGGTCCGGACGGTCGCGCCGCGTTTGTGATTCTGACGCTGGATGAATAGGCCATTGTTGAGACAAAGTATTTCGGCCAAGTGGGGCATGACGTAGAGGAGGCCATGGTGAGCGCAACGGCAACAGAAGCGGTTCGGGCAAACGGGGCAGGCGAAGGCCCATCGATGATCGAAGCCCGGGGCCTGAGTAAATATTACGGACGGTTCACGGCGGTCGAAGACGTCAGTTTTTCCATCCGACAGGGTGAAGTCGTGGCTTTTCTCGGGCCCAACGGTGCCGGCAAGAGTACGACGATGAAACTGCTGACCGGCTATCTGGCGCCCAGTGCCGGGTCGGCGTGGATCTGCGGTCACGATATGCAGCACGACCGTCTGGCCGCAGCCAACCGCGTGGGCTATCTGCCCGAAAACGGCCCGCTGTACCTCGACATGACGCCCGATGCGATGCTGCGTTTCTTCGGTACGGCGCGCGGTCTGGATGATGCAACCCTGGATCATCGCCTGGCGCATGTGGTCGACACGTGTTCGCTGGGCACGGTCTTGAACAAGCCGATCGGAAAATTGTCGCGCGGTTACAAACAGCGTGTCGGCATGGCCATGAGCTTGCTGCATGATCCGGAAGTGCTGATTCTGGATGAGCCCACATCGGGCCTGGATCCCAATCAAATCCGCGAAGTGCGCCAGATGATTCGCCGGTTGGGCGAAACAAAAACCATTTTGCTTTCGACGCATATTCTTCAGGAAGTGCGTGAAATGTGTGATCGTGTGGTTCTGATCAATCAAGGCCGTGTGGCCTTCGATGGATCGGTGGATCAGATGCTCGATGGCGCCGACAATCTGGACGAGCGTTTTAACGCGTTGACCGGCGGTGCCCGTTCCTAATCATCCTTTGAACAATCCAAGACGGAAAACACCATGAATGCTCATGTGGTGAAAGCCATTTTCAAGCGTAATTTCCTGGCGTACTTCTCGAATCCAACGGGATACGTGTTCATCTGCGGCTTCGTACTCGCCAGCGGGTTCGCAGCGTTTTGGCCGCACGAATTCTTCAATTCAAACCTGGCCAATCTCGGGCAGCTCAACCGGTATCTGCCGTTCATCATGCTGTTCTTCGTGCCGGCGATCACAATGAGCCTTTGGGCCGACGAGCGACGCCAGGGCACCGATGAATTGCTTCTGACGCTGCCTGCGAGCGACGGTGAAGTGGTGGCCGGCAAGTATCTGTCTGCGATGGCGATTTTCTCCGCGTCACTCGTTTTTTCGCTGACGAATCTGGTGGTGCTTGAGCTGTTGGGCAATCCGGACTGGGGCCTGATGCTCGCCACTTATGTGGGCTACTGGATGGTCGGTGTATCGATGCTGGCCATCGGCATGGTGGCCAGTTTTCTGACCGGCAATCTGACCGTGGGCTTTGTGCTGGGTGTGGCGTTCAATGTCCCGCTCGTGTTTGCGGCTTCGGCCGATGTGATCGTCAGCGGTTCGGAATTCGCTCAGCAGATTCGTGCCTGGTCGATCATGGCGGAGTTCCAGGATTTCAGCCGTGGCGTCCTTAGTGCTTCGAGTTTTGTCTACTTCGTCGCGATTGTGGTGGTGTGTCTGTATCTGAGTGTGGTGCTGATCGGTCGACGCCGTTGGGATACGGCGGTCGAAGGGTCGCGGCCTGCGGTGCATTATGCGATTCGCGGAGTGGCGATGCTGGTCATCGCGATGGCGCTGACGTCGATTTTCCGAGTGTTCGACGTGCGTGTGGATGCAAGCTCCGAGGGACTCAGTTCGCTTTCATCCCGCACGATGGCATTGTTGCACGGCTTGGAATCCAAACGGTCGGTCACCATCGAAGCGTTTGTGAGCCCTGAAGGCCAGGTGCCCGAATCCTATATTCAGACGCGTCTGAATCTGTTGAGCACGCTGGATGAACTTTCGAAGCGCAGCGGCGGACGCGTGGTCGTCAAGATGCACGAGACCGAAGACTTCAAGCCCGAAGCCACGTTGGCCGAACAACGATTCGGTATCACCGGCCAGAATGTGTTCACGCGCGATCGCGGCAAGTTCCGCGAGAGTGAAGTGTTCATGGGCGTGGCGGTGATCAGTGGTCTCGACAAGGTCGTGATCCCGTTCTTTGATCGCGGCGTACCGGCTGAATACGAATTGATCCGGTCGATCGTTTCGCTGGCCGATCAGCAAAAGAAAACACTGGGTGTGGTCACGACCGATGCCAAGCTGATGGGCGGCTTCAATCCGCACACCATGGGGCAGACGCGCAGAGCGGCGCTGATCAGCGAACTCGAAAAGCAATACGAAGTGAAAGAGGTCGATCCTTCAAAGGCGATCGACACGTCCGTCTATGACGTGTTGCTGCTTGTGCAGCCGTCTTCTCTGGAGCAGGCACCGCTCGACAATGTGGTGGCGGCCGTGAAGTCAGGTATCCCTACGGCGGTTTTTGAAGATCCCAAACCATTCCTCGATACATCCGTGGTGGGCACCAATGAGCCCAAGCAGCAGCAGGGAAATCCCATGATGGGCGGTTCGCCGCCGCCCACACCCAAAGGGGATATTTTGGCGCTGTGGCAGTTGCTCGGTGTGCGCTTCGATGGCGGCCATTCGCTCTGGGGGACGTACAACCCGTATCCGAAGGCAGATCATTTCCCGAATGAATTCATATTCATCGGCAGTGGTTCGGGGCAGACCGAGCCCTTCAATGCCAAGGATCCGATTACCTCGGGCCTGCAGCAGCTCATGTTGTTGACGCCGGCTTCGGTCGTGGTCGAAAGCGGTTCCAAGCTCAGCCATACGCCTTTGCTGAAAACCGGTGGCAAGAGTGGTGCCGTGGCGATCTCTGAAATGTTTATGCCGGCTTTCTTCGGCATGGGCGGTGGCTTGAATCCCAATCGCACCGTGTTCATCACCGATCAGGTTTATACGCCGGCCTTCCGAATCGGGGGGCGTCCCGAAGGCGCCGAAAAAGATCTGAATGTCGTGTTGGTGTCGGATATCGATCTGCTGGCTGATCCATTTTTTAATCTCCGAAGCCAGGGGCCGAATCCGGACATGGATCTGCATCTGGATGTCGACAACGTGACCTTCGTGCTTAATGCGATCGATAGTCTGGCTGGCGATGATCGGTTTATCGACATTCGCAAGCGTCGACGGGTACACCGCACGCTCAAGGTTTTTGAGCGCATCACGCTTGAAGCGGTTTCGGAAGCCAAGAAGGCGCGCGAAAATTTCCGAAAGAAATTCGATGAGAAGATTCGCGCCGAAGAAGAAAAAATCAACAAACGCGTGAATGAGATCGCCCGCACGCCGGGTATCGATCAGCCGCCAGTTCAACATTCAGTTGGAAACGGCGCGATCTCAGCTTGAAAAATCGATGACGGTCACACGCAGCAAATTGGAGCGTGAGCGTGATCAGGAGATCCGCCAGAAAGAAGCCGAGACGGAGCTGGAGATTCGGAAAATCCAGAACGGCGTGAAACGAGCGGCGGTGTTTCTGCCGCCGGTGCTGCCGTTGATGTTCGGCCTGTACCTGTTTGCCCAGCGGCGCAGCCGCGAGCTTGAAGGCGCGGCGCCCGGGCGTGTTCGTCAGAACTGAAATGATTCTTAAGCACAGGTTTCAATCATCATGAGTCCGCAAGAACAGACCAAGACCATCGGATTTGTCGGCCTCGCTGCTCTCGCAGCATTGCTGGCATGGATCATTCAGCCTTCGGCACCTTCAGCTGCGCCTGAAGATGAGGTGGGCGGCATTTTCTTCCCGAGTTTTACGGATCCGCCCAAGGCGGTCGGGTTGGAAGTGGTGTCCTTTGATGAAACCACCGGTGAAGCCAAGTCGTTTCAGGTGACCAGTAAAAACGGTGCATGGGTGATTCCTTCGCACGAGAATTATCCTGCCGATGCGCAGATGCGCATGAAGAACGCCGCCGCCGCACTCATCGGTTTGCCCAAATTGGGCGTGGCGAGCGATGACCGTGCCACGCATCAGTCATATGGTGTCAAGGATCCGGAAGACGCTGCGCAGGGTGATGCGGGTGTCGGCACACTGGTGCGCCTCAGCGATGTCGAAGGCGGCGCAATCGCCACGCTGGTGGTCGGCAAAGAGGCCGAGCAGCCGGGGCTGCGCTACGTGCGTCTGCCCAAGCAGGATCGTGTGTATGTCACCAAGGTCAGTCTTGCGGATCTGAGCACGAATTTCGGCGACTGGATCGAAAAGGATTTCCTGAATCTGGATGCGTGGAACATTGCACGCGTGGTACTCGATGGTCACCACATCGATGAAACGCAGGGCCTGTTGGTGCCGGGTGAAAAACTCACGATCAGTCACGATGCTTCAGGCAAGCCGAAGTGGACGATGGCAGGACTGGAAGAATCGCAGTCGCTGGATGAAGCCAAGCTCGATGCGCTGAAGACCGCCATCGATGATCTTCGCATCGTGCATGTCACGCGCAAGCCTGATCTGCTGATTGAAAATCTGCGGCAGGGCCGCGAATTTTTCGCCGATCTGCGCGATCCCAAGAATGGCCAGATCGTCGAGTCGCTGATGGCGAAGGGCTTTTTCCCGGCCCAGCTCAAGGGCCAGAAGGAACTGAGCGTCTTTTCCAACGAAGGCCAGATCTTCGTGGATCTCAAAGACGGCGTGCGTTACGTCCTGCGCTTCGGCGAAATCACGAATGAAGGCAAGCCCGTGGCTTTGAAGGAAGAGGCGAAAGATGCACCGGCTCCTGAAGCGGCCGGGTCCAATCGCTACATCATGGTGTTGGCGCAGTTGGCTTCAGATCTGATCAAAAAGCCTGAGCTCGAAGCGCTGCCGGAAAAACCGTCTGAGCCCGAGCCGAAGCCCGAAGCCCCGGCTTCGGATGCGGACGCCAAAAAAGATGCGCCCGCAGCGGCGGCGCCCGAAAAAACAGAAGAGCAGAAAAAGGCGGATGCCGAACTGGCCAAAAAGAAAGCAGAATACGATCGCATCAAGGCCGCGAACGATCGCAAGACCAAGGCATACCAGGGCAAGATCGATAAAGCCAAAAAGCGCGTCGAAGAACTCAATGCCCGATTCGCCGACTGGTATTACGTGATCGACGATCAGATCTATCGCAAGATCAAGCTGGATCGTTCTCAGATCGTGATTAAGAAGGTGCCTTCGGCGGCCGAAAAAAATCAGGCCGAAGCCGACAAATTTCTGACTGAAAATAAAAGCAAAGACGGCGTTAAAGTCACGGACAGCGGCCTGCAGTATCAAGTGCTGGCCGAAGGCGAGGGTGCCTCGCCCAAGGCGACCGATACAGTGCGCGTGCATTACAAAGGCACGCTGATCGATGGCACGGTGTTTGATGAATCCAAGGGTGATCCGGCCGAGTTCCCGGTCAATGGTGTGATCAAGGGTTGGACCGAAGCCCTTCAGTTGATGAAGCCCGGCGCAAAATGGCGCCTGTTCATTCCTACGCAGCAGTCTTACGGCGACCCAGTCAGCGGTGAAAAGATCGGCCCCAATTCAGCTTTGATTTTTGACGTGGAGCTGGTGGGGATTCGCTGAGCTGCCGCCCGTTTCTGTGGGTAATCCGAGGTAAAAATTGTTCGGTGATGCCCTGGAGTTATAGCCTGGCGAGGCAATTCTTCAGCGGGCCTTCGGGTATCATGGCCGCCCGTCGTGTTGATCGCGGCGGTCAGGAACACCGGCCATGGCCCAAGCCAAAGTCATTCGAATTCACCCCGACGACGACCTGATCGTGGCCCTGCGCGATTTGCCGCGCGGGGAGCGCGTGGAAGTCGATGGGATCTCCGTGGTGCTGACCGAGCCTATTCGGCGCAAGCATCCGATTGCGACGCGTGATTTCAAACAAGGTGATCCGGTCCGCATGCATGGGGTGCTGATCGGTGAGTTGATGGCAGATGTGCCTGCCGGGGGTGCCTTGACCACCGGCAACCTGCGGCATGCCAGTTCGGGCTTTGAAAGTCGTGATGCGACTTATCAGTGGCAGGGCCCCGACGTACAGCGATGGGCCGGGATGACGTTCGACGGTTTTGCGCGCGAAGAAGGCCGGTATGGCACCGCAAACCATTGGATCGTGATTCCAATGGTGTTTTGTGAGAATCGAAATCTGCTCACCATGCGCGAGGCCATGTCGCGCAGTCTGGGTTACGCGCGGGCCGGCGATTACGAAGATCTGGCGCAGCGCCTGGCCGAAGGGCATCGGGCCGGTTCGTCGGTGGCGGCCATGGAATCTCTGGCCTTGAATGCCGTGCCGGATCCGGCGCGACGCAGGTTGTTCCCGAATGTGGATGGCCTGAAATTCTTGACGCACAGTCTCGGTTGCGGTGGCATGCGGGAGGATTCAACGAATCTCTGCCGTTTGTTCGCTCGCTATATCGAACATCCGAATGTGGCCGGTGCGACGGTGTTAAGTCTGGGTTGCCAGAACGCCGAAGTGCGCATTCTGCTCGAAGAGCTTGAACGTTCGGGCTGTCGCAAGCCGGTGCATGTGTATGAACAGCAGAAGACGGCGTCGGAGCGCGTGCTGATCGAACAGGCGATCAAGAAAACCTTCATCGGGATGGCTGAGGCGGATCGCCTCGTGCGCGAGTCGGCCCCTTTGTCGGCTTTGTGCATCGGCATGGAGTGCGGCGGATCGGATGGTTTTTCAGGCATCAGCTCGAATCCAGTGCTGGGCGCCGTCTCCGATCGAATCGTAGCGCTCGGCGGCACGGCGATTCTGTCTGAATTCCCCGAGCTCTGCGGCGTGGAACAGCAATTGGTCGATCGTTGTGCCGACCGTGCGACGGCCGATCGCTTTGTGACATTGATGCGTGCCTATGCCGGCCGGGCCGAGGCCGTCGGCGGGCGCTTCGACATGAACCCCTCGCCGGGCAATATCGCTGATGGTCTTCTGACGGATGCAATTAAATCGGCCGGTGCCGCCAAGAAGGGTGGGTCATCGCCGATCGTCGATGCGGTGGATTATCCGGAGTCGGTGCATCGCCGAGGACTAAATCTTCTGTGCACGCCGGGCAATGATGTGGAATCGACCACCGCGATGGCGGGTGCAGGCGCGAACTTGATTTTGTTTTCCACCGGTCTGGGCACGCCGACCGGTAATCCCGTTGTGCCGGTGATCAAGGTGTCGTCAAACACCGATACGGCGCAGCGCCTTTCGGATCTGATCGATTTCGATGCGGGCCCGGTGGTGGAGGGCATGGCCACCATTGATGCGCTGGGCGATCAATTGCTGGACCTGTCGATCGAAGTGGCTTCAGGTCGTGCCGTACCCAAGGCGGTGCAACTCGGACAGGATGACTTCATTCCGTGGAAGCGCGGGGTTTCGCTTTGAATGCCAATGGCGTTTTGAACGGATAAGGCGTCGGTGTGAAAGGGTGTTGAAATGAATCAGTCTCGCTTCAATGAAAAAGTTGCTGCGGTGACCGGCGGAGGATCGGGCATCGGGCGGGCGATTTGTGAACGCCTGGCCGCAGAAGGCGCGACGGTGGCTTTGATTGAACTCACCGCAGACAAGGCCGAGCAGGCGCGTGTCGCGATCGAGTCGGCCGGCGGGCGCTGCACGGTTTATGCGGCGGATGTTTCAGATGCGGCGCAGACGGAGTCGGTCTTTCAAGCCATTGTGGCTGATCACGGCCGTCTGGATGTGCTGGTGAACAATGCGGGGATTGCGCACATCGGCAATCTCGAAAACACCACGTCTGAAGACATGGATCGTCTTTTTGCGGTGAATGTCAAAGGGGTGTTCCATGGCATGCGGTCGGCCATCGGTCCGATGCTGTCTGCGGGCGGCGGCGTGATCTGCAATCTGGCTTCGGCGGCTTCGAAGCTCGGCATCCAGGATCGATTTGCCTATTCGATGACCAAAGGCGCAGTCCACACGATGACGCTGTCGGTGGCGCGGGATTATGTCGAGAAAAACATCCGCTGCAATTGCGTGTGTCCGGCGCGTATTCATACGCCTTTCGTCGACAATTTCATCACGAAGAATTATCCCGGGCAGGAAAAAGAGATTTTTGAAAAGCTCAGTGCCTGGCAACCCATGAAGCGCATGGGCAAGCCCGAAGAAGTGGCTGCACTGGTGGCCTTTTTGTGTTCGGAAGACGCATCGTTCGTCACCGGCGTTGCGTACGACGTGGACGGCGGCGTGATGTCGTTGCGATAAGAAATCGGGTGATCGCCCATTCAGGAGTGTGTGATGAAGTTGATTCGTTTTGGGAAAAGCGGAAAAGAACGTCCGGGATTGATTCTCGAAGACGGCCGGCGCATTGATGCGGCGACGTTCGGTGAGGACTACACCGAATCATTCTTTGCCACGGGCGGCATCGGTCGATTGCGCGCGTGGGCGACCCAAAACGCTGCTTCGGCACCGACCGTGGAAGAGTCGGTGCGCCTGGGGCCACCGATTGCACGACCGAGCAAGCTGATCTGCATCGGTCTGAATTACAAGGATCACGCCAAGGAAGCAGGCATGGCGTTGCCCACTGAGCCGGTGGTTTTCTTCAAGGCCACCAGTGCGATTGTGGGCCCGAATGATGACATGGTTTTGCCGCGGCGCGGCGAGAAGGCCGACTGGGAAGTTGAACTGGCGGTCGTGATCGGTGCTCGAACGTCTTACGTCAGTGAAACCGATGCGCTCAAGCACGTCGCCGGTTACATGCTTCACAATGATTATTCAGAGCGGGCTTTCCAGCTCGAACACGCTGGCCAGTGGGTCAAAGGAAAAAGTTGCGACACATTTGCACCGATCGGTCCGTTTCTGGCCACGCCGGATGAAGTGGATGATGTGAACGACCTCAAAATGTGGCTCAAGGTGAACGGCCAGTTGCGACAGAACGGCACCACCGCCAACATGATTTTCAATGTGCCGCATGTGATCAGTTATCTGAGTCAGTTCATGACGCTTCTGCCGGGCGACATTATTTCGACCGGGACACCGGCGGGTGTGGCCATGGGATTCGATCCCCCGCCGTATCTGCGCCCGGGCGATCTGGTGGAGCTGGGCATTGATCATCTCGGGACCTCCACGCAGCGTGTGTCGGCTTTTCCGGGTTGAAGAACATGGATTTTGAACTCAACGATGCTGTGGTCTTGGTGACGGGTGGTGCGGCAGGCATTGGTGCTGCCACCAGCATGGCCTTTGCGCGCAGGAAGGTGCGCAGGTGGCCATTCTGGATCGCGATGCAGCGGCGGGCTCCGCGCTGATGCAGCGAATCGAAGCCTCAGGTAGTCGCGCCCGACATTTCGATATTGATTTGACCGATGGCGCGGCGTGTCTTGCCGTGGTGGATCGTGTGCGTCAGGCCTTGGGGCCGATCGCGGTGTTGGTGAATAATGCCGGCGTGAATGATTCGGTGGTATTGGGCGCAGAGCCCGATGCGTTTCGCGCGTCGCTCGAAAAAAATCTGGTGCATGTCTACGCCATGGCGCGAGCGTGTCGATCCGATCTGATTGAAACGCGCGGCGCGATCGTGAACGTGGGATCGAAGGTGGTCAGCACGGGACAGGGATCGACCAGCGGCTATGCGGCAGCCAAAGGCGCGGTACACGCACTGACACGCGAATGGGCTGTGGCTCTGGCTTCTCACGGTGTGCGTGTGAATGCCGTGGTGCCAGCCGAGGTGTACACGCCGATGTATGCCGCGTGGCTTGAGTCGCGACCGAAATCCGAAAATACCCGACAGCGCATCGAGCGTCTGATTCCGCTCGGGCGGCGCATGACCACGCCCGAAGAAATCGCTCAGACCATCGTGTTTCTGGCTTCCGGGCTAAGCAGCCATACCACTGGCCAGATCGTCTATGTCGACGGGGGCTACACGCACCTGGATCGGGCCTGCACGCAAGACTGAAAAGGCAATTCTCGATTGGCCATGTGATATCATTCGCTCACTTCCCTCGTATGCCGGTGCGTCATGGCCGAAAATTCCCCCACTGAATCGCCGATTGAAATGCCGCCCACCACACTGGGGGCGACGCTGATGCGCCTCGGCCCCGGCATGATCATTGCCGGTTCGATCGTGGGTTCAGGCGAATTGATTGCGACCACGCGTGTGGGGGCTGAGTCGGGCTTCTGGCTGCTTTGGCTGATCATCATCGGTTGCGTGGTGAAGGTGTTCACGCAGATCGAATTCGGGCGTCATACCATCACGCACAGCGAGACGCCGCTCAAAGCACTCGATTCCGTACCGGGACCGCGCTGGCGCGTGAACTGGGTGATCTGGTACTGGGCGCTGATGACCGTACTCATTTTGACGCAGCAGGGTGGTATTGTCGGTGCGGTCGGTCAGGCCATGGCCATCGGCGCACCGATCACGGAGGCGGGTCGCGCCGACCATGCTCAGCAGCAGGCCAAGGTTGAAGTCAAAGTCGAACTGGCCATCGCGCAGCATCGCGGCGAAGACGAAGCGCGATTGAACGAATTGAATCAGCGCGTTCAAACCCTGGCTGCCGAGCCGGTGAAAACATCCAATGACGCTGCGCTTTGGGCAACGATTGTTGCGGTGATGACGGCAGTGTTGTTGTGGTGCGGGCGGTACGGATTCATTCAGGCCTTTTCGACCATCATGGTGGGCGGTTTCACGCTGGTGACGCTGTTCACGCTGGCCATGCTTCAGATGACCGATTGGGCGGTAAAACCGGTGGAGTTGGCGCAGGGTCTGTCGTTCTCGCTGCCACCGGCAGATGCAGAATCTGCCAAGCGACCCATGGTCACCGCGCTCGAGGCCTTCGGCATCATCGGTGTCGGTGCGGCTGAGTTGATCATGTATCCGTATTGGTGTCTGGAAAAAGGCTATGCGAAGTCCACCGGTGTGCGCGATGGTTCGCCGGCATGGCTGGAGCGTGCGCGCGGCTGGATGCGTGTGCTTTATATTGATGCATGGGCCTCGATGGTGGTTTACACCTTTGCGACGGTGGCGTTTTATCTGCTCGGTGCTGCGGTACTTGGCCGGGCCCATCTGATTCCCGAAGGCGGCGACATGATTCGCACGCTGGCACAAATGTACGTGCCGGTGTTCGGTGAATGGGCTTATGGCGTCTTTTTATTCGGCGCCTTTGCCGTGTTGTATTCCACGTTCTTCGTCGCGGCCGCGGGCAATGCCCGCATGGTGGCCGACGGTCTGGGCTTGATGGGTTTTCATGATGGTTCTGAAGAGACGCGCATGCGATGGACGCGCGTGATTGCCACGGTCTGGCCGATCGGAGCGCTGGGCCTTTATCTTTGGGTGCAGGCACCGGCGGCGATGGTGTTGGCCAGCGGCGCTTCTCAGGCGGTCATGCTCCCCATGCTGGGTATCGCGGCGCTGTACTTTCGCTATCGCCGATGCGATCCGAAATTGAAACCCGGTCGTTTGTGGGATGTCATGCTCTGGGTCTCGGGAGCGGCATTTGCCATCGCCGGTGGCTGGTGGCTGTACAGCAAGTTCTTCTGATCCACTTAAGCCATTGTCATTAAATAGCTTGTAGGCGATGTTCCGGCGGTGATCGCATGGGTTGTGTTCCGGTTCCCATTGGCGATGGCCTCACGCTTTTTTGCGATGTAACTCTTTGGTGCATAAGGACCAAGGATTTCATTTCCGAATCAGGCCGAAAAAATTCCGGTCCGGGCTCTAATTCTGTGCCCGGCGCGGGATTTCTGGGTGAACACATCGGACGCTCGGCGGGTGTCGGGGGGTGGAGTCAATCGGAATGTCGGAACGGGACGATCAAAGATCGCCTGCCTCAAAGGATTTCATTCGTCTGCTGCTTGCGAATGAGCGGCGGATCTACGCCTTTATTTTGTCGATGCTTCCGGATCTCACCGACGCTGAAGACGTGCTTCAGGAGACGAGCCTGGTGCTCTGGGAAAAATTAGATCAGTACTAACCTGATACACAGTTCGTGTCGTGGGCCTGCCGCATCGCCCATTACAAAGTACTTAAGCATTACGAAAAGAAGCGGCGTTCGCGTCTGAAGTTCAGTGCCGAGACCCTGGATCGCATCGCATCCGATGCCGCAGCCATGTCGGACGAACTCGATGCCCGACATCACGCGCTGGCCGAATGTCTTCAGAAGCTTCCGGAAAAAGATCGCGATTTATTGAATCGCCGCTACGCAGGCGCGGCTACGGTCAAGGCGATTGCCCGGCAAGTCGGGCGATCGATTCACGCGGTGTACAAGGCCCTGCCGAGGATTCATGACACGCTTCTGCGTTGTGTGCGCTCCACGCTGGCGCGGGAGTTGGCGCCATGAATCAGCCTTCCTCTGAATTAATCAAATTGCTTCAAGCCTGGCAGGCGGATCGACTGAGTGATCGTGATGCGGCCCGCCTCGAAGCGTTGATTGCCGAAGACGAATCGGCACGCCGGTATTACATCCAGTACATGTCGATGTGCGCCAGTTTGCGTCGGTATCTGGTGGGCGCCGCGCCGTCCATCGATTCGATTGTGCCCACCGCGCGACCAGCGGGTATGGCGCCGCCGATCGATGCCGATCTGGAGGCCATGGCGCTTGCGGCGTCGCAAGCCATTGATGATGTGGATGAAACGGCCGCGCCGTGGAAAGAGGATAAGCCAGGCGTCATCGCCCGCATCAGTGATTGGCTGATGCGACCTTTGCCGCAGGCATTGCTGGCGACGGCCGCGTTGATCGTGGTGGTGGTCAGTGTGCTTGCGACAGTATTGAGCATGCACTTCGTGCCGCCCTCACCGATTCCGCCGGCATTTGTAGCGCGCATCACGGCCGATGTGAATGCGGTTTGGGATCGACCCGGTGCGGATCGATCGTGGCGTGTGGGCGATTGGTTGCCGCGCGGACGTGTTCGGCTTGCGGAGGGGCATGCCGAAATCACCTTCGACAGCGGTGCCCGCATCACACTCGAAGGGCCGGCCGAGCTGGATTTATCGAGCGCGGCCGACGCTCATCTGCAGCAGGGCAAGCTGGTGGCCGAAGTGCCCGAACAGGCGGTGGGTTTCACGGTGACGTCACCGGCGACGCGCGTGATCGATCTTGGAACGGCCTTTGCGATGCAGGTGGATCCCGACGGGCGCAGCGAAGTGCATGTGCTCGAAGGGGTCGTCGAAGCCGAGTCGTCGCGCGGTGATTCGGATCGTCGTCGACTGGTGGCCCATCAGGCGCTGCGCTTCAAGAATCTTCCGTCGTCACCCATCGAATCCATTTCGGCCGATGCCAGTCGTTTTGTGCGCGGTCTGCCGAGGCCGGAGATGGACGCATACCGATTTGTGCGATGGTCGTTTGATGAATCGGATGGCGCTACGGCGCGCGATTCGGGCTTGGGTTATGCGCAAGGTCCCTTCCATGCGAAATTGACGCGACACGGCACCGATGCGGCGGCCACCGGACCGATCCGCGTGCCCGGCAAGTTCGGGCGCGGCGTGTATCTCGATGGTCATGGCGCTTATGTGCAAACTCCGTTCCCGGGCATCGGCGGCGATGCGCCGCGCACCATCGCCATGTGGGTGCGTGTGCCGGCAGATGGCAAATTGAGCGAAGCGTTGTCGCTGATCTGCTGGGGTTCGTTCGATCATCCGGGTGCGGCGTGGCAGGTTTCGTGGAATGCGTTTGAAAAAGACGGGCCGATCGGCCCGTTGCGCATCGGCACGCTCGAAGGTCAGTCGATCGCGACCACCGATTTACGCGACGGTCGCTGGCATCATGTGGCGGTGGTGTTTGCCGGTGGCCCCGGTGCGGATATCGCCACGCATGGTCGTCTGTATGTCGATGGTCGCCTCGAAGCCGATTCGCGCAATCATCCGCAGAAGGTCGATACTGACGTGACGGGACCGCAAGCCCGCCGCGCTCGCATGGGATTCAATCTGGTCGATCGCGGATTTTTCCGTGGCGATCTGGATGAAGTGTACGTGTTCGATATCGCTCTGACGCCTGAGCAGGTTGTGCGGCTCATGCATGAAAACCAGGTTCCTTGAAGATGAGGTGGTTCATGCGACATTCATGCCGACATCGCGGACTGACACTGATCGAAGTCATGGTGGTGGTCACGCTCATTCTGATTCTGGTCGGTCTGCTGATGCCCAAAATGCAGAATCTGCAGCGCACGTTGAAAGAGACCATCTGTGCGACCGACACGCGCAAGTTGCTTGAGGCGAGTCTGGTTTACGCGATGGACAATCGCGGGCGCATGCCCGATTTGACCACGCGCCCGAACGGCAATGTGGATTCTTCAAATATCTACTGGTCGTGGCCGTATTGGCGTGATTATTTCGAAGAGGCCTACGGCTTGCAGCGCATTCACTGGTACAGCCCGAGTAATCCCAAGTGGTCGCTCGACCGTTTTTACTATTGGGGATGGAACGGTGTGGATCCAAAAACGTCCACGCATTTCGTGATGGGCCGCTATTACATGGCCGCATCACAGACCAATACAAAAGAGTTTTATGACAAACTGGTGGATCGTCCGGCCGATCTGAAGGCACCGCTGTTTCCGCGTTGGATGGATGATCGCGAAGGGGCGTATTACAAAATGGTCTGGATGGATCTCACGCGCCAGTGGCCGGGGGGCGCGACGAACAACTGGGTGACGCCGGGTGATCCGGATCGCTGGGGTGCGAATCATCTTTATGCGGCAGATTACACCGACCCCAATTCGCTGTGGCCCAGTGGGGCGCATGTGGGTTATCTGGGTGGACATGTGCTTTGGACGCCAGGTGCCGATATCAAGTATCGCCTGTCATGGAAGAACAACAGCGTCGACATTTATTGGTGAGGCCACGCGATGCTCGGTACAGGACGCGATTGGGTGAATACGCATCCAGGTGTGACCGCCGCAGTATTGGCGGCGGGGATTTGCGTTTCACTGGGCATGTTTGCCTACAAGCTCGGATTCGCGGGTACGACTGATTTCGAGCCTCGCTCGTGGTATCTCGATACGGGCTCAGGCGAATTGTTTCGCGACCGGTTCACGCGCGTGCCGCCTTTTGAAGCGCCTTCCGGTGCCGAGGCCGTGCGTGTGTTTCGATTCCGCTGCGCAGCGGAATCGCCGGCCGTCGTTGGGTATTACGAGAAATACACGCCCGAAGTCCGCGATCGTCTTCTTGCCGAGCCCATTCTGCATGAATTCTTCGAAGCCAGTTTCAAGTCCGGTCGTCTCTGGTCGCGCGACGGCAAGCGCTGGGTGGATTCGCAATCGCCTGAAGGCAAGCGGATGGTGGAGCAGCGCACGCAAGAGATGGCCAAGGCGTGTGGTGGCACGCGACCTCGTGCAGATTGCTGCGGGGATTGATTGAATTTTTAAATCAGGGTGTCGGCAGCGGTGGAGCTTTGCCGAAATGCGGGCTGTGACCGCGAATGACCTTGTGCAGGTCTTCATTCACCAGGTCATACATGTGCCAGTAGCCGTTCGCACCATGATCTTCTTGAATATTCTGCCAGGCCCAGTATTCAGCATGGCCATCGGCGAAGGAAAAACTTTGGCCGGTATTCAAGTGCCAGACAAATCCACCTTCATCATTCCAAGCCACATCATCACGGAACCACCAGGTGCGCTGATCCGCGATCTGCGGCCCTTTTTGGTGCATGATCCAGGAGTCGGCGAAGGAGCCATCTTCTTCGACAAAGACGAACATGGAGCCGGGATTGGGCACCATGTCCAGGCGGCCGACCATGTGCTTTTCCCATGGTTCATTGAAGATGCCGTTGTTGCCGCCCATGGTGGTGCTGATGGCGTAGCTGCGCAATTCTTGTGTGCCGTGTGCGCCGGTTGAACCGGGATCATCCGGGCAGCGGTAGATGTCAAAGCTGTTGGCCATGTAAGGCCACAGAGCGCCGCCTGTGATCGATTCGAGTTTGTCACGACCTTTGGTGCGATCCACCCATGACAGATATTTGCCGGGTTGGCGACCATCGACGGCCACGGCATTGCCCCAGCCGTTGTCTTCGGCAAGGACCAGAATCTTCTTGTTGTTGTTGGCGTAACCGACCCATCCCAGTGTGAGCTGGTGCAGACCGGACTGGCATTTCACCAAGCGACCCCAGCCGATCATGCGGTTGTAAATCGGCAGAAGCATCGCGATGAGGATGAGCATGATCGAGATACCGATCAAAAGCTCAACGAGTGTGAATCCGCGATGTTTTGCTGAGCGGCGAGGCATGGCAACGCTCCGTATCGAACGCTTCATCTTTTCTGACCGGCCGGCAGACGTGTTCTCCCCGGGTTGCCGTTTTCCGGTCTCACTTGTCTTCCGTAGGGCCGGGCGTTTCGTTACAGGGAAACGCGCAGTCTGCGGGTCTCAATCAGGGGATTGAGCGGCTTTCGGGATGCGTATTGGAATCTATAAGCAATTAATAACAAGTGGGTTACCATTTTATATGCCGTGTGATTTGTGCGCAAAACGCACCAAAAATCAGTCGCGCGCCCCGATTCGCAAAAAAGAAAAATAATTCCCGATAGACGTACTTTAGCCCGGGGTGGGCAAGGGGCTTGCTTGGTGCGGATGAGGCCTATCCGATCGGAAGCGCAGGGCGATCAAAATCCCATCAAAGAGGCTGGTGGGTATGGCGCTGTGGGTGATGCTTCTGAGGTTTTTCAGTTTGCAGGTTCAACATCGAGGCGATCGATGTTGACGCCGCTGTAGCCGATGGCCGTGGCACGGATGGTGTTGAGTCCGGCCTTGAGTTCGGTTTCGACATCGTTGTGCTGCCAGTTTTCCCACGTTCCGGTGGAGGGGAAATCCAGATCAAACTTCGTGATCAATCCATTGACGGCGATATCCAGCGGGCGACGTGGGCCGGTGGCTTTGAGACTTGCGCCATGGCTGTAGCGCAAACGAAGTCGGTAGCGCCCCGTCGTCGGCGCGTTGATCTGCCACTCGACGTAGTCACCTTCGGGATTCATGAAGTCGACAAAACCATCGCCGGTGAATCCGGCATGATTGCGTGCCGCCACCGCGCCGAACAATGTGGCGTCTTCGGCTTGATAGGTCTGGAGTGTGCCGAGGGCGATGGATCCCGATGCATCGATGTCGGCATATTGTCCGGTCGTGGTTTCAACGCCGGGCTTCAAGCCTTCGCGATCGGCCACCAGCACTTTGCCCTGGTTGAGTGACAGGCGCGTGAGATCCGTATCACTCTTGAGTTGGAACTTGGTGCCGATCACGGTGAACCGTGCGGTGGGTGTGAGCAGTGTCATCGGCATGCCTTCGCGCTGACGCGAGACATCGCACAACAGGCGACCTTGAAACAGTTCGATGCGTTTGGCACCGTTCTCGCGATAGAAACGCGCTTCGGTGCCGCTTGAAAGAATGATCTGTGTGGATTCACCGTAGTAGCGCACGGCCGCGCCTGGCAGCGGATGCGTGGTGGCCACGGCATCCGGATCAAACAACTGGAATCCTTTGGTCACCACCAGATCGGTTTCGAAAACAGGCGTGCCGGGTTTGACGTCGATTTTTTCACGGTCGCGCACAATCCACATGCCGGGAATCGGTCGGGCAATGACGGCCACCGGAATATGCGTATTTGATGGCGTATCCGGAAGTTCTTCGGGGGCGGGAATGATTTCGGTCACCTGAGGCGCGGGTGCGACTGGCGGCTGGGCCGGCAGAACCGGTACAGGCGCTGTGGTTTCCGGAGTCGCTTGCGCCACAGTTTGCTTGTCGCCGAGTTTGTGTTGAATCAACAATTAGACCGTCGCGCTGAGCATCAGGCAGGCTGCGGCTGCGACCGACCACGCAATGCGCAACACACGCGGCGAGATCGGATTTTGCGCCTGCTGCCAGTCGATTGAAAAAGGCCCCACCGCATTGGCCAGTGCCGCGAGATCGTCGGCTTCTTTGCGCATGCGGCGCTGCGTGGCCACGGCATCGCGAATTTGTTTTTCGCAATGGGTTTCGCGCACGAACAGGCGTCGGAACTCGACATCGTCGAGCAGGCGCTGTTCGAATTTCAGGCGTTGCTCATCGGTCAGTTCACCGTTGAGGCAGTCGCTGAGAAGTTGTTGGTCGTCGTGGGTCATGGGGATGAGGTCGTTCGGTCGAGGCGTCGGTCGACGCATGTGCGCAGGGCTTCACGAATCCGATTGAGAATCACGCGGACATTGCCCGCCGCGAGGCCGAGTTTTTCGGCGATCTGTCGTGGCTTGAGTGCTTCGTCGTAACGCAGGCGGAGCATTTCCTGATTGCGGCCGCGCATGCGCTTGAGGCATTCACGCAGAGCGAGGCGGCGCTGACTGAGTTCGGGGGCCAGTTCTTCATAGGTGGCAGCGACGGCATCGAGCACGTCATCACGAAAACTCAGCAGGCTGCGTGCGTGCTGTCGGCGCCGGGAGACGATCTCCAGTTTGGCAATCCCGATGGCCCAAGCCAAAAAGGGCCGGCCGGGATCGTACTGGTCGAACTTCCTCAGCAACACGACGGCAATCTCCTGGATCAAATCGTCGCAGGCGTGTGGATCGCGCACCATCGAGGCCACGTAGCTGGCCACGGTGGGTTCGGCCTGCGTCCAGAGGCGGGTGAACCGTTCATTATCCGCCATGGGTCCTGTTCCATCGGTATTCGGTGCCGAGGGCTCGATCGTTACAGGCGATTGCGAAAGTGGGCGTTGCTGCGAAGGCATGGCTTAAAGGATAGCACTTGGATCTGAGCGGATCAGATTTTGATAATAATGTGTAACTAATTGATATTAAAAAACTTAAGAATTGACTGTCGGGGCTGATCCGGCCAGCTGGGTCAGCCCCGGCGGTTCTGACGGTAGGTGCTGGGGGGTGTGCCGATCTTCTTTTTGAACACGGCGCTCAGGTATTCCACATGCTTGAAGCCGCATCGCTCGGCGACGCGTGTCAGCGGCAGATCGGTTTCGGTCAGAAGCAGGCACACGCGATCGAGGCGGGTTTTCAAAATTTGTTCGTGCGGGGATCGGCCGATCAACGTCTTGAAGCGACTTTCGAGGACGCGTCGTGAAAGCGGGATCTGCTCCAGGACGTCTTCGACATTGATGCCTTCGCAGGCATGATCGCGAATGAAGCGCACGGCGGTGGAGACATCGCGATCATCAATGGCCGTGACATCGGTGGATTCGCGCGTGACCACACCCACCGGGCGAATCGGGTGCGCATCAGCGCCGACGTTTTCACCGCGCATGATCCGGTCGAGCAAGCGCGCCGCTTCGTAGCCGGTGCGATGCGTATCGGGCACCACACTTGAAAGCGGCGGTGTGTACAGATCGCAAAGCAGTTCATCGTTATCGACGCCGATGACGGCGACTTCATCCGGGACGGCAAGACCGAGACGTCGACAAGCTTCGAGAATCTGCTGCCCGCGAATGTCATAACAGGCGAAAATGCCTACAGGACGCGGTAATTTATCGATCCATTGCACAAGCGCTTCTTCGTGGCGTTCCCACGTGTCGTCTTCGCCGGGGCGTGGTGTCCATGTGTCGCAGGAGTGGCCTGCGCGTGTGACCATTTTCTCAAAGGCTTCGCGCCGCCAAGTCGACCAGTTGAAGCGATCATCGCCACAGTAGGCAAAGTGACGAAAGCCGCGCTCCATCAAATGATCTGCGGCGAGACGCGCGATCGCTTCGTCATCGGTTTCGACCCAGGGCAGTTCCGGCAGGTGGCGACCGGCGCTGACATCCACGGCGGGCCGTCCGCTTTTCTTGACGGCGCGAGCGATTTTGCGGCTTTCGATGCGCGCGATGATGCCGTCACCCTGCCAGTCGCTGAGCCAGGCCGGGGGTTCATCACCGCGACCATGTTCGGCCAGAAAAATCGACCAGGGCTCGTGCTCGCGAATCCATGCCCGCACACCATGGAGAAGGCCGCGGGCGTAGTCGTTGGAGGTCTCGATGATCAGAGCCACGCGGGGTCGATGACGCATGGCAAAAGCGTAGATCAGCGCGTGAAATATCTCAATCGGCGTGACGAAATTTCAACATCCATATCCAATAAATCATATTAAATATCTTTTAATAATGAATTTATGAGTGAAACGCTGTTTCGTTAAATGGCGTAAGTTTGCAGCCGCAAACCTCATGGAGCCTCGTCGGGTCGCCGTTACGATTCAAAGGTGAGCCCCGCCGATCCGGATGGGTGGCTCCTCAGGAGCTTTTGGTCATGTGCATTGTCCTCACCTCAATAGTGATCTTGGCGGCGGGTGCCTTGCGGCAGAACCCCGATCGCTGGTGAGCTTCGAGAAGAAGCGGCTTGCGGATGTGTTTTATGCCGAAGGCGCCAATGTCGGCGATCTGAATCGTGATGGCCATGCCGACGTGATCAGTGGGCCGTATTGGTATGCGGGGCCGGGTTTCGAAACGAAGCACGAAATCTATGCGCCCAAGGCTTTCGACCCCAAAGGGTATTCGGATCATTTCTTTACGTTCACCCACGACTTCAATCAGGATGGCTGGCTCGATGTGCTGGTGCTGGGATTCCCGGGCAGAGATGCCTCGTGGTTTGAAAATCCGAAAGGTGCGGCAGGGCATTGGCCGCGTCATAAGGCCTTCGAGCCGGTGGATAACGAGTCGCCGACCTTTGCCGACCTGAACGGTGACGGCCGACCGGAGATCATCTGCTCGGCAAATGGTTCTTTCGGCTACGTCACGTTTGATCCGGCCAAAGCTTCTGAACCGTGGGTGTTTCATCGGATTTCCGACGGGGGCGCCGGTGGGAAATTCACGCACGGTCTGGGGGTCGGTGATGTCAACGCTGATGGTCGCATTGATCTAATCAGCAAAGACGGCTGGTGGCAGCAGCCCGATTCTCTGGAAGGCGATCCGGTTTGGGAAAAACACGCGACATGGTTCGGCAACGGCGGTGCGCAGATGTATGCGTATGACGTCGACGGTGACGGTGATCAGGATGTGATCACATCGCTGGTGGCGCACGGTTACGGCTTGGCGTGGTTCGAGCAGGAAACCAAAGACGGCAAAATCGTTTTCACCCGGCATGACATCATCACCGATAAGGCTGAGCAAAATCGCTTCGGCGTGTCGTTCAGTCAGATGCATGCCATCGAATTGATCGACGTGGATGGCGACGGCCTGAAGGATATCGTCACCGGCAAGCGCTGGTGGGCGCATAACGGTCACGATCCGGGCGGCAATGATCCTGCGGTCTTGTACTGGTTCGGCTTGACGCGCGGTGCCGACGGTGTCGAGTTTGTGCCCCATAAGATTGATGATGATTCAGGCGTGGGCGTACAGGTGGTCACAACGGATGTGAATGGCGATGACCTGCCGGACATCGTCGTCGGTAATAAAAAAGGCGTGTTTGTTCACACGCAGTCGCGCAAGAAAGTCACAGAGGCCCAATGGAAGCAGGCGCAGCCCAAGGCGGTGGTGGCCATGGCAGATGGCTTGCAGCCCGAAGCTGCCGCAGCCGCGATGACGGTGCCCGAAGGATTTCGCGTTGATCTGATTGCGGCCGAACCGAATCTGCATCAGCCGGTGGCGATGGCGATTGATGAAAAGGGTCGCCTGTGGGTGGCCGAGGCGCACAGTTATCCGATTCGTCGCCCCGAAGGTCAGGGGCTCGACAAGATTCTGATTCTGGAAGACACCGACAAGGACGGCACGTTTGAGACGCGCAAGACCTTCATTGAAGGATTGAATCTGGTCAGCGGTCTTGAAGTGGGATTCGGCGGCGTGTGGGTCGGTGCCGCTCCCTATCTGATGTTCATTCCCGATGCTGACGGCGATGGCAAAGCCGACGGCGAACCGAAAATCGTACTCGATGGTTGGGGTCACCACGATACCCATGAGGTGATCAACACATTTGTGTGGGGTCCGGATGGCTGGCTTTACGGTTGCCAGGGTGTGTTCACA
>CALOAZ010000057.1:0-12479 GCA_942491355.1 uncultured Phycisphaeraceae bacterium
GGCTTCGAGGCGTTCGAGCAGGCGATCGGCGGCGCGGCGGTCGAAGCCGGCGGCATGCATCAGCGCCTGGCCGAGTGCATCGGCGGCCAGCTCGTTTTTCTGGCTGTGAGCGCTCTGGAGTACTTTCAGGCCCGCGTTTTTCAGCCATCCGCCCAGCACACCGCGCAGGGGCATCGCCTTCGAGGCCATGTTGATGGCGGCAGAAGTGGCGATGCGCTCCATCGCATGGCCGAAGACGACATGGCCCATTTCATGGCCGAGAACGAAAGCCAGTTCATCGGGCTGACGCGAGCACAGGTCCATCAGGGCGGGTGTGACGAAGATGAAACCGCCAGGCAGCGCGAAGGCATTGGCTTCCTGGCCCGGGCCGACTTCGAAGTGAAAGCGATATTGTTTTTCAGACACATGCTGGGCGAGGCGCGCGCCGAGATCTTGAATCAAAGCTTCGTCTTCGGGCGCGGCGGGCATCGCGTTCTGGGCGCGGATCTCTTGGGCCAAATCATGGCCTGCGGCATATTCGGCGCGGATGGCATCGGCCTTGGAGCCGGTGACCGAATCCCAGTACCAGCGGGCTTTGCGGGCATGGCCCCCGGCCTGTTTGCCCAGATTGAAGAAAAAGCCTTCGGACATCGAATAGGAGTCTAGAGGGTGTGATGAACTTTCGCTCTTGCGTCAGCGGCTTTTTCAGTCTTCTGCCTTGATCGTGGGTACTCGACGGCCAAGAAGGCCGCCTCCGTCCCCCGACACGGCGGCAGAATCCCGAAAAATCGCGCTGCGCCGCGGCGAAAGTTCATCACACCCTCTATCGCGCCGAAGGCGTTGGCGTGCGACCACTGATTTTCAGGCGAGCTTCTGTGATCAGCTTCTGGATGCGCGGGCCTGAGCCGTTGTTTTCGGGCGTGGTGATGGCGGCGATATCCGTGAGCAGGTTTTCCGTGCCGAGTTCGGCTGCAATGCAGAGGCCGCGCTCCATGGGCCACCACCAACCGTGATCTTTTTCGTAGTGGTGAATGATCGTTTTTAGAAAAGGGTCGAAGCGTTCGCGGTCGGTGGGCGCGGGTGATTTCACGCGCTGCCAGGCGATCGATTCCATGGTGGTGCGCAAAAGGCGGCTCTGGGCATTGGGTAGAAAGGTGACGGGGGCGTCATCACTGCTCGGATAGTCGCAAAAAGCGTGAACGTTGCCTTGATAACCGCGCCAGTGGATGTCGAGCCAGAGCGCATAATCGGCAGTGGAAAAAGAAATCAACTTTCTGGTTCGCACAGTGACCATCTGCTGGCCGGCTTCATTGACAAACCAGTGGAATTCAGAAGGCTCGGGGCGAGATTTAAATCGTGACTGATTCAGAATGGAGATCGTGGTCAGCATCGATCGCATTTTGTCGAGCGGTAAAGAGGCTGTTTCTAGCACGACCGGATTGTTCGGCGAACGATTCATGATGCTTGGGCCGTTGTAGCTCACGCGCCAGCATTCGATGGTTTCACCGTCGTCGCAGTCGAGCTTGAGCAGAACCAAATTGCCACCATGGCCGCTGCCGGAGATGTAGGTAATGTGAAAATCCTGAAAATCAGGCAGGTGTTGCGCTGCGGGATCCGGCAGGATCACTTTGCTTCGATGTTCGGCAATCAGCGGGTACACCAGATCCATCGTCGGCTTGAGATCGCCACCTGCGCAGGCGGTCAGTAGCAGAAGGGGCAGCATCTGGGTTCCATGGCGCATGCCCGGTTTGACGTTTGAAAGGCGCATGGGTTCCAAATAAAAATCCCCGGCATGCGCCGGGGATTTTCAGTGCGATTCAATGCGGCAATGGCCGGAATCAGTTCTGCCCAGGCAACTTTTGGCCGCCGGTGTCGGGCAGGTTGTTTTCGGGTGCCGGCAGCTTTTGACCTTCGGTGCTTGGCAATTTGGGCTTCGGGCGATCCAGAACGGGACGCGTGGAGGGAATCAACGTCGGGCCGGGGATCACGCCGTGTGAGCGGATGCGCTGTTTGAGTTTCGGATCGCTGGGCGTGATGCCGTAGGCATGGATCAGATGTTCCAATGCGCGATCGCGAGCACCGAGGGCTTCATAGAAGTCGGCGAAGGCGACATGCGGGCGCGGGTTCTTCGGGTCAGCGACGCTGACGGCCTGCGCATAGGCTTCGCGAGCCGAATCGGGATCGCCGAGTTTGTGCAAGTAATCACCGAGGCGCAGGTAGTCATCCACTTCGCCGCGATCCGCGATCGCCTGACGGGCAAAGGCGAGCAGCGCTTTGCGATCGTTCTCACGGTAGATCGATTCGGCGACGCCGTCGGCCACATCGTGAATCGATGGCCACGGCACCGCGGGCTCGTCGGAACCCGACATCAGGTCGATGTCGGCGAGTCGGCGCTTGGGCGAGACGAATTTCTTGGCCTGATACAGGGTATAGGCCTGCTCGAAATGTCGGCGCGCGTAGGCGGCATCTTTGTATTGATCCAGAGCGACGAGTCCGAGGTAATAGTGGCTCTTCACATCGTCGGGTTCTTTGGCGATGCAAGCCAGAAAATACGTCGCGGCATGCGCCGCATTTTTCCGGCGATAGGCCTGGTAGCCCAGCAGGCGGTTGCGATCGACGGTGTAATGCGTGGCAATGGCGGCCGACGCTTCACTCAAGCCATCGAGCGTGGTTTGCGTGCCTTCACCGATCGCATCCAAGCTCTTCTGGATGACACCGGGATCCGTGGGTTCGGTTTGCTCGGATGCGACCGCCGGAGCGACCTCATCACCGGTGCTGGTTTTCGTGGTTTCGCAGGCAAAAAGCGCCGCGGCAAGTGCGGGCGCCAGGAGCCACCTGGGCGTTGTCCATTCCATGGGTCTGTACCTCCATGTACGGGATATTGGAACATTTCAAGATATGCTTGTCGGGGTGGATGAACAAGGAGCAACCGTGAGTCCTGTCGATTCGGTTTTACTGCTGCACCGGGGCCACGGGCCGGATCATTATGACTGGTTCTTCGAGCATCCGGCCGATCGGGCCGGGGCGCTGGTGAGCTGGCGGGTGTTAACGCCCATCCAGGACTGGGCTTCTGGTTTCGAGCTGGAGCGACGGCCTGATCATCGAAGGGCTTATCTGCATTTCGAGGGACCGGTGTCGGGGGATCGCGGTGTGGTGCAAGCGGTCAGTCGCGGGCGAATCAAAGTGGTGCACTGGTCAGCCGGGGCGGCGATTCTCGATCTGACGATGTCGGGCTTTGCCGGTCGATTGCAATTGCAGCAGAGCGAGGGTGATCGTTGGACCGCCCGGCATGAATCACTGCCGGAACGCGGGTTGCCGCGCGCGTGATCAGGCGTCAGACTGCGGGCCTTATGATCGACCGCATCATTTATCGACATCGTGTGGGTTATCCCGAGTGCGATCCGCAGTCGATGGCGCACCACAGCCGCTATCCGGTTTGGTTCGAACTGGCACGCACCGAATTGCTGCGTGCCCAGTCGGTGGCCTACAGCGAACTGGAACGCCAGGGCGTGTTCATGGTGGTGCACAAAATGGCGTGCAAGTTTCTGAAGCCGGCGCGCTACGACGAGGAAATCGACATCGAAGCCGTGGTCACGCGGGCCGGGGGTGTGCGCGTCGATCACGAATATGAAGTGCGGCGCGGTGACGAAGTGATTTGTGTGGGATCCACCACGCTTGCGTGTGTGGATGCCGAAGGTCGGCCGCGTGCATTACCTGATCTTCTGTTGCCGCCCAAGGTGTGAGTTAAGGCACACTCAGTACATCGTTCAGCAGTGCCGGGCCATCAATGGCGCGGATGCCCACGCGGATGTCCTGTCCGGACAGACTTTTTCCCGCAGCGGGAAAACGAAAACGCTTGATCGCGGTCTGGCCGGGTCCCAGCGGTGAAACCAAGCGCTGCTGTCGCTGCAGTCCGGGTGCTGCGGCAAACACATAAAGCGATTCGGCCCGCTCGCTGGTGTTGGTGATTTCGGCGATCACCACGAGGTCCTCGGCACCGGTGTCGCGCGGTTCGAAGATCAAGCGCGGGCGCAGTTCAAGGTGTTCGAGGCCGATGGCCATCGGCGCCTGAAGATCCACGGTGTGCGACCGGTCCGCTTCCAGCATCAGTTGCGCCGTGAGGGGTTTGGTGCCCTGGGTTTCGCTCAGCGGAAAACTCATGTCCAGCGGAACCGCAACCGTGGCACCCGAGGCAATGGTCAGGTCATGAAGCCCCGGTTGGATGCGCCAGCCTTCAGGCCCGGTGATGCGCAGTCGGCCGGTGATCGTGATGGGCCATGGATTGTGAACACTCAGCATCCGGCGATGGCGCGTGAGCTGAGCCGGAATAAAGGGGTTGTCGAGCGCGAAGGCCGAACGCAGCAGCAGCAGGTTGATATCCACACCTTCGATGAGTGTGGGCACCGTCATTGCCTGCAGATGATGTTTGCCCTCTTTCGCGGACAGGCGTGAACGGTTGCCCCAGATGTCGATGGCGACCGGATCTTCGCCCAGATAAAGGTCGGCCGAAGGCGAACTTTCGCTCGAAGCCCAAACGGCCAGTGCGCCGCCATCGGGTCCGTTCAAAATCCAGGCATGCATGTGATTGCCCAGTGGAAGTTCGCCGACGATGCGCCGACCGGCCAGCCGAAGAGCCATGTTGTCCCACACCGGCAGCAGTGGATCAGGCAGATAAGGTTGTTTGGGATCTTCCTGCGTGGTCCACGGGTGATCCAGTGCCATGCGGTGCACGCCGTACCGCCACGCATGGAGCATGCGCAGGGCAAGGTCGGCGGCGCGATCATCGGCTGAAAACTGTCGTGACGAGCCGGTTTCCAGAAGCAGCGTGACGTGCGGTTTTTCAGACCAGGCGCTGGCATAGCCGGGAATCTGGCCAGGTTGTACCGAAGCAGGCATCTTCATCATGAAGGCGGTAGCGGGCTGCGCCGCGCTGGTGGGATGGGGTGCCGACCAGGGCAGAATCAGCGATGGTTCGGTCACATAGCGTCGAAAACGGATGCGCCTGAGTGTAGGCGGTGGCCAGTTGCTGTTGATCGGTGGCGACTTCGCCTGAGGCCGAGCCCATCATCCATTCGTTCACGCGATGGCCGTAGCGAGAGAGCAGTGTCTGCAGCCAGGGTTGCCAGATCTCCGGTTCGCGCAGAAACAAATCCATCGGCCGATGCGGATCGACGCCAGCCTGATGACTAAGCGTGGTCGGGATGCCGCCGAGCGAGAGTACCACGCGCTGTCCGCGATTGAGCAGAAGGCCGATGGGATTGCGCTCTGCCGTGCTGGCATCCACCAGACTTTCAAGGGTATCTGTGTTGCGCCAGGCATCGACGACCAGTGTCTGCGGCGACAGGGGAGCAAGCAGATCTTCAATGTGATCGTGGGCCGTCGGGTTCAGGCCTTCGGCGATCAGCGCAAAGCGATCGGCTTCGGCGGTGCGATCCGCCGGTGGCAACCATGCGAAAGAGGTCGAGCGCCGCACGCGCATGCCCGTGGCGGAGTAAAGCCACAATTCGGCGCGATACCAGCCGTAGCCGTAGCCGCTGAGATCAGGCTTCCATTCCCAGGGATGTCGATTCGTCGCGTTCAGCGCCCGACGATCATGAGCGACTTCCACGCCGCGGTGATCCCAGAGCCGGACTTCGGCCTGTCTGGATTCGCCCAGCGGATCTTGCGCCACCAGGCGCAGCACCGGTTGTTGCGGCGCACGGATCAAGCCCGAAGGATGCTGTACGGAGATTTCGATGCGCGGCATGCGGTAGATCGCCAGATCATCGAACCAAGCTTTGGCGTGAAGATCCTGAGGATTCAGTGCATGCTGGGCCAGGGGTTTGGGTTCCGGGTCGCGATAGCGTTCGGGTTGCAGCAGTTCGAGTCGCAGGGCGATCCATGCCGCTTCGCGCGGGGCGCGCCGCAAATCCAGGCGAAACATCGCCCAGCGATTTGCACTGACCATCGGCAATGTCTGGTGGCGCTCGATCTCGCGATTGTTCGCATCCAGATAAAGCCCCACCACGCGAGCCCGCGCAACCTGGGCATCCTCGGTGCGGAGATAGCCTTCGAGCAGATAATCCGTTTCAGGGATGGCGGCCAGAACACCCGACTTCAGCTCGGCGGCGGCATTGCCCCCGTTCAGGGCTAGACGAAAGCTCAGCCCCTGATCCAGATGGCGAACCTGCTCATCGAACTGGATATCCGTGTGTCCCGGAAACCCATCGCCGCCCACGCGGTTCCAGTGCAGCGGCATATCGGTGAAGTTGCCACGCTCGCGCTCATTGAAATCAAAGCTGATCGCCAGTCTTCGCAGGAGGGAGTCGCTTCCTCGAGACGCTGAATCGGGCGCATCAAGGCTCTGGCCCTGGGCTGCTGGGAGCAGGGCGATGAGCATCAGGGATAGGGCGAGACAGACGCGCATGAGTTAGTTATCGGGCGAAAGGGCGGTTGCCCTGAAACCAGCAGAGCGGAGAATGGGCCGATCGCGGCACTCACAGGAGTGCCACGACCCGCTTCGGAGTCCGAACAGAGAGTTATTATATTGATAAAGATATTATAAAAATAGACTTATAGCAATTATTAACTATTAGTTATTCTTATAATAAATCGATTGACATAAGTAAGTCTGATGATAACATTGCCCGGCTTATTTATGCAGCTCGACGCCATCCAACTTTTCTGTGATGTCGCACACCATCGCAGCGTCTCCAAAGGCGCTGAGTTGCATGGTGTCACGCAATCTGCCGCCAGTCAGCGCATTCGCGAACTGGAGCGGCAGATCGGTACGCGCCTGATCGACCGCTCGGTCCGACCGCTCGGACTGACGGCCGGTGGCGCGGTCTTCTATGAAGGATGCTGTGACATGCTGCGCCGTTTTGAAAGCCTGACCAGTCAGGTGGCCAAGGTCGGGGCGCGGGATCTGGTCGAAGGCCAGGTGCGTGTCGATGCGATTTACTCCGCAGGCATCGGTTTGCTCAATCACCTGCGCGCCGAATTCGAAACGCAGCATCCGCGCGTACACATCACCATTGAATACAAGCATCCTGACGATGTTTACGAAGCCGTCAGGCGGCATGATTGCGATCTGGGCATTCTGTCGTATCCACGGCGCTGGCCCGGTGTGGCCGTCGTGCCGCTGCGCGACGAACCCATGGCAGTCATCAGTGCGCCGGGCCATCCGTTGGCTGCGCGTGCCGTATTAATGCCCGCCGATCTGGATGGCCTGCCCATGGTGGCTTTCGAGCAGGAACTGCCTGCGGGTCGTCAGGTGCGTCGCTACCTCAAAGAGCATGGGGCCGCGCCGCGCATCGAAACATCCTTTGATAACGTCGACACGATCAAAGCCGCGGTGGCGGTTACGGATCAAATCGCCATTGTGCCCGAGCGCACGGTGCAGCGCGAAGTCGCGGCCGGCCAGCTTGCCTGTGTGCGCCTGGAGCCCACTTTGCTGCGACCCATCGGCATTATTTATCGGCGCGGGCGCGGGGGACAGGCATTGGGCCCCGGGCCTGAAGCGTTCATTGCATTTCTCAAGAAACACGCCGGTCCCGGTGAGCACGAATCAAGCGATTCGTCTGTCGGAATCGGAACCCGCATGGCGGGAGGTTAACCATGAGCACCTTGAATCCATCTCGCGCCAGGTCGATGCGGCCTGGCGCTCACGGTCTATATGACCCGGCGAACGAGCACGAAAACTGCGGCGTCGGTTTTGTGGCGGATATCCAGGGTCGGCCCAGTCACTCGATCGTGACCGATGCCGATGAAGTACTGCGCCGCATGGATCATCGCGGCGCTTGCGGTTGCGAATCGAACACCGGCGATGGTGCCGGCATGCTGACCAGTCTGCCGCACGGTTTTCTCAAGAAGGTGGCCAAATCGGATCTGGGTGTGGAACTGCCCGAGCCGGGTCGGTTCGCCGCAGGCATCGTGTTTCTTCCGTCCGATGACGCTGAGCGGGCCACTTGCAAAGCGTATGTTGAAAAAGTGATTGAAGAGCAAGGGCAGGTTCTGGTGGGTTGGCGTCGCGTGCCGGTGGATCCCAAAGGGGCCGACATCGGACCGACGGCGCTCGCCAGCATGCCGGCCATCGAGCAATTGTTCATTGCCGCCGCTGACAACCTGTCGGGCGATGCATTCGAGCGAAAACTGTATGTCATTCGCAAGCGCATCTCGCACAAATTGCGCGGTGATCAGTCGCTTAAGCAGGCGCTGATGTTCTACGTCTGCTCGCTGTCGACGAAAGTCATCATCTACAAAGGTATGCTGACGCCTGATCAGGTGATGAAGTTTTATCTGGATCTGAGCAACGAAGCCTACGAAGCGCATCTTGCGATGGTGCATTCGCGATTCAGCACAAACACGTTTCCCTCATGGGATCGCGCACAGCCGTGTCGTTTCATGAGTCACAACGGCGAGATCAATACGCTGCGCGGCAACGTGAACTGGATGAGCGCGCGTCAGGGTGTGGTGGATTCCGAGTTGTTCGGTGCCGATCTCAAGAAGGTCTTCCCCGTGGTGGAGCCGGAATGCTCCGACTCGGGCAACTTCGACAACGTCCTCGAATTCCTGCTGATGACCGGTCGGACGCTGCAGGAAGCGGTCATGATGATGGTGCCCGAAGCCTGGCAGAATCATGATTCGATGGACGAAGACAAGCGCGCCTTCTACGAATACAACTCCTGCCTGATGGAGCCGTGGGATGGCCCGGCGTCGATCGTGTTCACGGATGGTCATTACATCGGCGCGGTACTCGACCGCAACGGTCTGCGCCCCAGCCGCTATTACCTCACGCACGACGGCAAGGTCATCATGGCTTCCGAAGTCGGCGTGCTGCCGGTCGACCCCGCTGCGGTGAAGGAAAAAGGCCGGTTGAAGCCCGGCCGCATGTTCCTGATCGATTTCGAACAGGGCGTGATGATTCCTGACAGCGAACTCAAAGCCGATTTCGCCACGCGCCGTCCCTATAAGAAGTGGTTGCGCGATCAGCGCATCGAACTGGCCGATCTCAAGCCGCAGCTCGAACCTCACGGCTTTGAACCCGAAAAATTGTTGCCGCGCATGCAGGCCTTCGGATACACCACCGAAACCATGCAATTCATGCTGGTGCCGATGGTGCACGAACTGCGCGATCCGGTCGGCTCCATGGGCAATGACGCGGCGCTCGCGGTACTCAGCGACAAGCCGCGCTTGGTCTACGACTATTTCAAGCAGTTGTTCGCGCAGGTGACCAATCCGCCGATCGATTCGATTCGCGAAGAAGTCATCATGAGTCTCGAGTGCTACATCGGTCCCGAGGCGAACCTGCTGGAAACCACCGAAGCTCATGCGCATCGTCTGCGCCTGCCGCATCCGATTCTGTCCAACGAGCAGCTCGAAGCGCTCAAGCATATGGATCATCGCGGCTGGACCACGCAGAAGATTTACACCACCTGGCCGGTGGCCGAAGGTCCGTCAGGCATGCGAGCCGCCATCGATCGGATTTGCGCCGAGGCCGAAGCCGCGGTGGATGCCGGTCACAGCGTCATTGTGATGACCGATCGCAACATCGGGCCGGACCAAGTGCCCGTGCCGGCCTTGCTGGCGGTGGGCGCGGTGCATCAACATCTGGTGCGTGCGGAGAAGCGCACGCGCATCGGCATTGTGGTGGAAAGCGGTGAAGCCCGCGAAGTCCATCAGCATTGTCTGTTGGTGGGTTTCGGCGCGGATGCCATCAATCCCTATCTGGCATTTGAATCCCTCTGGCAGGCGCGACTGGATGGTCTGCTGGATGCCGACAAACTCCATGACGATGAAAAGATCGTGTCGGCTTATCGCAAGGCGGTCGCCAAAGGCATGCTCAAGGTCATGGCGAAGATGGGCATTTCGACGTTGCAGTCCTACAAGGGCGCGCAGATTTTCGAGGCGGTCGGCCTCGGTGCCGAAGTCATGAATCTGTGCTTCACCGGATCGGCCAGTCGTCTCAAAGGCGTGGGCTTCGAAGTGCTCGCCGAAGAGGCGCTGCGTCGTCATGGCCTGGGTTACCCGCAGCGCGAGGCGGTGCGTCTTCCCGTGCTGCCCAACTACGGCGAGTTTCATTGGCGCGCCGGTGGCGAAAATCACATGTGGGAACCGCAGGCCATTGCGGATCTTCAGGCGGCTGCCCGCAGTGACAGTCGCGGAGCATACGAGCGATTTGCAAAACAGGTCAATGAACAGAACACGCGCCGCTGCACGTTGCGCGGTTTGTTGAAATTCAAAGATGGCCTGAAGCCCGTTTCCATCGATGAAGTGCAGCCGGCTTCGGAGATCGTCAAGCGATTCTGCACGGGCGCGATGAGTTTTGGATCCATCTCTGCCGAAGCGCACGAATCGCTCGCGATTGCGCTGAACCGTCTGGGCGGTAAATCCAATACCGGTGAAGGCGGCGAGGATTCGAAGCGATGGACGGTCGATGCCAACGGCGATACGCGCCGTTCCGCGATCAAGCAGGTGGCGTCAGGTCGTTTCGGCGTGACGATTCAATATCTGACGAACGCCGATGAAATCCAGATCAAGATGGCGCAGGGCGCCAAGCCCGGCGAAGGCGGCGAACTGCCCGGCCGCAAGGTCGATGCCAATATCGCGCGGATTCGTTATTCCACGCCGGGCGTGGGATTGATCAGTCCGCCGCCGCATCACGATATTTATTCGATCGAGGATCTGGCGCAGCTGATTCACGATCTGAAAAACGCCAATCCTTCTGCGCGCATCAGCGTGAAGCTCGTGTCGGAAGTGGGCGTGGGCACCATCGCCGCAGGTGTGAGCAAAGCGCATGCGGATCACATTCTGATTTCAGGTCACGATGGCGGTACCGGGGCGAGCCCGCTCACGTCGGTGAAGCATGCCGGTTTGCCGTGGGAACTGGGTCTGGCTGAAACACACCAGACGCTGGTCATGAACGACTTACGCAGTCGCGTGGTGGTGCAGACTGATGGCCAGCTCAAGACCGGTCGCGATGTGGTGATTGCCGCACTGCTCGGTGCTGAAGAATTCGGATTTTCCACCGCGCCGCTCATCACGCTGGGCTGCATCATGATGCGCAAGTGTCACTTGAACACCTGCCCGGTGGGCATCGCCACACAAGACCCGGACTTGCGCAAGAAATTCCGTGGCAAGCCCGAACATGTGGTGAACTATCTGTTCATGGTGGCCGAAGAGGCCCGCGCGATTCTGGCCAGCCTGGGATTGCGTTCCATTGATGATGCGGTGGGACACGTGGAATTGCTCGAAGCCGATTCGGCCATTGATCATTGGAAAGCACGCGGCTTGGATCTCACGCCGATCATCACGCCGGCGGCCAAGCCGCATGAAGGCGTTCAGGTGTATTGCACGCAGCAGCAAGATCACAGTCTCGATCTCGCGCTGGACAACAAAATCATTGAACTGTCGCAGCCGGCAATCGAACACGGCGATCCGGTGACGATCGAATTGCCGGTGGAAAACATCAATCGCGTGGTCGGCACGATGCTCAGCCACGCCATTGCCAAGCGATGGGGCAACGATCTTCTGCCGGATGAAACCATTCGCATCAAGCTCAACGGTTCGGCCGGGCAGAGTCTGGGCGCATGGCTGGCACGCGGCGTGACCATCGAGCTCGAAGGCGACGCGAACGATTACGTCGGCAAAGGGCTGTGCGGCGGTCGCTTGATTGTTTACCCGCCGAAAAATGCCACGTTCATACCCGAAGACAATATTCTCGTGGGCAATGTCTGTTTGTACGGCGCTACTGCCGGGCAGGCCTATTTGCGCGGTGTTGCGGCTGAGCGATTTGCGGTGCGCAATTCCGGAGCCGTGACGGTGGTCGAAGGCGTCGGTGATCATGGATGCGAATACATGACCGGCGGCCGCGTGGTGATTCTCGGCTCCACCGGGCGCAATTTCGCGGCGGGGATGAGTGGGGGGATGGCCTATGTGTGGGATCCCGCCGGTGATTTCATCACGCGATGCAATCTGGAAATGGTGGAACTGGAGAAGGTTGAATCCGCACTCGATATTCTCGAACTCAAGACATTGATCGAGCAGCATCGGCACTACACCGGCTCGACGGTGGCGGATCAAATCCTCGCATCGTGGGATGAGTCACTGGTGAAGTTCACCAAAGTGATGCCCACGGATTACAAGCGCGTACTCGCCGAGCGCATGAAACATGATGAAGAGATGGAGTCGCCGGTTCACGGCGTGATGGCCGACCGTTGAGCCGTCAGAGTCAAACGCATTCAACCCCGCCATGAAGTGGCGCGGAGTCATGACGATGGGCAAACCCACAGGATTCAAGGAAATTCAACGCGAGAAAGTGCCGTGGCGCGATTCGATTCTGCGCCTCGGTGACTTTCACGAGATTTATACCGAGCCCGAGGAGTCGCATCTGACCCGTCAGGGCGCTCGCTGCATGGATTGCGGCGTGCCGTTCTGTCAGTCAAGCAACGGTTGTCCGGTCGACAACCTCATTCCCGAGAGAGTGGAATCATCTGGTTTACACCGTAAGGCCAGCGCGACGC
>CALOAZ010000058.1:0-11109 GCA_942491355.1 uncultured Phycisphaeraceae bacterium
TTCATCGGCCACGCCATCGCCATCGGTATCTTTCAGCCGCCACAGATGCGGGATGCAGGTATACCACAGGGTATTGCCGTGGGTCAGCAGGCCGGCGCTCAGTCCGTCGAGTGGATCATTGAATCCTCCGGCATAGACGTTCGAAGTATCCGCATGGCCATCGCCATCGACATCCACCAGGCGCACGATGCGTTCCTCGAAACGGCTGTAGTAATCCATGCCGCCGACTTCGGCTGCCCACTTCTGATACATCCGCAGCCGATCATCGACGGTCTGGTTGGCCAGATCTTCCATTAGCCAGAAGGCGCGATGGCGATTGTCATCCACGCCTTTACGCAGCCGATAGGTTTCGGTCACGTAAACGCGATTGTGTGAATCGAGTGTGATCGCCACCGGGTTGGCGAGCATGGGTTCGGCGGCGAACAGTTCGGCCTTGAATCCATCCGGCAGCACAAAGGCTGCCATGGATTCACGGGCCGAGGTTTCGGCCGCAGGATCGCGTTCGCCGGGGGGGATTGCCAGGGCCGGGCCTGCCGCAAGACAGACCATCACCGCCAGGCGGAAGATGGAGGCATGATGCATCATTGGAATTCCGGATCAACGGTGAGCTGGGCGTTATTATTGGCATTGCCCGACCGGAAACAAGATCTTTGTCGGCAACTGTGGGTGTTCCAGATCTCAAACCGGTTTGTGTGGTTCGGGGATCAGCAAGCCAGAGCCAGTTTGGGCAATGGAATGGAGTGTTTAATGGTGCAGGCCGCCATCGGTATCGGGACGAATCTCGGCGATCGCCTGTCCTATCTGGCGATGGCTCGCACCGGTTTGATGAACCTTCCGGAAACCGTTTTTCTGGCCATGGCCGATCCGATCGAGACCGATCCGGTGGGGCCGTCGGGACAAGGCCGGTATTTGAACAGCGCCGCACGGATCGAAACCACGCTGGCGCCTGCCGTTCTGCTGGGTCATTTGCTTGCGATCGAAAAGCGAGCCGGCCGGGATCGATCGCAGGATGCCTTGCGATGGGGGCCGCGCGTGCTGGATCTGGATCTATTGCTGTATGGCGATCAGATCATCCGCGCCCCCGATTTGCACGTGCCTCATCCAAGAATGCATGAACGCCGGTTTGTGCTGGAGCCGCTGGTTCAGATCGCGCCGGATCAGGTGCATCCGGTTTTCGGACTGACATTGATCGAGTTGTTTCAGAAGCTGCTTTCGTCATGCGTCGAGTGACGCATGATCAAATGGATCGTGATGTTTCTGATGATTGGAATGTGGGGATGTTCTCACGCTCTCACGCTGTCGCGGTGACAGAATATGGCGTCGCCACTTTGAAATTGGGTATATTGATTTCGGAAGATCACGCCCTGTTTCAGGATGTGTCGGGATACGATTCGCGACAGTGAACAGATGCCAGATTTTGAGTTTTGATTTTTGCTGATCAAGGTGTGCCGCACAAGACGATTAAAGGAGCTCGCATTTCATGGTTCAGCCAGGTGATCACGAATTGTTGTGCGCCGCATGCTGCGTGGCGGGTGTGGATGGCGAGGTACACAAAAACGAACGCCGTTTGCTTCAAATTCTGGCAACCAAGGTGGGGGTTTCATCCGAGGCGCTCGATGTGATGATTGAGCAGGCCCGGACTGACCCCACGTATTACAAGCATCAGCTCGAAGTGCTCAAAACCGATCCGGTCAAAGCCATGAATATCCTGACGACCACCGCCATTGCGGATCATGTGCTGCTGACGGAAGAGCGCATCATCCTTCGGCATCTGGGCGAAAAAATGGGTCTTCAGAATGCGTATATCGATCGCGTGCTTGATGCGGCTGAAAAAGCGGCCGAGCAGCAGCGGCGTCAACGCGATCAAAAGGATGGGTGATTAAGCCGCGGCCAAACGCACGAGTTCTTCGTGTACGCCCAGTTCGTGGGCCATGTCTTCGGCCAGAATGCGCAGGTCTTCCGGAACCAGATCAAGTCGTGCCATCACGCCCGGGTGCAGCTTCAGTAATTTCATACCGATGGAACTGATGCCCTGGAGTGTACACAGGGCGTTGGCCAGTTCGACCGAAGCCCGGATGCCGCCATTGGGTCCTTCGTAGTTGCCGCCGGAATGGTGCAGCAGAATGGTTTCACTGACGACACGGGGCAAATTCCACTGCTCGGCGATGAGGTAGCCCAGTGTGGCGTGATCGTATCCCAGTGCGGCACGTTCGGCGTCGACCAGTGATTTGCCTTCGGGGAAATGCACCATCAGTTTGGTGAAGGCAGCGTGGTCGTGCTGGTCTTCAAGGATCAAGCCCAGATCGTGCAGGAGGCCGGCCAAAAAGGCTTCTTCGAAATTATCCATGCGCTGGCGCAGCGCAATCATGCGGGCGGTGACGGCGACGCCGACCATATGGCGCCACAGTTGCAAGCGGTCGTAGGTGCCGGCCCGATGGTTTTGGCGAAAGATGCGGCAGACCGAGGCGCTGATCGCGAGATTGCGTACGCGATGAAAACCCATGTAGCTCACGGCGTATTGCAGGTTGTCGATTCGGTGACGCAGGCCATGCGCCACCGAGTTGACGCAGCGCAAAATGCGTGCGCTCAGAGCCGGATCGGATTCGATCACACGACTCAGATCGCCGGCGCTGAATTCCGGATCCTGAGCGGCTTCGATCACCCGTGTCACCGTGGCCGGCAATGTGGAGATTTCACCCGCGCGTTCGAGAACCGCACGCAAGCGCGAATTCATCTGGGCATCAGGGGTTGGCATGTAGTCCGAGCGCCTCTCCCCCCGGACAGACGTGGCGATGGGCATTGACCGTCGTGCAATCCACAGCCCCAAAGGGTAGGGGGCCTACGCAGGGGGCGTCAACCGTCGGTCTTCTTGCCGGTCGGTTTGGATTTTGGGGCTTTTTCGACTTTCTCGGTTTTGGCGGGCTTGGCGTCGGCTTTCGACTCTGATTTGGTGCCCCCCGAGTCGCTTTTCGGAGTATCAGAGGCAGGCTTGTCTTTCTCGGCCCCTTTTTTGTAGCTGTCAGAACGGTAATCGGTCTGCCAGAAACCGCCGCCCTTGAACAGCACGGCACCTCCCGTGCCGATTTTTCGATTCAGCTTGAGTTTGCCGCATTCCGGGCATTTGCGCAATGCCGAAGCCTTGATGGATTGAAAGACCTCGAATTCATGTTCGCAATGGTCGCAGATATATCCGTAAGTGGGCATCGTGCAGATCTCGTGAAATCAGGCAGAAGGAGTCACAGCGACTTTTGCGGCGCGCAAGGTGCGATTTTTATAAACGTAACCCGATTGCATGGCCATCGCGACGCAACCGGGAGACATGCCCTCGACGGCCTGTTGCATCAGCGCCTCGTGGTGGTGCGGGTCAAACGGCTCACCGGGCTTCGCATCGATGCGTTCCACGCCGGCCGACTGAAGCGCCTTGAGAAACGCATCGCGCAGCATTTTCAATCCGTCATGCATCGCATGCGTACCTTCGTCAGACGGCTTGACTTCAAGCGCACGATCGAAGTCATCAATCAGCGGAATGAAGTTGCGCAGCAAATCGCCTCGGGCGAAGTCGACCGCATCGGCAAGTTGCTGGTCGGCCCGGCGCATGAAGTTCTGGTAGTCCGCCGAGACGCGCTGCAATCGTGAATAGAGATCATTGCGTTCGGCTTCCAGCGGCGAAAGTGTGGATGCCGTTTCACCGCTTTCCTCGGTCGATTCCTGATCGAAAGGTGCCGAGTCTTCAGGTTGTGATTCTTCGGAAGTCATGTCGAAGATTCCAACAGGGAAATGCTTATTCTTCACTGCCCAGATACGTTTTGATCTTATCCCAGAAGCCTCGACTCTGAGGCAGCACGTGATGGTCTTCGGTGTCGGCAAAGCGGCGCAGCAGGTCTTCCTGTTCGGCCGTCAGTTTTTTCGGGATTTCCACAAGCACTTGCGTGACCAGGTCGCCGCGCCGACGGGTGCGCAGATTGGGCATGCCTTCGCCGGTCAGCGTGAGGGTCTGGCCATGCTGGGTGCCCGGATGCAGTGTGAGATCACGCGGTCCTTCCAGGGTCGGCACTTCGACTTTGGCGCCGAGCGAAGCCTGCGTGAACGAGATCGGCATGCGCAGCAACAGATCGTCACCATGGCGTTCAAATAGCCGATGAGCTTTGACGCGGATCAGCACATGAAGATCGCCGGCAGGGCCGCGGTTGTAACCGGGCTCGCCTTCGCCGCTGACGCGGATGACCTGACCGTCATCGATTCCGGCGGGCACTTTCACGGTCAGTTTGCGATCGCGAGCGGTGCGTCCGGCCCCCCGGCAATTGCCGCAGGATTCGGAGATCACCTGTCCTGCGCCGCCGCAGGTTGGGCAGGTGCGCACCATCTGGAAAAAGCCTTGTCGGACGGTGACGCGTCCCGCGCCACCGCACGCCTGGCAGGCATTGGGTGTTGTGCCGGGCTTGGCACCGCTTCCGTCGCAGGTCTCGCACAGATCCTGTCGCGTGAAATCGATTTCGCGTTCCACGCCCTTGATCGCTTCTTCGAGTTCAAGGGTGATGGTGGTTTCGAGGCTGTGTCCACGTGCCGGTCGGTTGCCTTGCGGGCCCTGCCCTCTGCCGCCTAGCCCGCCGCCGAAATCACCGAACAAATCTTCGAACATCGAAAAGATGTCCGAAGCATTCATGTGTTGGTAATTGTGAACACCCGAATCGCGCAAGCCTTCGTGGCCGTATTTGTCATAGCGCTGACGTTTGGCCGTGTCGGAGAGAACTTCGTAGGCTTCGGCGCAGGATTTGAAATTCGCTTCGGCTTCGGCATCATTCGGATTGCGATCCGGATGATGTTTCATCGCAGCCTTGCGGTAGGCGCGCTTGATTTCGTCCGTCGACGCATCACGCTCGACCCCGAGTACTTCGTAATAATCGGCTTTGCTGGTCATCTTCAGTTCGAAAGCGACGCGGGGGCGCGGACCATCGGGCCGCGCCCCCGTTCGCCCGCACGACAGTCATCGAGTGGCGTGCGGAGCAATCGAGTTTCGGCGTGTGTTATGCCACAGAGCCTTCGAGTTGTTCTTCATCGTCGTCGAGCGCCGTGATCATCACGTTGGTGGTGAGCATCAGAGCTGAGACCGATGCGGCATTCTGCAGGGCGGCGCGGCTGACCAGTGCCGGATCAATGATGCCGACCTTGACCATGTCCACATATTCGCCGGTGGCGGCGTTGTAGCCCTGGTTTTTGCCTTTGAGTTCCTTGATTTTCTCGACCACCACATCACCATCGACGCCGGCATTTTCGGCAATCTGGCGCGTGGGGGCTTCGAGGGCCGCAGCGATGATGTCGTAGCCGAATTTCTCATCACCCTTGGCTTTGGCGCGAGCGTTGTTGACGGCTTCGATCGCACGCAGGTAAGCCACACCACCCCCGGGTACATAGCCTTCTTGGGCAGCGGCTTTGGCGGCGTGTACCGCATCGTCGACCAGATCCTTGCGTTCCTTCATCTCGATTTCGGTGGCGCCACCGACATTGATGACGGCCACACCGCTGGTCAGTTTGGCCAGACGTTCCTGCAGCTTCTCCTTGTCGTACTCGCTGGTCGTCTTGGAGAGTTGGAGGTTGATCTGCTCCACACGCGTGGCGATGGTTTTCTTGGAACCGCCGCCTTGAATGAGTGTGGTGTTGCTTTTGTCGATCAGGACGCGCTTGGCGGTGCCGAGTTGGTCCAGTTCGAGGGCTTCGAGTTTGAGCCCCAGGTCTTCGGAGATGAAAGCACCGCCGGTGATGGCGGCGATGTCACCGAGCATGGCGCGACGACGGTCACCGAAGCCCGGTGCCTTGACCGCGCAGATGTTGAGCACGCCGCGCAGGCGATTGATCACCAGGGCCGCGAGCGCTTCGCTCTCGACGTCTTCGGCGATGATCAGCAGCGGGCGGCTTGAAGTCGCGATCTTGTTGAGCAGGGGAAGCAGGTCGGGCAGGCTCGAAATCTTCTTCTCATGAATGAGGATGTAAGGATTTTCGAGTTCGCATTCCTGCGTGGTCGGATCAGTCATGAAGTACGGCGACAGGTATCCGTTGTCGAACTGCATGCCTTCGACGTAGTCGAGCGTGGTGACGGCGGTGTTGCCGTCTTCAATTTCGACCACGCCTTCGGCGCCGACCTTGTGGATGGCTTCGGCGATCAGTTCACCGAGTTCGGCATCGTTGTTGGCCGAAACCGACGCGACCTTCACGAGATCCTGCTTGTCTTTGACCTTGGTGGCGATCGCTTGGATGGCGTCGCAAGCCACGGCCGAAGCAGCCATGATGCCGCGCTGAAGCACGGTCGGATTGGCACCGCTGGTCACATGACGCAGGCCCGAATTGAAAATGGCACGGGCAAGGACGGTGGCGGTGGTGGTGCCGTCACCGGCTTTGTCGCCGGTTTTTTTTGCCACTTCGTTTACGAGCTTGGCGCCCATGTTCTGGAATTTGCCCGGCAATTCAATTTCTTTCGAAACCGATACGCCGTCCTTGGTGACCGAAGGGCCGCCGTAGGATTTGTCGATCACCACGTGACGACCGGTGGGGCCCATCGTGACCGCCACAGCCTTCGCCAACTGCTCAAGACCTTTTTGCATCTCGACAGCGGCATTGGAATCGAACATCAGTTGCTTGGTACCCATGGGTGGGATCCTCTCGCGTAATGCGTCGCGTGGGCGACGCAGGGCATTAATCGATCTTGGCCAGCAATTCGTTTTCGTGAAGGATGACGTATTTTTCGCCATCGATATCCACTTCGGTGCCGGCATATTTGCCGTACACCACCGTGTCACCTTTTTTCACGGACAGGGGCGTGCGCTGATCGTCATCGTTGAGTTTGCCGGGACCGGCCGCGATCACTTTGCCATGCACGGGCTTTTCGCGAGCGCCATCAGGCAGAAAGATACCGGATGCGGTTTTTTCTTCGGCCTGGGTCGGCTTGACCAGCACGCGGTCGTCGAGCGGGCGGATTTCAGTCGCTTTCTTGGACTTGCTTTTGGTGGCGGTTGCCATGGCTGTGTTCTCCGTCGTTCGTATGCAGAGGTGATACGCAGATCACCGCCGCTTTTTTGGAAGTTCATTTCTGAAAGTGTGCGGGCGCACGATTTACATCATGCCGCCCATGCCACCCATTCCGCCCATCCCGCCCATGCCACCGTGGTCATGGCCGTGATCATGGTCATGGTCGCCACCGGCTTCGGCCGGAGCTTCGGTCACGATGCAGTCGGCGGTCAGCAACAGGGCCGCAACCGACGCAGCGTTCTCAAGGGCGATGCGATCGACCTTGGCGGGTGTGATGATGCCTTTTTCAAGCATGTCGCCGTAGACAAGTGCCAGAGCATCAAAACCGAAGGCGCCTTTGCCTTCGCGCACTTTCGATACGACCACCGTGCCTTTTTCGCCGGCATTGTCAGCGACCGTCTGGGTCGGAACCGACAGGGCTTTGGCGACGACTTCGGCACCGGGCTTCTCATCGCCTTGCAGGCTCTGAGCCAGTTTTTCCACCGCAGTGATTGCACGCACGAACGACACGCCGCCGCCGGGCACAATGCCTTCTTCGACGGCTGCGCGGGTGGCGTGCAGGGCGTCTTCGATGCGGGCTTTCTTTTCTTTCATTTCAGCTTCGGAAGCCGCGCCCACAAACACTTGGGCGACGCCACCGGCGAGTTTGGCCAGGCGTTCCTGGAGTTTCTCGCGGTCGTAGTCGCTGGTGGTGATGTCGATTTCCTGCTTGATCTGAGCGATGCGGCCCTGGATGGCCTTGGTCTCGCCGGCGCCTTCGATGATGGTCGTGTTGTCGGCGTCCATCTCGATTTTCTTGGCCAGACCCAGATGTGAAAGCTCGACCTTGTCGAGTTCGACGCCCAGGTCTTTCATGATGGCGGTGCCGCCGGTGAGAATCGCGATGTCCTGCAGCATGGCCTTGCGGCGATCGCCGTAAGCCGGCGCTTTGCAGGCGGCGATCTTCAGCACGCCGCGCATCTTGTTGATCACGAGTGTCGAAAGCGCTTCGCCTTCGATGTTCTCAGCGATGATCAGCAGGGGCTTGCCGGCTTTCTGGACTTTCTCCAGCAGCGGCACGAGCTTCTGAGCGCTCTCGATTTTTTCTTCGTGAATAAGCACGAAGCATTTATCGAGTGCGACGGTCATTTCGTCGGCATGGGTGATGAAGTTCGGCGACAGATAGCCGCGATCGAACTGCATGCCTTCGACCACGTCGACGTAGGTGTCGAGGCTCTTACCTTCTTCAACGGTGATCACGCCGTCATTGCCGACTTTTTCCATGGCGTCGGCCATGATCTTGCCGATCGCCACATCGTTGTTGGCGCTGATGGTGGCGACGTTCGCGATATCCGCCTTGCCGCGTGAGGGCTTGGACAGTTTTCGAATTTCAGCCACCGCGGTATCGACTGCCTGGCGAATGCCACGCGCGAGGGCGTTGGCATCTGCACCGGCAGTGACCATGCGCAGGCCTTCTTTGAAGAGGGCTTCTGCGAGAACGGTGGAGGTGGTGGTGCCGTCACCGGCTTTATCCGAAGTCTTGCTGGCGGCTTCGCGGACCAGGCGCACGCCCATGTCCTCGTTTTTGTCGCGCAGTTCGATTTCTTCAGCGACGGTCACACCGTCCTTGGTGACGTTGGGTGAGCCCCAGCCCTTATCCAGCACGGCGTTGCGGCCGCGAGGGCCGAGGGTGCTTTTGACTGCGCTCGCGAGTTTTTGAACACCGCGGAGCAGGGCCTGACGGGCCTCGGTATCGAAGGCCAGTACTTTCGCCATCGTTGGAATCCTCCAATGCGGAACGGATGGTGGTTCGTTCTCTGGATCAACGCCGTCGGGTGACTGACCCGAAGCGGCCTAGGTGCGACTTATAGGCAATGCCGGTGCCAGAAGGATGACGGGAATCGATCGACGCAACCACTTGTAACAAATTAAGTTATATCACCTAAAAACCGGCCGCCCTCTTGGAGGTGTTTGGAAATCCTGTCAGCGTGGCAGGGGGGCATGACAGGGCTGCCAATCCACTGGCAGAGGAGGCATCAGAGCCCAAGCATTTTCCAGGTGGCGATACCGAGAACCGCGATGAAAGCCGCACGCACCACAGGCAAGGGCAGGCGGTGGGTCAGCATTCCACCGATGGAACCCCCGATCAAGGCCGTGGGGGCAAGCAGGGCAGCCAGAAGCAGGCTGTCGTATAGATTCAGGCCGTGGGGGGCGAGTGTGGCATTTTTATAGATGGCGCCGATACCGGCCGTCAGGCACATGACCGCCGAGCTGTTGGCGATGCAATTGCGCAGCGGCAGCCGAAGCGCGATCTGCTGCAGTGGAACCGCGACGGCTCCACCGCCGATCCCGAGCAGGCCGGCCACGAGACCCATCGCTGTGCCGACCAGAGCGCATCGCCATGGATTGGCTTGATCGAGTTGAGGGTCTTCGGTTTTGACGGCAGGTGTCGGGCGCAGCAGTCGTCGCAGATTCACCACCACGACATAAATCATGAACACGCCCAGCAGGCGACCCAGCAGTACTGGCCCACTGCCCAAAAAACTTTCTTGTGCGCCGCTGGCGAAAACGGGGCGATTGCTCAACCAAACCCCAAGCAGAATGGCGATGGCTGCGAAAGGCAGCATGCGCCGCATGACCGGCCAGCGAATCGCCTGATGTTTGTGATGGCGCAGCGCCGCCGGACAAGCCACGCACACATTCACGATCATGGCAGCGGCCTGATAGAGATGCTGATTGAATCCGGCTTCTCGATCCTGACCGAAGAGCAGAACCATCGCGGGAATCATGATCAGGCTGCCGCCCACGCCCAGCATGCCGCCGAGACAACCGGCAAGCAGACCGACGGCGGCGATGATCAGGATGAGCCAGAGGTCGAACATGGGGCGGCCTGTGGGTGTTTGGATTGGGCGATGCGCACCAGTGCCTGCGCCGTGGAGCGCACTTCGTCTTCGGTGCAGAAAGGGCCGAAGCTCACGCGCGTGGTGCCGCCGCGTTCGGCGGTACCAAGTGTTTCATGTGCGCCGGGCGCGCAGTGAAGACCGGAGCGGCTGAGTACGCCTGCTTCCTGTTCGAGGACATCTGAAAGATCCTGCGGGCGATCGAAGCCGTCGATGCGCACGCTGAAGACGGCGCAACGTTGCGCGGGATCCGTGGGACCGTAGAGATGCAGGCCGGAAGGCGTCTGTTCTGCGATTTCCCCGAGAAATACCGACATCAAGCGATGTTCGTGTGCGGCGATCGAAGCGATGCCGCGCTCGGCGATCCACGCGAGTGCGGCATCGAGACCGGCCAGGCCGATGGTGTTGTGGCTTCCGGGTTCGAATTTATCCGGCATGAATTCAGGTTGCTGATCGGATTCGCTCACCGAGCCGGTGCCGCCTTCGCGCAGCGGGCGCAGTTCGGTTTCAAGGCCGGGGCGCAAGTAAAGAAAGCCGGTGCCCAGCGGACCGAGCAGGCCTTTGTGTCCAGGTGCTGCGAGCAGATCAATTTCTAGATCGCGCACGGAGATCGGCAGATGTCCGAGGGTCTGCGCCGCATCCACAAGCAGCAGCGCCTTGTGAGATCGCATCACTTCAGAAATGGCTTTCAGGTCCTGAACCGTTCCAGTGACATTGGAGCCGTGGGTGACGGCGACAAGTCGCGTTTCCGGGCGCAAGGCGCGCCGCAGATCCTGAGGATCCATCAAGCCGGTCTTCGGATCGCAAGGCACGCGCGTGGTGGTGATCAGGCCGTCCTCGCTCAGTCGATGAAGTGGACGCAGCACCGAGTTGTGATCCATGGCCGTGCAGATCACGTGATTGCCCGGCCGAACCGCGCCTTTGATGGCGAGATTCAGGGCGTCGGAGCAATTGAGTGTAAAAATGATGTGATTCGGATCGGCGCCGTCGATCAAGGCGCACAGCTTTTGGCGGCACGCATCAAGGATCGCACCGGCGTCGATCGATTCGCGGTAGAAGCGCCGCGTCCGGTGAAGCTGCCCAGTTCTCGGGCGAAATGGGCCATCGCCTCTGCCACCGACGGTGGTTTGGGAAAGCTGGTGGCGGCATGGTCAGCGTAGATGCGACGGGACATGTCAGGACATCACCGTTTCGGTGTGAAAAAGTCGCA
>CALOAZ010000059.1:0-6482 GCA_942491355.1 uncultured Phycisphaeraceae bacterium
CGGCTCTTCGATTAATTCTTCGGCGTCATCCACCGAAGGTTCTGCCGTACCCTCCTGGCCCTCTTCGATTTCATGCTCATGCCAGTGCGCCTGCCAGCCCTGGTCACCCAAACCTCCGACGGACGGCGGCAGTGAGAGAGCGAGTCCGGGCGCCTCTTCGGTCAGGTCAGCGTCGGATTCATCCGGTAAAGGTTCTTCGATTTCTGCGGTGGCGGAAAACGACGTCTCGTCGTCGTCTTCTGAATCCTCGGAGAGGAGGTCCTCTGATTCTGCCGAATCAGAAACCGGCGCGGCGGCGCGCGGCCGCGAACGATGAAATGCCAGAAACACCAGCAGCAGCACACCCAGGCCGGGTGCCCACAGCCACATCGGCAAGCCCCGACCCCCGGCCAGATCGAAAGCCGCGCCGTTGACCAGCACGGTGACCACCGCGAGGATCGGCCATTTCCAGAATCCGAGGGATCCGGCCAGCGCGTTAAAGGATTGCGCCAGCGGGGAACGATCTATGCGCTGCAGCATGCGCTTCACACTTTTCGCCTCCTTGCGACGTGCTGGAACAGTATACCCGCGCGCAAGAAAAACCCCCGGATCCTTTTGAATCCGGGGGCAGAAAATTTGACAAAATCAACTTGAATCAGCGGTGAGCGTCAACCTTCACGCCTTTCGCAAAGGCATTGAAGCCATATCGCGTAGGCTTGTATTCGCCCACCAGATCCACCTTGACCCCGGCCGTCGGAATCTGCTCTTCAAGGCCCACACACCAATAAGCCGCCTGAACCACCATGCGCCGCAAACCATCACTGAGCAGGTCGGCTGACGATCCCGTCGTGGTCGCGAACACCCGACCGCCCTTGTAGGTCTTGGTCCAGGCCACGGGCATCATCGGATCATTCTTTTTCGCGTCCGCCGAAGGAGGATCATCCGGCCGCATGCCGAAGTGAACATCATCGGTCTGCGGGCCCTTGCGATCGCAAACCTGTCCGAGCACCAGCGGCTGGCTGTCACCCGGCAGCGGCAGGCGCACACCGTAAACATCCGACGCACACCACACATCGCCATCGGCAATGCCACGCAGAATCGGATGGCCCTTGGCTTCGGCCGCAATCAGACCGCGCGTACTCTGCCCCTTGTGCTGACCATGATGACTGATCCAAGTCTCGCCCAAGACCTGCCGACCGAAGCCCTGCTTGTAATCATCGCCACCGAAATTGAATGAGTATTTTTCGTACGTATTGCCCTTCTTGATATTGAAGGCGTGCGTGGCCGTGCGCAGACCGAGGACGGGCTTGCCGGCTTCGATGTAATCCACGATGGGCTTCATCTGATCATCGGGCAGATCGCGAAACCGCGTGAGGATGATCATCAGATCGGCGCTGCCGAGCGCTTCGGTTCCCGGAATGTTGCCGGTTTCATTCGGATTGATCGTGCCGTCATTCTTGTCGATCGCAAATAACACGGTGCATTTGAATCCGTGATGCGTGGCAAGAATCTTTCCGAGCTGCGGCAGACCTTCTTCCGAACGATACTCCTCATCGCCGGAAATCAACACAATGTGCTTGCCTTTGCCTGGACCTTCAGCGCCTTCGTAGACCACCCAGGGATCGGCTGCTCGCAGCATCGTGGTTCCCATCAAGCACACAAGCGCTATCCATAATCCTGGTCGATTCAAATTCATCCGCATCGGGCAAAGCCTCCTGGAATTAAGACGTGTGTGCCGCATGGCCCACGATGGCACATGGCCGGTCTGCCGCAATTTTCTCGCCGGCGGCCGACGGGCTCAATCCCCTGCGTGCGGGACGGCCCCGCGCATCATCGGCCCATTCGGGCCGACAAACAACTCATGCCGCACCAATTACAATACGGCCGTGCCACTTGAACGGTTCCAGCATGACAACGGCGTGGTGATTTACCGCTCCCGCCTTCTGCATGACGCGGGGATTCCCCACGGCTTCACCACGCGGCTGGGCGGGATCAGCGAAGGGCCCTACGCCTCTCTGCATCTTCAGGGATGGCCCGACGAACAGGCGGCCGCCGCCGAAGAAAACATCCGCCGAGCCGGCACCGCCACCGGGCTTGCCGACCGCCCCATCGTGCGAACGCGCCAGATCCACGGCGGGCAGGTCTGGCACGCCACCGAACCGATCCACCGCGCCGATCCACCCGAAGCCGATGCCATCGTCCTGACCGATCCGGCCATGGCGGCGCTGATTCGCGTGGCCGACTGCGTGCCCATTCTTCTGGCCACGCGCGACGGCCGCGCCGTCGCAGCCATTCATGCCGGATGGCGCGGCGTGATTGCCGACGTGGTGATCCACGCGATGCGCACGCTTCTCGAAAAATCAGCGGCACAACCGGATGCCCTTCTTGCGGCCATCGGCCCATGCATTTCGGCGCAGGCTTTCGAAGTCGGCGAAGAAGTCGCCGATGCTTTTTCGGACGCCGACCTGTCTGCGGCCATTGTGCGCGTTCCGGGGCACAAACCCCATATCAATCTGCCCGCAGCTCTGCAGATGCAATTGCAAAGCGCGGGTCTGTCTGCAAACACCATCGACCTCACCGATCGTTGCACGCATCGCGACGCAGATGAATTTTTCAGTCACCGTCGCGATCGAGGCATCACCGGCAGACAAGCCGCGATGATCGGTCCGACTTCAGGAATCCCTCATGCCCAGTGACACCCAAACCACGCTGCAAGAACTCAAAGACGCCATGCTTGCCTTCGCCCGCGAACGCGACTGGCTTCAGTTTCATGCGCCTAAGAACTTATGCATGGGCTTGAGTGTCGAAGCGGCTGAATTGACGGAACATTTTCTGTGGTGTGATTTGGATGAATCACGCGACATCATCAACAAGCCGGATAAACGCGAAGCCATCAAAGAAGAACTGGCCGACGTACTGCTCTACGTCATGCAGTTCGCCAACGTCACCGGCATCGACCTGGCGCAAGCCGCAATGCAAAAACTCGAAAAGAACCGCGCCAAATACCCCGCCGACAAATTTCGCGGGCGCAGCGAAAAATACAACGAACTACCGTAGGACCGGTCGCTGATCCTCATTTGATATTCGGCGCATGCTGCGCGATCGCGGCATCAATGCGGGCAATGTCCTGGGCCGAAAGATCTGTATTTCCGGCCACGGCGTTTTCGATCGCCTGATCCGGACGTCGCGCCCCCACCAGCGCGTGCGTCACGCCCGGGCGAGCCAGTGTCCAGGCCACGACCAATTGCGCCAGGGTTAATTGGTTTTCCTGCGCCACGGGCTTGATTTGCTCCAGCATCGCCAGCACCGCACGAATGTTTTCCGGCGTAAAGCGCCCGCCGTTGGCTCGCAAATCACCCGAGCCGTATTGGCGATCCGGCGTGACTTTGCCTGTCAGCAGGCCGTGCGCCATCGGTGAATACGCGAGGATGGCCACATCGTTTGCCTGACACCATGGCCGCTGCTCGGGATCGAGTTTGCGATCGATCATGCTGTATCGCTCTTGATCGGTGTCGAGCGCCCCTGCGGCGCGATAAAGTTCGAGCTGTTCGACCGTCGCATTGCACGCGCCGATGGCGCGCACCTTGCCCTGCTGCTTGAGTTTCAGCAAGGCGCCCACCGTGTCTTCGATCGGCGTGGTCACATCCTGCCAATGCGTTTGAATCAAATCGATGTGATTGGTCTTCAATCGTTTGAGACTGCGCTCCACTTCGGCGGTGACCGACTCGGCACCGAGAAACTTGTGAATCTTCATGGATCCGTCCGGGCTCAGCGAACCATCCGCGTCGCAAGCAAAAAACAATTCGCCCTGCTGACGATCCCACACCAGACCGACCTTCGTCGCAAGCACGACTTGATCACGACGCCCGGCAATCGCGCGCCCGACAACCTCTTCGGAATGGCCGAATCCGTAGACCGGCGCGGTATCAATCAGGTTGATTCCCGCATCGATCGCCGTCTGAATGGCGCGCACAGAATCTTCATCATCCTGTCCACCCCAGCGCCATCCCCCACGGCCCACGCGCCGAAGGCCACGATGGAGGCTTCAAGACCCGATTGACCCAAAGGACGTTTTTTCATCGCGACAGACTCCCAAGTTGCGGCCATTGCGTCGTGCGAAGATAGGCCACGCACTCTGGCGGCTCAAGGCCGTGGGCCCGTTACAATGCTTCTTCCTGCTGAGGACACACCCATGATCCATTTGATGCGCCGGGCATGCGATCTTCTGATAATCACCGGCATCCTGTTGACCGGCGGTGCCTGCCAGTCCCTCGCGCAGGCCGAAGCGCCCGTGCAGCGCCTTCTCTATGTGGCATCGCCCGGCATTCGCAACTATCTCGAATACGGCGGCCACGGCGTATTGGTCTTCGATATGGATCACGGCCATCACTTTGTGAAGCGCATTCCATTCGGCGGTGTGGATGAAAAAGGCAAGCCCATCAACATCAAAGGGATTTGCGCGAGTGCCGAAACCGGACGGCTTTATCTGACGACGCTGCGCCATCTGATCTGCCTCGACCTGAACACCGGCGCGCCGATCTTCGAGCGCACCTACGAAGGCGGTTGCGATCGTCCTTCGATCACACCTGACGGCAAAAAAATCTATCTGCCTTCGCTCGAAAAGGATCACTGGAAAGTGGTCGACGGCGCGACCGGAGATGAAATTGCGCGCATCACGCCCGACTCGCGCTCGCACAACACCATCGTCGGCCTCGATGGCCGCTTCGCCTATCTCGCGGGCCTGGGTTCACCCCTGCTGACGGTCGTCGACACTCAAACACAAATCACGCGCACTGTCGGCCCCTTTGCCGCAGCCATTCGCCCGTTCACGGTCAACGGTAAACAGACGCGCGGCTATGTCTGCGTGAATGATCTGCTCGGATTCGAGATCGGCGATCTGAACACCGGCAAAAAACGACATCGCGTGGAAGTCGCCGGCTTCAGCAAGGGCCCGGTCAAGCGCCACGGATGCCCGAGTCACGGCATCGGCCTCACGCCGGATGAAAAACAAATCTGGGTGAGCGACGGCGCCAACAGCCGCATGCACGTTTTTGACAACACGGTCGATCCACCCCGGCAGATCGCTTCGATCCCTGTGCGCGATCAGCCCGGCTGGGTGACCTTTTCGATCGACGGCGCTTTTGCCTATCCCTCAAGCGGCGAAGTGATCGATGTTGCCACACGAAAAACGCTAGCGCTGCTCACGGACGAAGAAGGCCGCGCCGTCGGCAGCGAAAAGATGATCGAGGTGCACCGGCGCAACGACCGCGCCGTGCGCGTGGGCGATCAATTCGGCCTGGGGCGCGTGACGCGCTGAAATCAGCGCTGCAAGCGCATCGTAAATGGGCTTCTTCACTAAAAAATTCGGTTTCGAACGTATACGGCATGCGCTGCTCGAGCGTGACGACGATCAGACCGTCCGCCGGGCTCACCCAATCGTGCGTGCTCGCCGCGCCACCCCAGCCATACTCGCCGACGCGACCCGCCGGATCCCATTGCGTGTCTGCCGTACTCACCGAAAAACCCAGTGAAAAACCGGTGCCGTGCCGCACCTGCTGTCCGAATGAAATCGGGAATGCGGCCTTCGGCAACTGATCGGCCTTCATGAGTGCCACGGTCTCGGGCTTGAGGATGCGCACACCGTGAAGCGTGCCGCCATTCTGCACCATGGTCAGAAAGCGCACATAATCGCGCGCCGTACTCACCAGCCCGCCACCGCCGGAGAGCAGGCCCGGCTTTTCGGCGTACTTCGAAGAAGCTTCGCTCGGATCGTTGAGCTTGAGTGATCCGTCTTTCTCCACGTTGTAATTGGCCACGAAGCGATCCAGTTTTTCGGCGGGCACGAAAAAGCCCGTGTCTTTTAGATCCAGTGGCGCGAACAGGCGCTCCTGCAGAAACACATCGAGTTTTTGGCCGGAGACACGCTCAATCAGCAAGCCCACCACGTCGATCGATACCGAATAAATCCATTTTTCACCCGGATCGTAGGCCAAAGGAATCTGCGCCAGACGACTGGCCATCTCATCGAGATTTGCTGCCTGCAACGGCTTGTGTTCGTTGTAGCCCTTGCCGCCATAGAGAAACCCGGCGGTGTGTCGCATCAGATCGCGCGGCGTGGGCTGCCGTTTGGCGGTGCGCGTCTTGTCGCCTTCGGCGACTTTCAGATCGGCCAACTCCGGAATGTATTTGCCGATCGGCGCATCGAGATCGATGCGCCCTTCTTCCACGAGTGTGAGCGCGGCGGCGGTCACCATCGCCTTGGTCATCGAATAAATTCGAAAGATTGAATCCGGCTGCATGGCTTTGCCGGAGGCCAGATCCTGCACGCCTTGGGCGCGGAGATACGCCATCTTGCCGCCGCGCGCCACGGCGATCACGCCACCGGCGATTTTCTTTTCATCCACCAGCTTTTTGAGCATGCCGTCGACTTCGGCAAGCTTCGCGGCAGACAGACCGACGGCAGCCGGCGTCGCCGTCGGCAGCTCGCGCGGCATCACCATCGT
>CALOAZ010000060.1:0-6252 GCA_942491355.1 uncultured Phycisphaeraceae bacterium
GAAGCGCTATGGTACATGACGATTAAAGCATCGGATACGACGTTTTTGAGTCGCTGGCAGACTCCGGATAGCGCCCGAAGGGGCTCCTGCGACCGAAAAACGCGTGCCTGTCAGCGACTCAAAAACGTCGTATCTCGATTCAAGCAATGATTTTAGGTCGTCGTCTGCTCTCGCGGGCTTCGGAATGCTTTTGCGGCATTCGCCTTCCCGGGGGGCAGCCTCCTACGATTTAATATCGGACCTTGCGGCGGGAGCCCTCGGCGAAGATTCCGACGGTCGCCGCAAAGAATTGGTGCAACTGATCAGAACCGCCGGGCGTTTAGTGCGTCAGTAGAAGTATTCGGAAGTCCAAAATCGTCCTTCTTCGAGAAAGGACCGGCCCTTTGTGGGGGGCCGGTCTTTTCTATTTTGAAAACCGCTCATGCCTGTGACTGAGCCTGAACTGCGCGACGGGCCCAGACGCCCAGATCTTCCACCGATTCCAGAATCTCGGCAGGCACTTCGTAATACGACTTGAGCGTTTGTCGCGGATTGGGCTCGAACGGACCACTACCGCGCCGGATGTAATCGACCCGGCTTTGGGCATCGGTCTTCAGATAGAAACGATCGTCGTGAACGATGCCGAAAAAAACGGGGCCGCAATACAAACCCCATCCGCCGAACATCGGACGCGCCGCCACATCCTCCATTTCGCGCAATTGATCCAGTACGAAATTCAAAAACGAACTTGGTCGACGCGATGCCATCGGCCTTTCAATCCTGTGCGTTTGAACTGGACCGGTTTGAAGACATGGTCGAGATGTGCATGCCCACCAGCCGAGCGACCAACACCGTCAGAAAGATCTGGCCGATGACCGCTTCGATGGCCGCCAGTGACCGCGTGATCGGTGCCGTCGGCGTGATATCGCCGTAACCCAGTGTGGTCAGTGTGACCATGCTGTAATACACCGTTATGCCGAAACGCTCCCGATGAAACGGCATCTGATCCACCGACACTTCGGTGGTGGCCAGTGCAAAAGACGTTGGATCAAGGTGTGCGCAGTAAGAATACAACAGTGCCCAGATCAGTCCGATGAGCAGATAAACGCAAATCGCGCCTTTGATGGTGTCGGTCGTCACGCGATGCGAACTAAGCACATCACGCAGAATCACGATGATCACATAAAAGACGAATCCAGTCAGAAGCAGATGCATCAGAAACACCGCAGCGGAGGATTCAGTGGTCTGCAGATGCAACACCAGTTTGAGCGAGCCCGCACCGAGTGTGGCAAAGATCACCAACATCAAATGCCGGTGATTGCGAATGATCACATACACCGCGCCCATCAACACGCAGGTATGGATGATCTCCGTGAAGTAACGGCCGTAGCTCAGATGGCTGAACAGGGGCCCGATCAGCACCATCACCAGCAACGACAGCAGCAGCCAGAAATATTTGCCGCTGACTGTTTCTTTCCAGAGATCGATGGATGTGTCCGGCGTCTTCACTGGCGGCCCCATCTGACTGCAATCTCTTTTATTCTAATCGCTTACGACCGAGGCTCCAGCGTGGCCTCCGGAAATACCCGTATCGAAGGCGGATTTGCACAGAGAAATCGACAAGTCCAGCATTGACAAGAAATTGACACGCTTCTGCCCCGCGATTAGCTTCTGCCGAAATTGTCGCGGTCCCGCGCTCCGGCTGAATTCCGCGCCAAATCTCAACGGCCATACCACGGAGACACGTTAGATGTCCGACAACGCTAAAAATGACAAAATTGTCTTCTGGGGGTGTTTCGTCGCCCTCATTACGACATCGTTCGCCTTCTTCAGCCGCATGTATCTTTGCGATGTCCGCTTCGGTCTGGACTTCGGCATCGATAAAGGCACCATCGGTGCGCTGAAAGGCGCGGGCATCTGGCCGTTCGCCATCTCCATCATTCTCTTCAGCTTGATCATCGACAAGATCGGCTACCGCGTCGCGATGCTTTTCTCGTTCGCATGCTACGCCATCTATCTGGTCATGGCCGCGATGGCCTACGGTGCCATTCAGGGCGTGGAAGGCGAAGCCCTCAAAGCCGCACAGATGAAAGGTTACAACCTTCTTTACTGGGGCAGCATCATCCTCGGTCTGGGCAACGGCACGGTTGAAGCCTTCATCAATCCCGTTGTCGCCACCATGTTCAGCAAAGAAAAGACCAAATGGCTGAACATTCTGCACGCCGGCTGGCCAGGTGGTCTGGTGATCGCGGGTCTGATGACCATCGCCATGGCCGATACCGCCGCCACTGGCAATTGGCTGCTGGTACTCGGCATCATTGCCATCCCGGCGGTGATTTATGTCGTCATGCTCATCGGTGCCAAGTTCCCGGTCAACGAACGTGAAGCCGCCGGTGTGAGCTACCGTGAAATGCTTGCTGAATTCGGTGGATTTGGTGCGTTAGTGGCCTTCGGCCTGATCTTTGCCCAGCTTGGCCAAGTCTTCGGCTACGGCCAAGGCGTACTCTGGGGCCTCACGGCTGTAGTGACCATCGCCTTCGGCATCTACACCCAAAGTTTCGGTCGTCCGATCATGGCTTTCCTCATCATCATCATGATGCCGCTGGCCACGACCGAAATCGGTACCGATGGCTGGATCGGCGGTCTGATGGAACACCCGATGAAAGAAGCCGGCTTCAATGCCGGCTGGGTATTGGTCTACACCTCGGCCATCATGATGGTGTTACGATTCTTCGCCGGTCCAATCGTGCACAGTCTTTCGCCGATCGGCCTGCTGGTCACCAGCGCCGTGCTGGCGATCGCCGGTCTGTTCGCTCTTTCCAAAACAGGCGGCTCAGGCTTGGGCATCATCTTCGCTGCCGCCACGCTGTACGGCTTCGGTAAAACATTCTTCTGGCCGACCATGCTCGGCGTGACCGCCGAACAGTGCCCGAAGGGTGGCGCGCTGACGTTGAACGCCATCTCCGGCATCGGCATGATCGCCGTCGGCGTTCTGGGCTTCCCCTTCATCGGCGCTCTGCAAGAAAAAACCGCCAGCTCCGAACTCCAAACCAAGCATGCTGAAATTGCACAGGTGGTGCTGGTTGACCGCACCTACGTACTCGGTGATTACAAGGCGATTGATCCCGAAAAGGCCGCCACCGTCACTGCCGAAGAAGGCAAAACCGCTCTGGCTGCAGCCAACCAGGCCGGTCAATTTGATGCGCTGGGCTAGATGGCTACGTTCCCAATGTTCATGCTCGCCTGCTATGTCATCCTGTTCCTCTACTTCAAATCAAAGGGTGGCTACAAAGCGGTTGATCTCGATTCCAGCGGACATGAAGCTGGCTCCCATTCCGTCACCCATGCGGATCAAGCAATTGCCGACGGATCCCGCTCCGGTGGCGAAGCCTGATCGAACCAGATTTGAAAACCCTGCCTCTTTTTAAACCCCCGGCCGCGCAGGCCGGGGGTTTTTCTTGCGCTCCGGTGGAGAATTGTCAGGCGCGATACAATTGCCGCCATGGACGTTGTGATTTGCGGTGCCGGCCAGGTGGGGACATACGCGGCAGAAGCGCTCACCGCAGCCGGTCATAACATCACCGTGATCGATCAGAAGCGCGAGCGTCTCGAAGCCATCGAAGAGCAGATGGATGTGCGCACGCTCACCGGCAACTGCGCGACGGCCGGCATTCTGCTGGATGCGGGCGCCAATAGTGACAACTGCGCCGTGGTCGCCGCCACCGAACACGATGAATTGAATCTGCTGACGGCCTCGGTGGCATGCGGTCTTGGGGCCGGGCGCACCGTGGCCCGTGTGCATCACAGTCCTTTTTTCAACAAGGATCTTTTCGACTACGGCCGGCATCTGGGCATCGACCGATTGATCTGCCCGGAATATGCCACGGCGCAAACGGTCACGTCCGTTCTGTGCAATCCTTCGGCCACGGCCATTGCCAACTACGCCTCGGGCCTGATTGAAATGCAGGAGTTTGCGGTCACACCGGGCGCCACGGCCATCGGAAAAACCGTCGTCGAATTGCGCATGCCCGCCGGCGTGCGCCTGGCGGCGGTGCGCCGGGGCAACGCCGCTTTTTTGCCGCTGGCCACCACTGAATTTTATGACGGCGACTCGGTCATCCTTGTGGGGAACCGTGAAGTCTTCGAAGAAGGCCGCCGTTTATTCCAGCGCGAAGAAGTGCGCCGCCGTCGCGTGGTGGTCATGGGTGGATCGGCCATGGGCGTCTGGCTCTGTCGCGCGATGCGCGATCGTCCCTTCTCCATCCGCTTGTTTGAAACCGATCGACGTCGGGCTGAAGCACTCGCTGAAAAACTCGACTGGGTGACCGTGGTCCACGCCGACCCTACCGACGCCTCGGTGTTTGATGAGGAGCGCATCGGCGAGGCGGATGCCTTCATCGGTCTTTCCGAAGACGACGAACACAATATTCTGGGTTGCGCCTGGGCCAAATCAGCCGGCGTGGATCAGGTCCTCGCCGTCGTGCAGCGACCGCGCTACGTGCCGCTGATGGGCCGCGTCGGCATTGACCACGCCTTCAGTCCGCGCATCATTGCGGTGGGGCAGATTGAGCGCCATCTCAACACGGCACCTCTGGTCTTGAGAGCCTCGCTGGCCGAAGGTGTGATCGACATGTATCGCGTGATCGTCGCGCCCGGCGCAGAAGTGGTGGGGCAATCGCTCAAGCAACTGCGCTGAGTCCGGACTGGATGGTCGCGGCCATCAATCACGAAGAAGACATTCATGTGCCCAGCGCCGATGATGTGATTCATGCCGGCGACACACTGATCTGCATCGGTCGCCACGGTCAGGAAGCCCGCCTCCGCGCGGCGTTTATCGACTGAACACCATGAATTATCGCTTCATCTCCAACCAGCTCGGCCTTCTGCTGATCGTCCTCAGCGGCATCCTCATGGGTGTCTCGATCTGGGAAGCTGTCGACTGGCTCTGGTGGGGAGCACCACCCGAAGCCACCGAAGCGTTGCTCGGCAGCGCCGGCGCCGGATTTTTGACCGGTGGCGTAATGTGGTTCGCCGGACTGCGCGGCCGCCACGACAACTTCGGCCGGCGCGAAGCCATGATTCTGGTTACCGCAAGCTGGTTATTGGGCGCGGCGCTGGCCGCATTGCCGTTCTATATCTGGGCGCATGTGCATCCGAAAATCACCGACACGCATGCTTTCACGCGGCTTCGTCGATTGCTACTTCGAAGCCATGAGCGGCCTGACCACCACCGGGGCCACCGTCCTCAGCGACATCGACAGCATGCCGCGCGGCCTGCTGCTCTGGCGGGCGCTCACACACTGGCTCGGCGGCCTGGGCATCGTCGTGCTCTTCGTGGCTGTGCTTCCCACGCTCGGCGTCGGCGGCAAAAAAATCTTTCACGTGGAAGCGCCAGGGCCGACCCATGCCGGCGTGAAACCGCGCATCAAAGAAACAGCCCGCATCCTCTGGACCATTTACATGGTGCTGACGGCGGCACAGATTGTGGCGCTGCTGTGTTGCGGCATGTCTCTTTTTGAAAGTGTTTGCCACACGTTCGCCACCGTGGCCACCGGCGGCTTTTCCACACGCAATGCCAGTGTCGGCGCGCCTGATTACGGTCTCGCGGTGAACCTCGTGGTGATCGTCTTCATGGTGCTCGCCGGTGTGAACTTCGGGCTTTACTACCACGCCATGCGCGGCGCTTTCAACTCCATCTGGAAAGACACGGAACTGCGCCTGTACCTGGCACTGTTTTCCGGCGGCTCACTGATTGTCGTCGCCTCCTTAATCTTTGCGGGCGAGCCGCTGCTCACCACCGGCGGACAGCAAATCGATGCGTCGGTCGGTGCCGCGACCGAACACGGCGTATTTGCGGTGGCGTCCATCATCACCACCACGGGCTTCGGCACGGCCGATTTCAATGTGTGGCCTTTCATCGCCCAGGCCGTATTGGTGGGCCTGATGTTCATCGGTGGCTGCGCGGGATCCACCGGCGGCGGCATCAAAGTCGTGCGCTTTGGATCGCCATTAAAATTCTGTTTTCAGAAGTCGAGAAGGCTTTTCGTCCAATGTCGTGAGACCTACACGCATTGGCAAAGCCGTGATTGACAACGATCTGAAACTAGCGGTGCTGGTCTACATTCTCGGCATCGTGCTGCTTGTGGCGCTCGGTTCGATTCTGGTTCAGACCTTTGAAGGAACCGAATGCGACTACACCACCTCGTCCACCGCCTCCATTGCCTGCATCTTCAGTATCGGTCCGGGCCTTGCTCGCGTGGGCGCGATCGAGAA
>CALOAZ010000061.1:0-22684 GCA_942491355.1 uncultured Phycisphaeraceae bacterium
TTGCTCCGTACTCATCCGGTAAACAATAACCTGTGGTATCTGGGATATTAACAACAGTTGCACCGGCAGCAATTACACCTTCAACCACACGGGCAAGGTATTCATTTTCAGTTCTTCCGGCATCCTCAGCATAAAACTCAACATCTTCAACATACTTTTTGGCATACTTAACAGCGGCTTTCGCCCTATCCAGAATTTCATCCTGAGTTGAATTTAATTTGTAGTTAATATGAAAATAAGAGGTGCCAATTCCAGTATGTATACGTTTTCTTTCAGCGTATTTAAGTGATTCAGCTGCTACATCTATATCTTGCTCAACCGCTCTGGTCAGAGCACAGATAACAGGCTTTCTGACAACTTTTGACATTTCAACCACAGATGAAAAATCACCAGGACTTGAAATTGGGAAACCTGCCTCAATAATATCCACTCCAAGAGCTTCAAGATTCTTGGCTACCTCTATTTTCTCAACTGTATTAAGTTGACATCCAGGAACCTGTTCTCCATCTCTAAGCGTAGTGTCGAAAATAAAAACTTGTTCGTCCATATGTTTTATGAAATTATATTTTGAAATTTAATTTATGATTGTCAGATGAAATTTGATGATTCAAAACAGGCTAATTCTGGGGTCTTAGTTTTCTTACCTGCTCCCCGGTTTGCCATAATTCTGATTCTCTCATTTCTTTGAGCTCTGCTTCCAGTTCTTCTCTATAGTTTACACTACCAGTTCTATCTAAAACTACTCTTGTTTCCTGTCCCGATTTAACACTATCATATAGATCGTCAAAAACGGGGATTACAGCTTCTCTGAACTTATGTCTCCAATCCAATGCACCTCTTTGAGCTGTGGCACTGCAATTTGCATACATCCAGTCCATTCCATTTTCATCTACCAGGCGAATTAAACTTTGAGTTAATTCATCCGCTCGGAAGCCGGTCTTGAGAAAGAACATCATGTGCCGCGTGATCGCCACTTGCTGGTGCACACGGGTGATTATGTGACGGCCGGTGATCCGCTGATCGACGGCCCGATGATTCCGCATGACATTCTGCGCATCAAGGGTGATGAAGCGCTCTATACGTATCTGCTTGAAGAAATTCAGAACGTGTATCGTGCCCAAGGTGTGCCGATCAATGATAAGCACATCGAAATCATTCTGGCTCAGATGCTCCGCAAGGTGCGTGTGGAGAGCACGGGTGATACCGACATTCTGCCGTTCGACATCGTCGATAAGTTCCGATTCCGTGGAGAAAATTCACGGTTGGCCAAATCGGTGAAGGTGGTCGAGCCGGGTGGAACAACTGTTCCGGTGGGCGCGGTCGTCGAGAAGGAGCAGATGAAAGAAGCCAATGCCATGGCTGAAGCCGAAGGTAAGGAAGGCGCAAAAACCAAGCGTCCCAAGCCCGCCACCGGGCGTACGCTTTTGCTTGGCATCACCAAGGCATCTTTGCAGAGCGAATCATGGCTCAGTGGTGCCAGTTTCCAGGAAACCACGAAGGTGCTCACCGAGGCCGCACTGGCCGGTCGAATCGACGAGCTGATCGGGCTCAAGGAAAACGTTTTGCTGGGTCACCTGATCCCGGCAGGCACCGGCTTCAAGCCGTATGCCCAGCTACGGATGACCAAATTGGCTGAGCCGCCTGCGGAAGAAGCTCAGACCGAAGAGCAGATTCTGGCTGATGCGGCAGTGGCGGCCGAAGCGCTTGGTGCCGAGCTGCCGGATGAAATCCTCAGTGAGGATCAGGCCGCAGAAGCCGCCGAGGCTTATGCTCAGGCCGCGGATACCGGTGAGGCTGAATCGCTCCCTGAATCAGGTGAGTAGTGCGACTTCGTTTCGGATGATTTCAAAGGGCCCGCCATTTGGCGGGCCCTTTTTAATTCTTTTCATTCAAGGGGTTAGGTGTCGTAAAAAAACGGCGTATCCATGCAATTTGATATATAGATCTACGTTTATAATTTGCAGCGCGACCATTCCGGACGAGTGATCTGCTGGGAGGTGGACCCGTGAGCCAGTTCAAATCAGAGCAATCACACCGGCATTGCAGGAGAGGGTCCAGCCTTCCCATCGGCATGTTGTTGATACTTGGTTTTTGGGTGAGTGGGTCTCTGTCGAGTGTTCGGGCGCAAGAAAGACCCAACATCATCACGGTATTCATTGATGACATGGGTTGGTCGGATTTGTCCTGCTTCGGAGGGACACGCACCAAAACCGATCACATCGACCGACTGGCATCTGAGGGAATTCGATTCACGAACTTTTATGTCATGGCGCCCATTTGTTCGCCGTCGCGTGTGGCACTAACCACGGGGCAATATCCTCATCGCTGGAAAATCACGTCCTATCTGTCCAATCGAAAAATGAATACGCAGCGCGGGATGGCACAATGGCTTGATCCTCAGGCCCCCATTCTGGTGCGCGAATTGCAACGGGCCGGCTATGCGACAGGACATTTCGGCAAGTGGCATATGGGGGGGCAACGTGACGTCGATGATGCGCCGCCGATCACCGATTACGGATTCGATGTCGCGCTGACCAATTTTGAGGGTATGGGGGCCAAGCTTCTGCCGCTCACACTCAAGCCTGGACAGGACAAACCCGGGCGGATCTGGGCGGATGCCGTTCGTCTCGGTGATCCGGTCACGTGGATGCAGCGATCTGAGATCACCGGGGGATTTGTCGATGCAGCGCTTTCGTTTGTCGACCAGGCACAAAAAGACAATAAACCCTTTTGCATCAACCTCTGGCCTGACGATGTACACAGCCCGTTTTGGCCGCCGGTGAGTCAGTGGGGCGATGGCGGCAAACGCACGCTTTATTATGCCGTACTTCACGCGATGGATCGACAGCTTGGAAAATTGTTCGATCGAATTCGAGATGATCCGGCGCTGCGTCAAAACACGCTGATTCTGGTCATGTCGGATAATGGTCATGAAGAGGGTGCGGGATCTTCCGATCCATTGCGCGGTGCGAAGACGTGGCTGTACGAAGGGGGAATTCGATCACCCTTGATCGTTTGGGGGCCGGGTTGGATTGATCCGGATGCGCGTGGGACCACCAACGAGCAGTCGCTTCTTTGCGCACTGGATGTGAACCGATCGCTTTATGCATTGACGCAAACGCCGTTGTCGAAAGATCACGTGTTGGATGGTGAAAATCTAGCTCCGACACTTCTCGGCAAGGAAAAACGCAGTCGTGTCGCGCCGATTTTCTGGCGGCGCCCGCCTGATCGCCCCGGCAGCAAGCAGGAAGATAATCCGGATCTGGCCGTGCGTCTGGGTAAGTGGAAGTATTTAGTGAATTACGATGGTAGCGAGTCTCAGTTGTATGACTTGGATACCGATAAGGCCGAAACGCGCAATGTGGTTCATGAACATCCGAAGCTTGTGGCCGATATGAAAGCAGCTCTCTCGAATTGGAATGCCGAGATGCCTGCGGATGCGGGAATTCGGAGTGATGCGGCTTCTGAAAAGGGCGCCAAGCCATGAAAGTCCAAGTGATTTCTACGCGACATCAAGGGGCTTCGCGGGTGCCCCATCCCTTGCCCGAGTTGTCCCGCGTGCGGTTCATTCGGGTGCAGGAACGCCTTGGGCGATGGATGCGTGGATTCATCATCAGTGTCACGGCCATGATTCTGGGGGTTACGCCGGCGCAGGCCAAACCGAACTTTGTTTTCGTGATGGCCGATGATTGCACGTATCGGGATCTGGGCTGTTACGGCGGGCAGGCGCATACGCCGAACATCGATCGCCTTGCGTCTGAGGGGATGCGGTTTACGCGTTGTTTTCAGGCAGCGCCGATGTGTTCACCCACGCGGCACAACATTTACACAGGCCTGTACCCAGTGAAAAGTGGGGCGTATCCCAATCACACCTTTGTCAAACCCGGAACGCGCAGTGTGGTGCAGTATCTCAAGCCTCTGGGGTACCGCGTGGCGCTTTCAGGCAAGACGCACATTGCGCCGAAGTCGATTTTCGATTTTGAATACTCAGGCAAAGATAACAATCCGGATATGGCGGCCATCGACAAATTATTCGGTGAATCGAAAGCTGCTCGCGCGCCGTTTTGCCTGTTCGCCTGTTCCAACGAACCGCACTCGCCATGGAACAAAGGTGATGCGTCGCGCTATCCGCCCGGTCAGGTGAAGCTACCGACTTACTTCGTGGATACGCCAGAGACACGGCAGGACATGTCAAAATACCTCGCGGAACTCACCTATTACGACGGACAGGTGGGTGAAATTCTTGCGATGCTCGACAAGCACGGGCTGTCTGAAAACACACTGGTGATTGTGGTCAGTGAGCAGGGTTCGAGTTTTCCATTCGGCAAATGGACCTGCTACGAAACGGGTTTGCAAAGCGCATTCATTGCACGCTGGCCGAGTCAAATTGCAGCGGGATCGGTCAGCGATGCGATGATCGAATATGTCGATGTGTTGCCGACTTTCATCGAGGCGGCCGGTGCGACGCCGGATTCGGTGCTGGATGGCAGAGGCTTGCTTCCCCGTTCTGACGGGAAAAACCACAACCCATAAGACGCACGTGTATGGCATTCACACCACGCGCGGCATCATCAACGGATCGGATCACTACGGCATTCGATCGGTGCGCGGCGAACGATACAAATACGTCCGAAATCTGACACCTGAAGTGGTCTTCTCAAATGCCGCGACCCAAAGCGACCATTTCAAGTCGTGGGTGGCCAAGGCCAAGTCTGGAGATGCAGATGCGGCCGACAAAGTTCGGCGTTATCAGCATCGTCCCGCTGAAGAATTGTATGACCTTCAGGCCGATCCCTACGAATGGACCAATCTGACAGACGATCCGAGGGTAAAAGCCATCAAAGCCGAATTGAGCCGCAAAGCTGGATGCCTGGATGAAATCGCAAGGGGATCGCGGGCAGGCCACCGAACTCGAAGCCATGGATCATCAGCATGGTGGAAAAAAGCGCAAAAAATAAAAGGCCGCACTTATGAAATCACGGCATCACATCATGTTATCCATCGACCGAGTCAATGCCATGCTTGCATGGGATCGATCCGGCGTACTCGTGTGGGCAGGCTGTTTCTGGATGGGTTTATGCGCCGCATGCGGCATGGCTGCCGTCGGAGCAGAGCATCCCAATATTATCATCATGATGGCCGATGACATGGGCGTCGGTGATACAAGTGCGTATCAGGATTTCACGGGCAATGCTGATGCGGTTCAGGTGAAAACACCGGCCATGGATCGGCTGGCGCGCATGGGGATTCGCTTCACTGATGCGCACAGTCCTTCATCGCGATGCTCCGCCTCACGCTATACGCTGCTGAGTGGGCGATACAGTTGGCGCACGCGATTGAAATACAGCGTGTTGTGGGGGCCGCAGGCAGATCCGCTCATTGAACCGGATCGTCCGACGATCGCCACGATGTTGCGCGAACAGGGTTATCGCACGGGCATGACCGGCAAGTGGCATGTCGGTCTGATTTATCGCGACGAAACTGGACAGCCCGCAGCAAAATACGAAGCATCCGATTTTCGAAGAGGGATTGCCGATGGCCCATTGAATCATGGCTTTGATTTCTTTCATGGCACGGCGCGCAGTCATCCCACATCGAAGCCGCAAGGGTGGTTGTGGGGTGATCGTGTGGTGGCGGCCATTGGTGCTCACGCGGTGGATGCGGCGCAATACGTCTTGAATGAAACGGGTCCGAAGAATTACGAGATGGCCATACGATTTCTGAATGAGCATCTGGCGGATCAGCAATTTCGAACCAAACCGTTTTTTCTATATTACGCGGCCCATGCCAATCATGCGAGTCATGATCCTGCTGAATCCATTGCCGGTCATCCGGTGCGTGGACGCAGCCATCCCGGTGGGGCACGGTCTGATTTCATCTATGAAAACGATGTGGCGTTGGGGCTTGTGTTGGATTTTCTGGCATCCCGGGATGATCCGCGTCGTTCGGGGCATCAATTGATCGAGAACACGCTGGTTGTTTTTACAAGTGATAACGGTGCTGAAATCAAATCCAAAGTTGCCACCGGGCCGTTGCGCAGTCACAAGGGATCGGTCTATGAAGGTGGGCATCGCGTGCCTTTTCTGGTGTCATGGCCGCTGGGTGAAATCGGTGACGGTCGTTCGGAGACGCCCGGCATATCTTCGGAATCACCGATCAGTCATGTGGACCTTTTTGCGACATTGGCCGAATTAACCGGAGCCTCTTTGCCCGAAGATGGTGCCGAAGACAGTGCCAGCATGTTGGCCGTCTGGCGCGGTCATTCAGTTTCCGGCGCCCGGACACCTCTGATTCACAACGATCACAACGAAGGCGTTGCCAAGGGGAATGCCAATAATCCTGCTGCGGCGTGGCTGGCGATTCGAATGGATGATCCGATCATTGAAGGGCAGAAAATCCCAGGGCAGTGGAAGTTGCTGGTGGATGAAGGTCTGCTGATGCGGGGTGAGGTGCATCCGCGTGAGTTGTACGAATTGCGCAGCGATCTTCAGGAAGCTCACAATCGCATCGCTGAATCGCCTTTGGAAAAACTGGTGGTGGCCCTGACTAACAAAGTGGCGCGTATTCATCATGCCCGTGGGATACGAATGCTTCAGGAGGTCATGCCATGAGGCGTTTTAAGAATCATGGTGTTCGATTCGTTGTCATGGTGATGGCAATTTTCGGCGGGATGACTGCGATGGCCCATGCCGTGGTTCATCGGCCCGACCTGGTCATCATCATGCTGGATGATCTGGGGTATTCAGATCTGGGGTGTTATGGCGGCGAAATCCGAACGCCGAATATCAATGCGCTGGCCGAAAAAGGACTGCGTTTCACGCGGTTTTACAATGCTTCGCGATGCTGTCCGACGCGGGCCGCATTGCTGACCGGGCTTTATCCGCATCAGGTGGGCTTGCAGTTCAACGGAAGAAGTCTGACGCACCATGGAGTGACGATGGCCGAGGCGCTGGGCGCTGCCGGCTATCACACGGGAATGGTCGGCAAGTGGCATCTCTCGGAAACCCCGGTACTCAAAGATAAAACAAAACATCAGGCATGGCTGGATCATCGTCATGATCCGGGGATGCCGTTTGCTGATTTGAAGTCATACCCAGTGAATCGTGGCTTTGAAAAGCATTACGGCATCGTGTGGGGTGTGGTGAACTATTTTGATCCATTTTCACTGGTCGACGGCCTGGAGCCGGTGCGCGACGTGTCTGAAGGTTATTACATCACGAATGCCATCAACGCGAAGTCGGTTGAATACGTGCAGGCTTTTGCGAAGGAGGACAAACCATTCTTTTTATATGTCGCTCATACGGCGCCGCACTGGCCGTTGCATGCGCTGCCCGAAGACATCGCGAAATATAAAGGCATGTATGAAGAAGGATGGCACGCACTGCGACAGCGTCGTTATGCTCGTCAGGTCGAAATGGGCTTGGTGGATCCCGTGATGTCGCCACTGCCACCATTGCATGGACATGGTTCGGACTGGTTTGATCTCTCCGAAGAGCAACGTCGATACCAAGCCTCGAAGATGCGGGCGCATGCGGCGATGGTTGATCGTGTGGACCAAGGCGTGGGGCAACTGGTTGCGGCGCTCAAGGTGGCCGGACGCTATGAAAACACGGTGATTCTCGTGCTTGCCGACAATGGTGCGTCGCCCGAAGTTCCCGGTGGTCCGGGTTACGATCGGACGGCCACCACACGGGATGGCACGCCGGTGATCTATCGCGGCACTCAGGCTCCCGGCGCCGAAACCACGTATACGGGCATCGGTTCCTGGTGGGCGAATGCGGCGAATACGCCGTTTCGTTATTGGAAGAAGGAATCCTACGAAGGGGGTTGTCACACACCGTTGATTGTTCATTGGCCGGCTGGGTTGAAGACGACGCCTGGATCATTCACGCATCAGATCGGCCATGTGATCGACATCATGCCGACTGCATTGGAGTTGGCAGGCGCGGCCTATCCTGAAAAATACGGCGATCACGTCATCGCGCCTGTGGAAGGTAAAAGTCTGGCGCCGATTTTCCGGGAGGAAATGCGCACATCACACGAAGCTCTTTGCTTCGAGCACGAAGGCGGGCGATCCATCATTGCAGGTGGATGGAAGCTGGTGGCTGCGAAGAACAAGCCTTGGGAGCTTTATCATCTGGAAGTCGACCGTACGGAATTGAAGGATCTTGCAGATCAGCATCCGGAGCGTGCTGAAGCCATGTCGCAGATGTGGAATGCATGAAGCGCAGCGTGTGTGGGGGCGCCGGTTCCGCGGCAAGCGGTCGCCGTGATCAAGGCGTCGGCACTGAGAGGGTGCGTCTGATGACGTCAAATCGCGTGTGAATATCATCCAGGCGACCGATCGTCAGATAAACGTCATAGGTGAAGTGCAAGCCCGGTGTGATGCCAAGTGTGCGCACCGGTGCGAAGTACGAACAGCCGGAACCTGTCGGTCCTGTAGCGCCTTCAAAGCGATACGTGGTCAGTTCTTTCGAGCTGTCAGGAAAATAAACACCAATGCCCCAGTCATGGTCGTCGACATAGGCGGCCCATCGTTCATCGGCATGTTGTGTTTGATTGGGCCAGCCTGGAACGACGCGGGTCAGCTCGGCTCGCGTCCATGGTTGATCGCCGGTGTACATCACCAGATTCGGTAACGCGTAGTCGACAAACACCGCCGGCAATTCCTGGTGGCGTGGTTGATGCGTATTTTTACCTGCGTATGTCATGGTGTAGTGGATATGAGCGACCTGTGATTTCAATTGGACCGTCTGTGTCAGTGCGACATCTGTGATGTCCTGGCCGCCTGCCCAGTTGACGGGCACGCTTTTAATGAACAGTGAATCGGCATCGTGTTTTTGCTCAAGCACGCGGGCCGGTTTGCCGCGCCAGTCACCGCCCTGAACGGGATTCCATCGCCAGGGCTTGCCGTTCCATATCGATCCATCTTCATCGCCGTAGTAAGACTGCTGAATGAAGCGGCCGCGGTCATAGTGATTAAGCAGATTGCGCTTTGTGGTGGATTCGGAAAGGAAAAATACGCTTCCACCGGAAGACAGGTCCACGCCCAGACGAAGTGCGCCATTGTCGATGTACAGAGGTTTGAGAACGTGATCCGAATCGGCCGCATTGATGGTGGCGATGCCGATGAGAATCGGAGCGAGATAAAAAGACCAAGCACGGCAATGCGTCATGTTGTGATTTTAACCATTCAATCAGTGGGCGTGGGAAAGACGGTGATGGTCTTGAGATATTAAAGGCTTTGGAATTAAAAACGGCCCGGCATGATGTGATGCCGGGCCGTCAGGGTTTCGATGGATCGTTCGGATTACTGAATGAACGAGAATTGACGTGTGTTCAGCAAGGCCCAGATCAGTGCGGACTGGCCTTCTCGTTCGCTCTTGAGCTGCATGACCTTGCCGGTGTAGCGGCTTTCGGCCGAAGAGGGTTTGCGGCTCAGCACACTGATGAACAGTGCCTGCACCTTGCTCTTTTCAAATTTCTCAAGGTTGCGCCAGACCATGGCGTTATTGTCGGTGACCTGCTCGAACATGTACCCGTTGAATGTTTCAAGCACTTGCGAAATGTTCGGGTCGTCAATGGCGCCATCGATCGAGGCGCGTTCGGATTGGCCGAACTGTCGCAGGAAATGTCCGAGAGGTGCCGGCGATGGCAATTCGGAAGCGCGGGTGATGCCCGGGTCATACCCATTCCAGCGGCCGTCGTTGGGAGCGCGGCCGTCGCCGCGGCCCATCATCATCATGCGGTCGCGATCAGCCGCGGCTTTCTTGACGATGTCGAACAATTGTCCGCCGCTCATGTTCTTGTGCTTCTTCATGAGTCCGAGGCGATAGTCACCGCGATCATAACCCTGGCGCTTGTCGGGGTCGGGGATGATCAGTGTGACCACTGAATCCCAGAACTGCTCGGCCGACATGCGCTGCAGAATGGGGCCGGTGAAGTAGTACGGTTCGCCATTGGGCAGATCGTCTTTGGCCGAAGCCTGTTCAAAGGCCTTGGTGTTGTAGATCATGCGGAGATATTGCTTGAGATCGAACTTCAGATCGATCATTTGTTCGGACAGATAGTCCATCAGTTCGGGAATGTCAGCCTTCGAGTCGTCCGTCAGATCATCGACGGGTTCCATCAGGCCGCGACCGAAGGCGTCTTTCCACAAACGGTTGGAGACCACTGTTGCAAATCGCGGGGTTTTGGGGTTGGTGACCCAGCTTGCGAAGGCTTGTACACGGCTTTTGGCACCCGAATCAAATTTGGGCGAATCACCGAAGAGTGTCAGCGGCTCGATCGTATCGCCAGGTTTGCCGTCTTTGTACTTGTAGTTATGAGGGAGCTTGAGGGCGACATCCTTGACGGCGACTTGGCGATCGAAGTCATTCAGGCCCAGGCCGTTGCCGACCTGATTGAAAGTGTCATTGCCCTTCTTCAGATCTTGATATTCCTTAACACCTTTGGGCAGCATGTCGCGGTTGCGTGTCTGCACGCCGTAGGTGAATGCCGCGACTTCGTAGAACTCGCGCTGCGTCCATTTGTCGAATGGATGATCGTGGCATTGGGCACATTGAATCTGAGTACCGAGGAACAACTGAATGGTGTTGCTCATGGCATCGAGCGGCATCTGGAAGTCACGCATCCAGTAACCGGCGGCACCGTTTTCCCATTCGTAGCCTTCGGCGGTGAGCATCTCATGCACCCACTTGTCGTAGGGCTTGTTCGCCTTGAGGCTTTTCTTCACGTAGTCGAGATACGGACTTGAAGGCAGCTGGGTATCGTCCGGATCGCTGAGAATGCGAAGGCGGTCTGCCCAGCGGTTGAAGTTGTGACTGACGTAGCCGTCAGAGTCGAGCAGTTCATCAATCAGTGTGGCGCGGTCGGGCTTCTGAAGAAAACGCACGGCTTCTTCGAGAGTGGGAATGCGCCCGACGATGCGCAAATAGGCGCGTCTCAAGAAAATTTCATTGGAAATCGAACCATTGGCTCGTTCGCCTTTTTCAGCCCAGGCTTTGGCAAGAATGCGGTCGATTTCTGCCGATCGCTTTTGAATGTCATCCAGCGGAACACCGGTCACGCTGGGTGCCGCAGACAACGTCGCGCAAACGGTAAGGACGGGCAACAGAATACGAAGAAGTCGAGCGTTCATAAGGCTCCCCAATTAATGGGTTTATCTCTTTGGCCGTCCGGGGTTGGACGGTGTTCACCGGGGTGGTGAACGACACGAGAGGGTCGTGCCTGGTCAACATGTTAAGGGTATGAAAGCAGTTTGTTTAACAGCGTCGTTAAAAAATTTTAAAAAGATTTGTCCCGGTTTGCATCACATCCGGCATATTCACTTTTTGGTTACGGACGAGGCGCGAAGGGTGTCGGGTCGAGATGAGGCGTCTGGCCGGTGATCAGTTCGGCCATCAGGCGTCCCGAGGCCGGTCCCATTGAAATGCCCACCATGTTGTGACCGGCAGCCACCCAGGTGTTATCCAGTGCGGGGGATCGCCCGAGGCGGGGTAAACCATCGGGGGTCATGGGGCGCCAGCCGTACCAGGTTTCGAGTACCGGTTCAGCTTCGGGGTCTTTGAGGTAATGCCGGGCACCTTCGGTGAGCAGGCGGATGCGTTCGGGCGCAATAGAGCGATCGTATCCGGCGAATTCCATGGTGGATCCGATCCGGTAACCCGAAGCCCAAGGTGTGACCGCGACTTTTGATTCCTGAAAAATCATCGGGATGTTCGGACAGACTTTCGGGCGCGGCATGGTGATCGAGTAACCCTTGCCGGGCTGGATGGGCAGGCGACAACCCAGGTCGCGCGCAAAGGCGGGAGATTCTGCTCCGGCCGCAATCACAAAGGCATCGCCGGGGATTGAGCCGGTCGAAGTCAGTGCGGCCTGCGTTCTTCGGTCGGTACGAGCCAGGCCCACCACGCGGCGCTGTTCGATGATTTCAACACCCAGAGATTCAAGCACGTGGCGCAGGCCCGACATCAAATGGTCCGGACGCAGGTGGCCATCGTGTTCGTGCAGATAGGCACCGGTTGCCACTTCGGGTTTAAGTGCCGGTTCGAGTGCGATGAGTTCTGCGGCATCCAAACGCCGTGCGCCTGCACGATCGCCGAATGTGCTGCGCAGTTCGGCATCGAGTTTGGCATAGGCCGACATGCCTTTTTCGCTGCCGTAGACATAAAGGCAGCCGCGCGTTTCAAAGTCGCAGTTGAGATGGTGCTCGGTGAGAATGGTGTGATAAAGCGCCATCGAAGAATCGAGCAGTGTTTGTCGCGCCAGGCCGGATCGCACCATGGCATCCACATTGCAATGGCGTGAGAAATCCAGCAGCCAGGACCAGAGTGCGGGATCCAGGCGAGGCTTGATTCGAAAAGGGCCACGCGGCTTGAGCAGGGCACCCATGGCCTGGCGCATCGCGCCGGGCCGTGCCAGTGGCGGAATGTGTCCGGGGCAGACCAGTCCGCAGTTGCCGTGCGAACAGGCTTCGCCGAAGGCACCGGCGTCGACGAGGGTGACGGATCTTCCGGCTTTGGCCAAAAAGTACGCCGTGAAGCCACCGATGACGCCGCCACCGATGATGACGATGCGTTGCGGTTTCATGATGGCACACGAATGCCGTCGCGCAATGGATCTGTCGGGTCCATGATCAGCGTGGCTTCGCCGGTGACGTGTGCTGTGCCGGTGAGTGTGGGGATGATCTGATCGCCGTGCATTTCAATCGAACCTTCGAACAGACTGCCGAGGATGCTTTCCTGGCGCCACGGTGTTCCGGGCACCAGTTTACCGTCGGCTGCCAGACAAGCCATTTTGGCGCTGGTGCCGGTGCCGCAGGGCGAGCGGTCATAGGCTCCGCCGGGGCAGAGGACGAAGTTTCGGCTGTCGGCATGAGGTCCGGAAGGCGGTCCGAACAATTCAATGTGATCGATTTCTGCGCCGTCGGCGCCGGTGATGTTGTTCCGGCCCAGTGCGTTTCGAATCGCCTGAGCGCAATGGGTCAGATCGGCAAGGTTGTTCAGGGTCAGAGTCTGGCGGTGGTCGGCCACCAGAAAAAACCAGTTGCCGCCATAGGCGATGTCACCGGTCATCGGTCCATAGCCGGGAACATCCACCGTCACTTGTGTGCGGTATCGGTACGAAGCCACATTGCGCACGGTCACGCGATGAGCGTCATGGAGCGTGGCTTGCACCACGCCTGCAGGTGTTTCAATGCGGTGTGATCCTGGAGTGAGGCGCCCGAGGTGCGCCAGGGAAACCAAAAGACCGAGGGTGCCATGGCCGCACATGCCGAGCATGCCCACATTGTTGAAGAAGATCACGCCGGCCGCGCAGGTGGGATCGACCGGATCGCACAGCAAGGCGCCGACGAGTACGTCAGAGCCGCGCGGCTCGTTGACCACCGCCGAGCGAAATCGATCGTGATGGGTCTGGAAGTTTTTCAGGCGAGCGGCCATTGAGCCGCTCCCCAGATCGGGGCCGCCGGCGATCACGAGGCGCGTGGGTTCGCCGCCGGTATGCGAATCGATCACTTGCACACGATGTGGCTTGTCGGGATTCACTTCAGACTCCGATGGCCTTTCGGGGCGATGTCTGAAGCGTATGTTCGATGGCGTCGGGATCCAAGGGGGCTGCGTCTGTGAAATTTTCGACACGGTCTGCGGTGAGGGCCACGGTATCTTCGCAACGGATATAGATCTTTTCTTCCGGGATCCATAATTGGGGATCCACCGCGATGACGACACCCGGCTGCAGCGGTTTGTCTTCAGGCCAAAGGCCGTGATCGTGAACCGTCATTCCGACGCCATGGGTTAGCAGTTTTTGAAATTGCAGCATGGCACGCACGCCGCGCTCTTCGGCTTCGGTTTCGTAGCTCGTGGCATCCATGACCGGCGCATGCGTGCGGCGGAAGCATCATGGATTTCGCGTGGTGTGCGCCCGGGGGCCATTTCTTCGATCAAAACCTTGTGGTAGGTCACCACCAGGTTGTAGAGACGGGCGCTGGCGATCCGTGTATCGACCATTGACAGGCCAGTATCGGCCGATGTCGCTGGTGTAGTAATTTAGATCCGGTGCGCAGTCGAAGAGGACCAGGTCGCCGTCTCTCAGCGGGCAGTCGTTGCGAAAGTAATGAGTGTGCCAGATGTTGGCGCCGCCGGGCACGATGGCGCGGTAGGCATTGCCGCGTGCGCCGCCGGCGCGATAGACGTGTTCGGCCACGGCGGCCAGTTCATATTCATACACACCCGGTGCCGTATGCATCATGGCCGCCACGGTGGCGCTGGCGCACAGGGCACCGGCGCGTTGCATGACCTGCAATTCGCGGATGTCTTTGAACATGCGTAATTCAGCGAGTCGAGGTGACAGATCTTTGATCGCAGCGCCGGTGCGATCGCGCAGTAGATTTTGACGAAACGACTCCAGACTCGGCTGCGCCGACCACGGATCGGCATCGATCAGACGGCGCGCAGCACGTAATGTGTCTTGGTACATGCAGGCTCCCTCCGCTTCGGCGAAGGGCGTCCAAATGGTGTCGCTGCCCTGAAGATCCGACAGCAGTGCCGCCGGTTCGCGCACGGCGTCCACGCCTGAAGCGACCATCAGCAGATCGACATCTTGCGCTGAAAGACTGGGCCCGTCCCATCGTTCGTGGGTTTCGTCGCGGGGTGGCAGGTAAAGCGTGGTGAGGCCGCGCTTGCCGTCGAGTCGGAGGATGGCGTGCGGAGCTTCGATGCCGCAGAGGTAGTAGAAGTCGTTGGTCTGACGGAAGGCGGTGGATCCCGGTGGTGTCAGACCGCCGAAAATGACCGCAGTCGCGGAACCGATGTGTTCAAAAATATTGGCACGACGTCGCGCGAAATCTTCTGCGGTGAAATCAACAGGCAGGATCGCCGCGCGGCGCGTGTCATCAGGCAGAGCAGGGTGATACACGGGGCGCTCTCCGATTAATGCGTGTGCATGTGAAGATTGGGGCGCGTGGCGATGGCGGTGTCGATGATCTTTTGGATACGCTCGCGTTCTTCGCCGATCAGCGGTAATCGAGGCGCGCGCACGACTTCGTTGCCGTATCCGCAAGTCTGTTGCGCCAGCTTGATGTATTGCACCAGTTTGGAATGGGTATCGAGATGCAGAAGCGGGGTATACCAGCGGTAGACGGCGCGGGCTTCTTCGTAATGCCCTGCGGTGGCCAGATCCCAGAGCAATCGGTTTTCATGCGGGAAGGCGTTGACCAAGCCTGAAACCCAGCCGGTGGCACCGAGCGCAATGGCTTCGAGGGCCAGGTCGTCTACGCCGCACAAGAGTGTGTAGCGATTGCCCAAGGCGTTATAGAGATCGGTGATGCGACGCGGGTTTTCGCTCGATTCCTTGATGGCCACGAGATTGGGTTCGTCAGCCAGTTCTTCGAATTGCTCGGGTAGCACATCGACGCGGTACGACACCGGATTGTTGTAAAGCATGATGGGCAGATCGACCGCGCGGGCCACCGCGCGAAAATGCGCCACGGTTTCGCGAGCGTCAGACGTATAGACCATGCCCGGCAACAGCATTAGGCCGTCGACGCCGAGTGCCTGGGCTTCGCGCGCAAAGCGGATAGCGCGCGCCGTGGTGGTTTCGGCCACGCCCGTGAGAACAGGCAGGCGGCCGGCGACGGTGGCGACCGCCATGCGCAGGATCTCGCGTTTTTCTTCGGGCTCGATCGAGCAATTTTCACCGACGGTGCCCAGCATGATCAGGCCGTGAATGCCGGCATCGATCATGGTGTTCAGATGTCGAGCGTTGGAAGCCAGGTCGAGGCTTTGATCGTCATGGAAATGTGTGGTAGCTGCAGGAAATACGCCTTGCCAAGGAGAAGTCATGGTGCAGTCCTTCAAGAGGGTTTTTACGAAAGATCGATCACGGGGGCGCCCAGCGCATCGTGAATGGGTGTGATGCCCAGGCCGGGTGCGGCAGAAGCTTTCATGCCGCCTTGTTCACGGACCGGAGCGCCATCGGCGATTTTTACGGTGACATAGCTGTTGAAATCAGTCGCGGTCAGACGCAGATCGGCGGGTGTGCTGTGGGCGAGGTGCGCAATGGCTGCGGTGACGATGTCGCCGCCCCAGGCATCTTCGAGTGTCATGGCGATGCCGTGTTCGACGCACAGGTCGCGTGCCAGCCGTGCGGGCGTGAGGCCGCCGAGTTTGCTGATCTTGAGATTCACGCCGTCGCAGGCACGATCCTGAATCGCGCGAACCAGCATCGGAATCGAATCGATGCATTCATCCAGAATGAAAGGATGATCCGTGTGCTGCCGGATCGAAAGGCACTGTTCGTAGCTGGTGCAGGGCTGTTCGATGTACACATCGAGATCGCGCACGGCGCGCACCACGCGCATCGCTTCATGGGGCAGCCAGCCGCAATTGGCATCGGCAATGAGCAGATCTCCGGTTTTCAAAATCGATCGCACGGCGTGAATTCTTTCGATGTCCACATCGGGATCACCCCCGACTTTCAATTGAAACCGTCGGTAACCTTCGGCGCGATAGCCGGCAACATTCTGCGCCATGGCTTCGGGCGAGCCTTGTGTGATGGCGCGGTAGAGTTCGACGCGCTCGCCGTCGCGCCCGCCGAGCAGATCGCACACGGGGCGTTGGGTCGCCTGACCAAGCAGATCCCAGCAGGCCATGTCGATCGCGCTTTTCACATAGGGATGGCCTTTGAGTCGGGCTTCCATGGCGCGGCGCAAGGGGCCGATGTTTGTGGGATTCATTCCGAGAAGGGTGGGGGCCAGTTCGGCGAGTCCCGTTCGCAGACCGGCGGCATAAGCCGGTAGATAGGCAGATCCGAGTGGGCAGGTTTCGCCGTGCCCGGTCAGGCCGGCGTCGGTTTCGAGCCGAAGCACGGTGCTGTCGAAAACATCCACGCTGCGCCCGTCTGACCATTGGTATCGCCCCTCTTTGAGGGGTAAATCGACTTGGAAAACCTGGATACGAGTGATTTTCACGAGGATGACCTTGTAAAACGGACTTGACCTTGTGTGTGCAATAACATAATTTTGTACACAATAATAGTCGGCCTGCCTGCACACCGCCATCGGGTGCGAAATCACAAACTGTCTCTCAATGCAGAGGATCACGCCATGCGTCTTGCCGATCGGATTCGTGAAGATCTCAGCCGCCGGATTGATTCGGGTGCGGATATGCCCGCCAAGCTGACACTCGCCGCGCTGGGATCGCATTACGGCGTGAGTGTGACACCGATTCGTCATGCGGTCGATGATCTGATTGATGCCAAGGATCTGTTGAAGCTCAGCAACGGCCGGTTGATCGTGAACCCGGATCGGTATGGATCGGCGCGGGGTCAGACGCCACCGCCTGCACCGGCAGCCCGCAACTGGGAAGAAGTCATCACGCGGGATGTGCTGCTGCAGAGCTTACGCGGCGTGGAAGGTTATCTACGCGAAGAGGCTGCATCGGAACGCTATGGCGTCGGGCGCACGGTTTTGCGGCGCATTCTGAGTCGCATGGCAGGGGCCGGCATGCTGGTGCATGAGCCGCGCCGTGGATGGCGCATCCGCTTGTTTCGATACGAGGAGATGTGTGCTTACGTTGAAGTGCGCGAGACGCTTGAAATTCAGGCGCTGGATCTGGCTCGCGATCGGCTTGAAACGCGGGATTTGAAGTCGATGCTCGCCGCGAATATTCCTGCCGGCCGCGGATCGGAGCCGCGCCTGGATAACCGGCTGCATCGCTATTGGATCGACCGCTGTGACAATTACTACATCCGCGATTTTTTCGATCGCCACGGCCGGTATTACACCACACTGTTTGAACATGCGGCACCAGGCGCTGAAGTGGTGGACGACATGGTGCAGCATCATCGTGCCATTCTGTCGGCGGTGATTGATCAGGATTGGACCATGGCCCGTCGTGTGTTGTCGCATCACATTCGGGCACAGCGGCCGAGTCTCAAAAAAATGATTGAACGCATTCACGAGCATCACGAAGAAGAGGGTTTCCTGATCCTTGAAGCTGTGGGGGCGGGTGTTTGAGCAGCATTCTCGTGGTGGCATGATCCGATATGATCCTCGATCAACACTCAATGCTGGTTTGAGTTGAAGGATCAATCGCATGAGTTCACAAACACATTGGGTTTTAGCCGGCGTGCTGATTGCGTCGGTGAGCTGGGCCGATCATCCCCTGGCCACCGAGCGGGATCGCGCCATTGAAACTTATTTGGCGCAAAAGTATCCAGCGCGGATCGAACGCGTGTCGGTGGATCAGCAGCGTGTGCGTGTGTCCGGAAGGCTGTCCCGGCAGGACGCTTCAGCTCAATTGGCAGAACGCCTGCCACACGAATCGACGGTGGCTGCGGTGCTGGATCGGCGCATGCCCCTGCGCGTGGAGGCCGATGGGCGATTCGATGTGGAAATGCCGCGATTTTTGGAAGGCCGTGATCGTCTCTACTCCCGATGGGTGGTGGCGGACGATCAAGGTCAGCCGCAGAGTCATGCAGTCTGGGCCACGGAAGTCGCTGGTGCCGCGAAGCATCCGGATCTGCCGCCGGTACGCGTGGATTCGATCAAAGGGCTCAATGGGATTCATCCGGATCCGCAATTGCTGCCGGATCTGGCTGAATTGGGTGTGCGGCATATCACCGTGAATATCAACCTTGGCGGGCTACTGGCACCGCAGGCCGAGGACGACACGATAGCGTTTGATCATGCGGGCACGACGTTGCATGTGCGTCGGCGCGGTTTGTCAGCGCATGATCGTGTGATGCAATTTGCACATCAGCATGGCATGGCGGTGGTGGCTATTTTGCTTGTGCCGCGTCTGGATCGTCAGGTGATCACTGGACGTCTTTTGACACACCCCGAGGCCAAAGACGGGCATTACAGCATGGCGAATGTGGCGACGGCAGAAGGAGCCGTCACGTATGCCGCGTGCGTGGCTTTTCTGGCCGAGCGATACGGTCAGCCGAATGCGGCGTTTGGTCGTATCACCACGTGGATCGTTCACAACGAAGTGGATGCCGGATGGGTGTGGACCAATGCCGGTGAAAAGGGGCCGTACGCTTTTATGGATGATTATGTGCGCGCGATGCGTCTGACTCATTTTGCGGCGCGGCAGAACGATCCGAATGCCCGAGTGTTTATTTCATTGACGCACAGTTGGGCTGAATCACATCAACCGAATAATCCGCGTTTTTATGCGGGTCGGAATCTGCTTGAAATTCTTCAGGCCTATGGACGAGCCGAAGGGGATTTTAACTGGGGCATCGCGTATCACCCGTATCCGCAGGATCTGGGCAGACCTGAAACCTGGCAGGATGCCAAGGCGCAAATGAATTTGGATACGCCTTACATCACGTTTCGGAATATCGAGGTGTTGGATGCATGGGTGAAGCGTCCTGAGAATCAATTTTCAGGACGGCCGCGCGTGATTCATCTTTCCGAACAGGGATTTCATTCCCGCAATAACAATGAATCAAACCAGGCGATTCAGGCTGCGGCACTGGCGTATGCCTGGAACAAGATCAAGACGCTCGATTCGATTCAGGCCTTTCACTATCACCGATGGATCGACCACGAACGCGAAGGCGGATTGCATCTGGGGTTGTGGACGGTCCGTCCGGGATCCATCACGATGCCGGAGCATAAAAAACAATCCTGGTTCGTTTTCCAATCTCTCGGGACTGACCGCGAAGAGCAGGTCACGGCTTTTGCGCTGCCGATCATCGGTGCATCGCAATGGTCCGAGGTGCGACAGGCCAGTGAAATTTCGGAAAAATAAGACTCACGGACGGAGAATGAGACATGTTTCGTGCGATCAGTGCTTTGATGATGATGGCCTTGTGTCTGGGGTCTTGCGCGCATGCGCCCGAAGGGGTGAAGACTTCGGAGACGTCGTCAAAACGGCCCAACGTGGTCATGATCATTTCAGATGATCAGGCGTGGGCCGATTACAGCTTCATGGGACATCCTCATATTCAAACGCCGCGTCTGGATCGGTTGGCGGCCGAATCCTTGACCTATACGAGGGGCTATGTGCCCAATTCGCTTTGCCGACCGTCCTTGATGACGATGATCACGGGGCTTTATCCGCATCAACATGGCGTGGTAGGCAATGATCCAGCACTGCCGAAAGGAACTGCAAAAAACAAAGCTCGGACGAATCCGGAAACAGCGCCGCTATACGAATCGCTGATTGCGAATATCGAAAAGCATCCCACGCTGCCGCGTCTTCTGGGTGAGCAGGGCTATCTGTCTTTTCAGTGCGGCAAGTGGTGGGAGGGCGTGCCGCAACGCGGCGGTTTCACGCATGCCATGACGCATGGTGATCCGGCACGCGGCGGGCGCCACGGTGATGTGGGTCTGAAGATCGGTCGCGAGGGCATGCAGCCGGTGGAGGATTTTCTGGATCACGCACAAAAGGAGAACAAGCCGTTTTTTCTCTGGTACGCGCCGTTTCTGCCTCATACGCCGCACACGCCACCGAAGGCACTTTATGAGAAGTATCTTGCGCTGGCACCCACGCCGTCGATCGCGAAATACTGGGCGATGTGCGAATGGTTTGATGAGACTTGCGGACAAGTACTCGATGCGCTGGATCGGCGCGGCCTGAGCGAAAACACGATTGTGGTTTACGCTTGCGATAATGGGTGGATCAACGAGCCGGACGCATCGCGCTATGCGCCGCGTTCGAAGCGATCCCAATATGACGGTGGCGTGCGGACGCCGTTGATGGTGCGCTGGCCGGGACATGTGCTGCCGCGCCGCGATGATCAGGTTCTGGCCAGCACGATCGATCTGGCACCGACGATTCTCAAAGCCTGCGGGATTCAACCGCCCGTGACCATGCCCGGGTTGGACATGACCGATGCCGCCGCGATGGCCACACGAAAACGCATTTACGGTGAAGTCTTCGCCCATGATGTGGTGGATGTGAATGATCCGGCGGCGAGTCTGAATTGGCGTTGGATGATCGAAGGGCGCTACAAACTGATCATTCCGAATCCCGCGACGCAGCCGGGTGACGCCGCAGAACTTTTTGATCTGATCGCCGATCCGCATGAACAGCGCGATGTGGCTCCGCAGCAGCCACAATTGGCGGTACGTCTGCGGCGTGCGCTGGATGCATGGTGGAACCCCGAGCCCTGAGAATTTCGGGATTGGGGTTCGGCGCGTCGTTTTCGTACAATCAGATCATGATTTCGCCACGTGGCATTCTGCTCGGACCGACTTCGATCGTGGGGTATGCAATTGCGCGGTTGGGCGTGCCGGGGCTTGTGCCGTGGGCCAATGAACACAATCGATCGCCCGCGGCTGCCGATTGGCCGCGCGTGGCCCTGTCGGAACCGGATCAGGTGCGTGCCATGCTGGCCGAAGTTCAGCCCGCGTATGTGATCTACGGCGATGCGGTTTGCGATGTGCCCAAATGTGAAGCTGATCCGGATTGGGCGCGATCCATCAATGTCACGTGTCTGCGCCATGTGCTTGCGGATCTGCCGCGATCCTGCCGCTTAATTTATGTGTCGTCTGATCACGTGTTCGGTCATGACGGGTTCTACGACGAAGCGGATATGCCGTGTCCGATCAGCGTGTACGGTCAGACACGTGTCGAAGCCGAAGCTCTCGTGCAGGCGTGGGATGATCATCTGATTATTCGTCCGGGGCTTCCGATCGGTGTGTCGATTGACGGGCGCACAGGGCACTGGGACTGGCTGGCTTACCGGCAGCAGCGCGATTTGCCGATCACGATGATCGAAGACGAGGCGCGGTCGGCGGTCTGGTCGGATGATTTGGCGCAGCGCATTGTGGCGATGGCGCAATCGTCCGTGCGTGGCATTCGTCATATCCCGGCCACACGTCGTGTGGATCGTGTGGCGTTGGCTGAAACGGTGGCGCAGCGCCAAGGGTTGGATTTTTCACCGAACCTGGCCACGCGCGAAGAGCAGGCGCATCCGCATCTGGGGCGCGTGGGGCTCATGAGTCATTACATGGATCAATGGGCCGAACCCTTGGCATCACCGATGGACGATCTGGATCGCATGCCGGATCAAGTGCCGCAGCCATCAGCCGATGGTTTCAGCTTTGGGCGGGCGTGACATCAATTCGGCAATCGCCTGACGCGGATCCACACCCTCAAACAAAACCCCATGTACCGCTTGGGCGATCGGCAATTCGACCGATTCGCGTTTGGCCAGTTCCATGACCGAACGTGTGGTGGGCACGCCTTCGACCACGCCGGGAATGTTCTTCAGCACAGACTCAAGCGGCATCCCCTTGCCGAGCATTTCGCCTGCGGTTCGGTTGCGGCCTTCGGGGCAGAAGCAGGTGGTGGCCAGATCGCCCACACCGGTGACACCGAAGAATGTGTCGGGCTGTGCGCCAAGAGCCACGCCGAGCCGTGTGATCTCTGAAAGGCCGCGGGCCAGCAAGGCGCTCTTGGCGTTGTAGCCTGCCTGAAGTCCGTCGAGGATGCCCGCGGCGAGTGCGATCACATTTTTAGTCGCGCCCGCAAGTTCAACACCGATTAAATCGGTGTTGGAATAAATACGAAAGAAAGGTGTGGTGAATAGCGGCTGCAAGCGCTGGGCAAGCGCCGCATCCTGACTGGCCACGCAGGCGGATGCTGGACGCCGTTCGACCAGTTCGCGTGCGATATTGGGGCCGCTGAGCGCGGCAAGCGAGCGACCAGGCCCCAGAACATCGGTG
>CALOAZ010000062.1:0-4495 GCA_942491355.1 uncultured Phycisphaeraceae bacterium
CAAGACCACCATCGGGCAGATGCTTTGTCGCCGGCTCGGATGGGATTCTTACGATGGCGACGATCTGCACCCGCCTGAAAATGTCGCCAAAATGGGGCGCGGCGAGCCGCTGGACGATCATGATCGCGGACCGTGGTTATCCCGGATTCGGAAGGTCATCGACGATCATCTGGCCAGCGCCGTCCCGCTTTGATCATCTGCTCGGCGCTTAAACAGGTTTATCGCGAACGTTTGGATGCCGATGCGAAGCGTGTGCGGTTCGTGTGGTTGCGCGGTGACTACGATTTGATCCGTCGTCGCATGGAATCGCGTCAGGGGCACTATATGAAAGCAAGCATGCTCGAAAGTCAGTTCCGCACGCTTGAGCCTCCGCAGGGCGCCTTGGTGGTGGATATCGATCGCGCCCCTGAGGCAATCGTGGATGAAATCATGACCCACCTTTCATTGCAGGCCGTCTGAAGCGACTCACCTGATCTTCTTTGGCAATAACACGATGGCGCGGATTCGAATTCAGATCAGCTTGGCGACCAAGTGTCAGATTCTTTTCGGTCTGGCCGTGGTGATGTTGCTGGTGGCCGCTCTTTCAGTGCCCTGGTTTCGCATGCAGAAACTGGTGGAGGAAGGTCAGCGTGAAATCGCGCGCAAGCTGGCGGATGCATGGGTCGAGGATTTGATCCGATTCGGTCAGACCCCTGCCGCTCCGAAGGTCGGTGCAGACGATCGATCCTTGCGACTGACCGTGATTGATCATGAAGCGATGGATGTCTACGCCGAATCAGATCCGTTGGTGGCCGAGGCACGCCGGCGGTTTGAATCCGAAAGTCCTGCGCCCACCGACGTCTTTCGCGCGGCATTGGATAAAACCGGTCGTCCGCTGTATCGCTATTTGCGTGCGGTGCGCCAGGGCGATCTGGAATCGGCGCGTGTGGAAGAAACGACAAGTCGCGTGGCCAATCCGTTGCGCGCTATGTTGCTGATAGAGCTTCGCGCGCCATGGGCCGGCGATCAATTGTTTCTAAATCAGTTGTATCTGGCCACGGCCGGGGGTCTTGCTGGTGTGCTGGCGATCGCGGTGTTCTGGTTTATTTTGACGCGCATCGTACTCTCGCCGGTACGTGTGCTGAGAGAAACGGCTGAAAAGGTGGCCGAAGGCGATCTGAATATCCGGTCGGATATCAATACGGGTGATGAATTCGAGCAGTTGTCTGACACCTTTAACGTGATGCTGATTCACCTGAAGGAAGGCCGTGATCAGCTCACGGAACTCAACGAACAGCTGGATCTCAAAGTGGGCGAACTGGCCGAAACCAATACGTCACTTCATGAGGCCAACCGACTCAAGGGCGACTTTCTGGCGAGTGTGTCACATGAGTTGCGCACGCCGCTGAACAGCATCATCGGTTTTGCCGAAGTGCTTGTGGATGCCATCCCCGCCATGAGCGAGGATGCCGAGAAGCGCCGTCGTTACGCTGAAAACATTCTGAATTCGAGTCGCTCACTCTTGCAGTTGATTACCGAATTGCTGGATCTGGCAAAGATTGAAGCCGGTCGCGTCGAGTTGCATGTTGATTCGATGCCGGTGGATGAGGCATGCGAAAATCTGCTGGGTCTGATGCGGCCTCAGGCGGATCGCAAGCAGATCGAACTGGTGCTCAAGCTCGAAAAATCGCTGCCGGTGGTGCGCACCGATCCCGGCAAGTTTCGCCAGATTCTGTTCAATTTTCTGTCGAATGCCATCAAGTTCACGCCGGAGGGCGGGCGTGTCGAGCTCGGCGCGGCGCGCGATGATGATCGCGGTGTTCGCATTTGGGTGCGCGACAACGGTCCTGGTATTCCGTTGGAAATGCATCGTGAGGTCTTCGAGAAATTCAGACAACTGGATGCCACGCATACCCGCGAACATGGCGGTGCCGGGCTTGGTTTGGCCATCAGCCAGGAGCTGGCCAAGCTGTTGCGCGGGGCCATCGAACTGGATTCGGATACCGGGCGGGGCTGTCTGTTCACGCTTTGGGTGCCAATGGATCTCGAGGAGCCGGTCGACGCCTTGATGCCGGATGCCGAAGGCTGATTCAAAAACATGGAATCGGACTTGCATCCGGTTTGAAGTTAGGCATAATGATCCACGCGTGGCCACATCTGTGGTCTGTTCCGGGGTTTTCTGGGGTATCAAAGATGAAAAAGTTCGTTGCTGTCACAGCGCTGTTGTGCGCGCTGACGTTGTCGATGTGGGCAGGTTCTCAGGCACATGCCGAAGATGAAGCTGCGCCGAAACCGCATGTTTACACGCCTTATTCCAAATTGAATCTGACGGCCGATCAGCAGGAAAAAATCGGTCGGATCCAAGTGGAGATCCGCGCCAGAATCAAGGCGCTGATGGCAGAAGAAGAAACCAAGGTTCATGAGCTTCTGGATGATGTGCAGAAGACCGAACTGAAAAAGATGGATGAAGTCGCGGCCGAAAAACGCCGCGCCTATGCCAAGAAGTATCGCGAGAAGAAGCAGGCTGAGGCCGAAGAGGCTGAAGCCAAGAAGTAAGGTTTGAGGCCACGCATTCACTGACTCAAACAATCATTCCCGGAATGGACGACACACAACCCCCGGCACGTGCCGGGGGTTGTTTTTTTGACAATAAGGCTCAAGCGTGATGATTCGAGTCGGATCAGATCATGCCCGGAAGAACACGATCCACTTCCGGAAAATAACGGCGGACCAAGGCGCAATCGAATTTGCAGAAGATGGCTGTCGCGGGTTCACGTTCCAGGAGGAATTCGAAAATCGTCTGAACCACGCGTTGGGGTGCAGAGCGACCGCGGCACCAAAGGTCGTAATCGGCCCAACTCAGTGTGACGGCATATTCATAGCGCTGATCGAGTTCCTGCACGGCGATGTCAAAGGCCCAGCCATGGCCGTCTTCGCTTTCGGTTTCAACGAGAATTTCAGCCATCGTTTGCCTGGAAGGTTGCAGGTCTCTACAAAAGGGCAACTTACCAGAAACCTAGGCGGCTGAACTGATGACTCCATTGACAGATGCACGATCGGCGGCGGCTTTCACTTTTGCCGAGCAGATGGATGACGACGGGATGCTGCGCCCGGCGAAGCCGATGTCGCCTCTTGCCGATGAACGTGAGTCGCGTCTGGCCCAGGCGATCCACCGGCTGGCCATTCAGCGGTGGATGACGCTGGAGTACCTGCTGGATCAGCGTCTTAAACAACCTTGTGCGCAGTTGGAACCCAGGATGCGGGCAGTGTTGGTCACCGCTTCGGCGCAGCTTCTGTTCATGGATCGTGTGCCGCCGCACGCGGTGGTCAATGAATCGGTCGCGCTCGCACGGAGTTGGATTCGTCCAGGTGCCGCGGGTCTGGTCAATGCGGTTTTGCGCCGCGTGGCTCAGATGCCGTTGCGGCGCGAGCCTGAGACGCGATGGGAACCTGCACGTGATGCTTTGCCTTTGGAGGCCGGGCGCATCGTGTTGGCAGAGCCGTTGTTGCCACCGTTGAATCAGACGATTGCCCATCTGTCTGCGGCAACCAGTCATGCTCCGGAATTGATCAGTGCGTGGCTGTCGCATGAATCACCGGAGCGCGTACACGATCGCCTGCAGTTGAGTCTGCGCACGCCACCGGTCATCGTGCGTTTGTCCAAGGCTGGGCATTTACCGAATGACCCTCGGCTGTCTGAACATGATGAACCGGGGTATGCCTGCTGGTCAGGTCCGTATGGCGGCCTGCGTGCATTGCTTCAGGAGCAGCCCGATCAATGGGTTCAGGATCCCACCAGTGCGCAGGCTGTCAATGCAACCCGAGGTTTGCGCGTGAACAAGATTCTGGATCTGTGTGCCGGGCTGGGCACCAAGACACGCCAGTTGCGAGCGGTTTTTCCGGAAGCCAAGATTCTGGCGAGCGATACCAACCTCGGCCGTTTGTGTGAATTGAAAGAGGTATTCGCAGGCGATGCCGATGTGCGCGTGATGGAGGCCAAGGCCGCCCGTGCCATCGGTCCGGTGGCGGATCTGATCGTGTTGGACGTGCCGTGTTCCAACACGGGGGTCCTGGCCCGTCGACCCGAAGCACGATATCGGTTTGATCGCCCTTCTCTTCAGGAGCTGGTCAACAAACAGCGGATGATCGTGCGCGAGGCCGCCGGCTTGCGCCATCCGAAGGGGCATGTGCTTTACAGCACATGCAGCCTTGAGCCTGAAGAAAATGAACAGGCTGCCGAATTTGTGGCCAAGACGATGGGCCTGCGTGTGATCGATCAGAAAAAAACCGAGCCCTCGGGTGAGGGCTCGGCATATCACGATGGTGGTTTTTACGCCCTGTGCGGGCCGGCTTGAGTCGCTTTGCGGGCTATCGCCCTTTTTCAATACGCTCGGCGATTTCTTCGAGGGCGCGAAGCACATCGCGAGCCGAGGTATAGACCGGGTTTTTCGGATCATCCGGACGCAACACCTTCGCGGTGAGCTGGCTGATCATGCGAGCCTCTTTTGAGTTCGCG
>CALOAZ010000063.1:0-8896 GCA_942491355.1 uncultured Phycisphaeraceae bacterium
ACCGCGACCCCCAAGGAACAAGCTTCCAGCCCATCTGCCGAACCCAAGTTCGGCTTCTGGTGGGGCACGGGTCGGCGTAAAGCCGCTGTGGCACGTGTGCGTCTTCGGTCTGGTTCGGGCAAGATTCAGATCAATGATCGTCCCGTCGAAAACTATTTCACCGAACTGCAGCATCAGAAAGACATCGAAGCCATTCTGAAGCTCACTCAGGTGCAGGGCAAGGTGGATATTTTTGCCCGCGTGAACGGTGGGGGATACATGGGGCAGGCCGGCGCTGTGGTGCTCGGCATTGCCCGTGCACTCAAGAATTACGATCAGGCGCTCGAACTCGGCCTCCGCAAGCAGGGTTTGCTGACGGTCGATTCGCGACGCGTCGAACGCAAGAAGTACGGCCAGCCGGGTGCTCGTCGTCGCTTCCAGTTCTCGAAGCGTTAATACGACGCTTCTGGTGGTGTGCAAGGATTTTCAACCGGCCCCGATTGGGGCCGGTTTTTTTATGCATGGATAATGCCCCGATGAGGTTGCGGAGCAGGCGGCCTCGATCGACACTCTGGGTCTTCTTTTCTTGTGAGATTTGCTCATGGCACGCGTTCTGGTCACACGTCCTGTTCCGGGTCCGGGTATGGGGCTGCTGCATGCCTCGGCCCATCAAATCCAGGTGAATCCGACCGACAGTCTGATGGCGCGATCGGATCTGTTGGTGGCGGTGGCCGGCGCTGATGCAGTGCTTACACAGCTTGCTGATCGAGTGGATGCCGAATTGATGGATGCCGCAGGTCCGGGCCTCAAGGTGCTCAGTCAGTTTGCGGTGGGATACAACAATGTGGATGTACCGGCGGCCACGCAGCGCGGTATCAGGGTCTGCAATACGCCGAGGGTGTTGACCGATGCCACAGCGGATATCGCTTGGACTTTACTGATGGGTGTGGCGCGTCGCGTGTTCGAGGGTGAACAACTGATGCGCTCGGGCAAGCCGTGGGGTTTTTCGCCGACGATGCTGATGGGCGGTGATCTGGTGGGCAAGACTTTGGCTATTTTGGGCGCAGGACGCATCGGGTACGCCGTGGCAAAGCGTGCCATGGGTTGGGATATGAAAATCATTTACGTGGCGCGATCGGTTCATGCTGAATTCGAATCGGATTTCAATGCGGTGCGTGTGGATCTGGATGAGGCTTTGCGCACCGCTGATTTTGTTTCGCTGCATACACCGCTATCCGATGAGACGCGTCACTACATCAGTTCTCGCGAACTGGGTCTGATGAAATCCAGCGCGTATCTGATCAATACATCGCGCGGGCCGGTTGTTGATGAAAAGGCATTGGTGATTGCCTTGCAAAACAAGCAGATCGCCGGCGCGGGCTTGGATGTCTATGAAAACGAGCCTGCAGCGGCGCCCGGTTTGGTGGATTGTCCGAATACGCTGCTGCTGCCGCATCTGGGTTCTGCCACGATTCATACCCGTGCGGAGATGGGGCGTCTGGCTGCCGAAAATCTGCTGGCCGTACTCGATGGACGCGAGCCGGCTCACGCCGTGAATTGAAAGGGTCTTTTTCATGTCGCGCGCGTTTGTCATCGAAATCAATGGCCAATCGTTGGAAGCGGAGTTGAATCACTCTCCGACCGCAGAGCAGATTATGAAGGCTCTGCCGATCAGCGCGTCGGCGCAATGCTGGGGCGATGAAATCTATTTCAGAATTCCGGTTTCAGCCGATCTGGAAGCCGGAGCCAAGGCCGAAGTCCAAGTGGGTGATCTGGCCTATTGGCCGCCCGGTCAGGCTTTTTGCATCTTTTTCGGCCGAACACCCGCAAGCACAGATGAAACGCCACGGGCTGCGAGCCCGGTGACGGTGGTGGGAAAGGTGCTGGGTGATCTGGAGATGTTGCGGGATGTATGTGACGGAGAACCGATTCGCTTGGTTGATCCGGCGGTGTCGTCATGAGCGGGCGCGGGCTGGGTGCCAAGTTGTGTCTTGCAGCCGGTGCGCTGGCCGGAGTGGGGTGGTGGGCCACACGCTCGGCGCAAGACGGAATGGATCTGCGTGTGGTGTGTTACACCACTGCCGGTGTACTCGGTGGCGTGGGGCTGAGTTTGCTTTTATTCGGGAAGGTGAATTTTTTTGGATTGTGCGTCATTGATCTCAGGCGTGAACGACCGATGTTCTGGGTGGGTTTGCCGGGATTTCGAGCGTGTTTCACCGATGTATGGCGCCAAGGCGCTTTGCGCACGCATCATGCCGGCATTTATCTGATTGTGCCGCTGATGTTGCGTATGGCACTGGCCATCATGGCCGGTTGGTTTGCCGGACGATTGGCCTATGAATGGGTTGGGATGGCGACAGCGTGGGGTATGGGTGTCGTCGCGATCATCGGCGCCATGATGGTGTGGCGTTTTATGCCGCTGGCTGAAAACCCGGATGAAAAATGACAGTCGTTGAATGAACGGCGTGTTTTAAAGCGATTCCAAAAAAAGATTCAGATACTTGTTCTCGAAGGTTTTGACGGCGGCGGCGGTTTGCTGTGCGTCGAATCCCCAAATCAAAATGCGCGGATCTTCAAGATCGAGATCCATCTGAATGGTGTAGCAGTCTTCCAGGCTCAGCACGGTGGGGAGTCGCGAAGACAGATGGGCGGCCAGCGCGTTCACGCCGGGGCCGCCGATGACCAGTGTGGGCCGGGTATGCAGTGTTTTATCCTGCAGATACCAGACGTCGGTGCAGACCACCGGAATAGGTGGATGAATCCCTGTTTGTGCCAGGATTCGATCGCGCAATGATTCGGCCATCGGGCGATCACTGAATTCGCATCGCAAATTCGCGCCAACCACAATCGGCAATAGTGTGCGCGAATCAGGCAGCGGCATGGGCAGCGTGTCCGAAAACGAGATCGAAACAGACGCGTTTCATGCCATCACTCAGAGGCCGCCCATCAAAACGGCGAGCAGGCCTTTTTGGGCATGCAGTCTGTTGTGGGCCTGAGAAAAAACACGACTGCGCGGGGCCGTCCATCGCGGCATCGGTGATTTCAATGCCGCGATACGCCGGCAGGCAGTGCAGCACGATGGCTTGCGTGGGTGCGTTTTTCAGAAGGGCTTCGTTGATTTGATAGCCCACGAAATCCTTCAGGCGTCGCGCCTTTTCCTCTTCCTGGCCCATTGAGACAAACGTGTCGGCATAGATGGCGTCTGCATCGCGCACAGCCTGAATCGGATCATCCACGATTTTGATGTCGCTGGATCCCATGGCACGGATGGATTCGATTTCATCTTCGGGCAAGCGATAGCCTTTCGGAGCCGCGAGTGTGAATCGAATATCCAGTCGGGCGCACAGCCGGGCCAGAGATCGGGCGACATTGTTGCCGTCGCCGATGAAAGCCAAGTGTCGGCCGCTCAAATCGGGTCCGAAGGTCTGTTGCATGGTCATGATGTCGGCCAGCGCCTGGCACGGATGCGACACATCGGACAGTGCGTTGATCACAGGAATATCGGCGTGCGCCGCCATCACTCGAAGTTTGTCGTGTTCGAATACGCGGGCCATGATGCCCTGGACCATGCCGGTGAGTACGCGCGTGACATCGGCCACCGACTCACGCTGGCCGAGGCCGACTTCCGAGCCGTTGAGGACGATGGCCGAACCGCCGAGTTCGAGCATGCCCTGTTCGAAGCTCACGCGTGTGCGCAGGCTGGGTTTCTCGAAAAGCATGGCCAGTGTTTTACCTGCCAGAATCGATTCGCGTTTGCCGGCGCGTCGTCGTTCAAGGAGCTCGTCGGCGATTTGAAGAACGTGTTTGAGCCATTCCGGAGAATGATCATGGATGTCAATGAAATGAGTGGTCATGGTTTTTCATCCAAGACGATTTCCGTGCCGATGCCTTCGGTGGAGAAGATTTCCAGCAGCAGCGAGTGCGGAATGCGTCCATCAATGATATGGGTCTTGCGCACGCCGGCATTCAGGGCATTGAGGGCGGCCTCGACTTTGGGAAGCATGCCCGCAGAAATAATGTCGTTTTTAATCAGTTCCAGAATTTGAGAACGCTTGAGATGGCTGACCAGCGTATCTTCGCCGACTCCGGTGCGAATGCCATGCGTGTCGGAGACCAGCACGAGTTTTTCGGCTTTCAACGACGCGGCCACCTGGCCTGCGGCAGAATCAGCGTTGACATTCAATTTGCCGCCGGCGGCATCGCGACAGACCGGGGCGATCACCGGGATGAAGCCAGCGTGGACCAGTGCCTGAATCAATTCTGTGTTGACGCGATCAATCTGGCCCACCAAGCCGATGTCGATTTTTCGATCCTGCTCTCCCTTGAGGTACAGGCGCGATCCGAACAGCACGCAACTGGCCAGTGAATGCAAGCCCATGGCTTGGTGTTCAAAAGCTTTGATGCCATCGACGATGAAGCCGTTGACGTCATTGACCAGCACATGCTCGACGATCGTGATGGTGCGATCGTCGGTGTAGCGTCTTCCCTGAACGAATTGGGCTTCCAGACCTTCGGCCGCCATGGCCTGGTTGATGGCCTTGCCGCCGCCATGCACCACCACGGGTTTGATGCCGACCGCATCAAGAAAGCAGATGTCCTTGATCAGGCTGCGCAGGGCATCCGGATCATCCATGATCGATCCACCGACCTTGATGACCACGAGCTTGCCCTCGAACTGGCGAATGTATTCATGCGCCTCAATCAGAACAGCCGCTTTCTGGATGGCTTCTTGCATCATGGTCCGATTCCGCAGGGGGAAACGGCCAATGATACCGGCGGGGGGCGGGAGGCTCAATATATTGCGGTTGCCGGAGAGCGTGGCTTGACCGATGATTTCAGGCATGAAACGAAAAACGCACTGGGTGGCAGGTGTGATCTGGGTGGTGGTTTCCGTGCCGGTTTGGGGGCAGACCTCCGTGGCGCCGCTGCTGCAGCCATGGCAGGGCGAGCATGCGGTGGAAGCTGAAACAAGCTTCTTCGATTTTGGTTCCGGCGATGCGGAGGGTGGCGGGACAACTGCCGGGTTTCGCATGCGTTGGCTGACAGAAAGTACTCGGTGGCGATTTGATCCGACCGATCGTAATTCGGCATCCATCGGATATGCGATGGTGAGTGCGGATCTAATCACAAGTCATCCATTGTTGCCGGAGCGGTTCATTGATCAGTCGGTGACCGGCAAGGTGTATCTGGGGCAGTGGGAAGATTGGCAGGTCGATCTGAATGGTGGTATCGGATATGCGGGCGATGCGCCGTTCAATGATGCCAATGCCTGGTACGGACTGGCCAATCTGTCCTTCACCAAGATGATTGATCAGTCGTCCGCCTGGATGGTGGTGATCAACTATGACGGCAATCGTACTTTTCTTCCGGATGTGCCGTTGCCGGCGATGATTTATCAGAACTGGTCTGATCGTCAGATGATTTACGCGCTGGGTGTGCCTTACAGTACGGTGACTTGGCGGCCGGATGCGCGATGGATGTTTCACGCGAAATGGGCGCTCCTTTACAACTTTCTGATCGAGGCCCGGTATTACACCTCCGAGCAAATGAATCTGTATGCCGGCTATTACAGCAATGAGCGAGCCATCACATTATCTGGCGGAGATCCGGATCGTCGACTGTTTTACGATGTGGCGCGTCTGGAGGCGGGCGTGCAATGGCGCATGACCCCTTGGGCCGAACTGGTGGTGGCCGGGGGATACGCTTTTAATCAAGAATTTTCGACAGGCTGGGATGGGCGCGATCTGACGACAGTGGTTGAAACGGATGACGCGCCTTTTGGCCGTGTGGGCGTCACGCTGCGGTTTTGAATTTCAATGAAAGTGAATGGGCGGGCTATTTTTTAAGCGCCTGTTCGAGCTGATCTGAAACAATACGCAAGACTTCGACGCGGGCCAGGCGCTTGTCATTGGCAGGAATCAGATGCCAGGGCGCGTGGTCGGTGTGTGTGCGCGCGAACATTTCATTGGCGGCTTCCACGTAGTCATTCCACCGTTCGCGATTGCGGTAGTCTTCATCGGTGATCTTGTATTTTTTATACGGCGTGCGGCGACGTTCCTCGAATCGGCGCAGTTGTTCGTCCGGATCGATGTGCAGCCAGAATTTGATGACGGGCCAGCCATGTTCGACCAGTTGTTGTTCAAAGTCGTTGATTTCAGCGAAGGCTCTTCGCCATTCGGGCGTACTGGCGAAGCCTTCCACGCGTTCGACCAGCACGCGGCCGTACCAGCTTCGGTCGAAGATGGCGAGTTTGCCGCCGCGGGGCAGGCGCGTCCAGAAGCGCCAGAGATAGTGATGGCTCAGATCCCGGTCATTCGGTGCGGAAATGGACCAGACGCGATAGAGGCGGGCTTGCAGTGCCTGCGTGATTCGGCGGATTGCACCGCCTTTGCCTGCGGCATCCCATCCTTCGAAGACCACGGCTGCTGAAATATTATTTTCAGCAGCTTGATGAGACAGGCGCACCAGGTGAGTCTGCAGTGATGTGAGTTCATCCTTGTAATCATCTCGCTTGATGGCGTTCGAAAGATCCACGGCGGCCAACGCATCCGGGATTTCGATGCGAGGCAGTTTGCCATTGCGCGGCTTGGGTGCCGGAATATGATCCAATCGTTGGTGGATGGCCTTGTAGATGGTTTCGGCGACGGCAAGATCACGATGGCGCCGATCCGTGCTTTCGATGATGCGCCACGGCGCGTGCGGTGTATCGGTTTTCTGGATGTAGTTTTCGACCAGGGGCATGGCTTCGTCGTAATTGTCGAAAATGGTCCAATCGATTGATTCGGCAAAGCTTGCGGAGTCGGATTGAACTTTCTTGAGCCGGTTTCGGTGCTCCTTTTTCGGCATGTGCATCCAGAACTTGAGGATCACGGTTCGGTCTTCGGCGAGCATCTGTTCGAAAGAGCGGGCGTACTCAATGCGTCGGTCGTATTGTTTGCGCGTGATCGCGTCGGTCAGGCGGTCTGCAATGGTGAGGTCGCCCAGCGCCGAGAAACAGGCCGACTTGTCCGTGTTTTGGGATATTACGCCAGTAGCGCCAGAAGCGGGGTCGGGCGAGTTCTTCCTGCGTGGGAGCATGCAGCACTTCGGTGGTGAGTTCCCGGGCATCCATCCATTCGTTGAGTCGATCCACGACTTCTTCGGCGCCCCATCGGTCATCGCCGTCGATGAGAATCAGGACTGAAAAGTCGCGTGACTTGAGATCGAACTGCGCATTGATCAGGTTCACGCGCAGTTTTGCCACACGGTCTTCGTATTCATCTTTGTCGATGTTGGCACCGGTTTCAGCAGATTTGAACACGATCAGCCTCCGTGTTGATCGGGAACTTCTTGGGCATGCTCGTTTAGTGTACGCGCGATGCGCTTGGAGAAGTAGTAGATGCGTCGCATGAGTTCTGCAATGCGATTTTCGAGTTGGAAAACGGCGAGGCGATTGGGGTCCGAACTGGCCAGGCGGAGGCTTAGATGGTTTGCCAGTTCGTCGAGCGATGTGCGTCGATGGGCTTCATGGCGTTGATGGGCGCGGGTCGCGGCGTCGAGGTCGGCGTCGCGGATGGCGCGGACAGTGTCCTCGAGCGCATCGGCGACGGCGTTGTGCAGTTCGACGGCCTGGCGGCGCGTCTCGTCGCTGGCGTGCAGGCCGCGGGACCGCCACTCGGTGGCGACGGAAGCGAGGTTGAGGGCGATGGTGTCGGCGATCGAGTGGAGGTGGCTCGCCGCCATGAGCAGGTCCTCGAGCGTGTCCACCTCCGCGCTGGAGAGCGACCCTGAGAGCAGGCGGCGGGCGTAGCGGACGATCGCGCGCCGCACAACGCGTCTGCATCGCGACTGGCGAGGCGGCGCATGAGCTCATCGGGCGAGGGCTGTCGGGAATGGGCGCCGAACGGATTGCCTCGATCGCACCGGCGGCAGATCTGTTCGCCGAGTGCGCGACCTCCAGGCGCACCTGTTCCGCCGCCATCGGGGCGGTGGCGAGGTAGACATCGTCGAGGTACTTCGGCTTCGCGTACTCGCGCTCGGGCTCCGGGCGGTCGGGGACGAGTCGCTGCACGAGGCGCGCCAGCGAGCCGGTGAACCAGATGAAGATCAGGGTGTTGGCGATATTGAAGATGGTGTGGGCGTTGGCGATCTGGGCGGGGTCTCGGCGGCGGAGGCGCTCGGCGCCCTCCAGCGTCGGCGAGACGGGCGAGACCTCGCGCACCATCGAGGCGAGCGCGGGGATGAGGAAGATCCACAGCGCCGCGCCGATGGCGTTGAAGAGCAGGTGCACGGTGGCGGTCTGCAGGCGCGCGGGGCTTGCCGAGGGCCGCGAGCATGGCGGTGACGCAGGTGCCGACATTCGCGCCGAGCCGCCAAGCGCGATGCCGGTTTCGAGCGTGATGAGCCCCTGGCTGGCGAGGACGATGACGACGCCGGTCGTCGCCGAGGAGCCCTGGACGAGGGCGGTGAAGACCGCGGCGGCGAGGACGGCCAGCATCGGGCGCTCGGCGCCGGCCATGAACCGCACGAAGGGCTCGTATGGTGCGAAGCGGTGGGTGGCCTCGCTCATCGTCCCCATGCCCAGGAAGATAAAGCCGAGGCCGAGGAGCATGGCGCCGAGTTGCCGCAGCGTCGGGCGGCGTCCGAGGGCGAAGCCGGCGAAGCCGAGAGCGACCATCGCGAGGGCGTAGTCGGTCACCTTGAAGGCGATGATCTGCGCGGTGATGGTGGTGCCGATGTTGGCGGAAATCAAAAACGCCGATTTAGCGTCTGAGTGAGCTTTGCCGATCAAGGTTTCCGTGAAGAATCGAAAGGTTCAAATGAATGTGCGTTCGGCGTGAACGGGGCGAAAGCCTACCATAGAGCTTGATGCACCGACCATTATGGGTGCCTGTTCGCGGAGAGCATCAATGATGAGGCGATGTATCGGCGGTTTTAA
>CALOAZ010000064.1:0-17030 GCA_942491355.1 uncultured Phycisphaeraceae bacterium
TGGCGGCCGCAAGCTTTCTGATGCTCGGCAACACCAACTTCGAACAGCAGGACAAGAAATTGCTGGAGATGGACGTCGTCGACGAACAACTCGACACGCTCGGCAAGGCCTTCATGGGACAAGCACTCGGATGCGCCCGGTGCCACGACCACAAGTTTGATCCCATTCCCCACAATGATTACTACGCGATGGCCGGCATCCTGAAGGGATCCACGGCACTTGAGCACTCGAACGTTTCCAAGTGGATCGAACTGCCTCTGCCGCTCCCGCCGGAACAACAGAAAGTCATTGACGAACATGACCGCACCCTGAGCGACCTGAAGGTCAAAATCAAAGCCCAGCAGAAGCAGATCACGCAGCTCAAAGAATCCACCAGCACGGCCACATTCCAGAAGCCGACCATCGTATCGGTGGGAGATCTGCCGGGCATCGTCGTCGACAGTACCGATGCCAAAGCCGTCGGCACATGGCAGCACTCGCAATATTCCAAAGCCTATGTCGGTGATGGTTACCTGCACGACCAGAACACAGGCAAAGGTGAAAAGACGCTCACATTCCTTCCGGATCTGCCGAGACCGGGCGAATACGAAGTGCGCCTGGCTTACACGCACAGCACGAACCGCGCCGACAAGGTGCCCGTCACCATTCTGCATGCCGACGGCGAAACCACCGTGTATGTCGATCAAAAGATGGCGCCCACCATCGACGGTCCTGTGGACGTCGCTGGGGCACGTTCCACTTCGAGCAAGGGAAACGACGGTTCGGTGCACGATCTCGAACGCTGGCACCGACGGGGATCGTCATTGCCGATGCCGCTCAGTTCCTGCCGATGGACGCGAACGACGAGACGGCTACGGCCAAGGCGTCGCCCAACCCGAAAACAGCCACGCCCACGCCCAGAAACTCCAAGAGGCCACCCAGCAAGTTCAGTTCGAAGCGGACATCAAGCAGCTCGAAAAAAGACTGGCCGACTCCGGCACAAGGTCAACGCCAGGGGACGCGGATGACGGCCGTCAGTTCGATGAGGCACCCCGCCGATGCCCGCTGTGCATCCGCGGCAACGCCGCACCAGTCTCGGCGACGCTCCGCCGCGCGGCTCGTCCCACGCTGCTCGGCCCGGTCGCGACGGAACCGATTCCCGACGATCACAGCGGCCGCATCGAACTGGCGGCGTGGATCACGCGTTCCGACAATCCGCTCACCGCCCGCGTGATGGTCAACCGGCTGTGGCAGCATCTGTTCGGCAAGGGGCTGTCGCGGAGCGTCGACAATTTCGGCGTGACCGGCGAACCTCCGTCGCATCCCGAACTGCTCGATCATCTCGCCTCCGAGTTCATCGAGAGAGGCTGGTCGGTCGAAGACGATGATTCGGACCATGGTACTCTCACGCACCTATCAGCAATCGACCCAATCTCCGATGGCCGACAAAGACCCTGAAAACAATCTGCTGGGGCGTTCGCGCCGTCAGCGTCTCGATGCCGAAGCCCTGCGCGACACAATGCTGGCGCTTGCCGGCAACCTTGCCGACTGCTACGGAGGGCCCACCTACAAGGGATCGCCCACTTCGGATTACAACTATCAGGACAACCAGACTGTTCGAAGCGTGTATCTGCCGCTGTTTCGCAACAGTCTGCCCGAAATCTTCAACGTCTTCGATTATCCCGACCCGAGCATGGTGACCGGCCACCGCAACACAAGCACCGTGGCCCCGCAGGCACTGTTCATGATGAATAACGGCTTCGTGCGCGAACAAGCCCGCGCCACCGCCCAGCGCCTGCTGGCTCAGGGTGCAAAAGATCGGCAAGCCCAGATCACACTGATTTATCGAACCGTCCTTGGTCGCGTACCGACCTCGGGCGAAAGCGCCGTCGCTCTGCGCCATGTGGGCGTGGATCGCAATGTGGCGATAGACCCCCTGCGCTTCACCGACTTGATTCAGGCCCTGTTTGCCTCACCCGATTTTCGCTACGTGAACTGAACTGCGATCCGGAGAATTGCCAGATGAATTTCGATCAAGCCTGCAATCGACGCCAGATGCTTCAAAACAGCGCCTGCGGTTTCGGATCACTCGCACTCGCAGGCATGCTCGGCCGGCAGGCTTCGGCATCGCCCATGCTCAATGCCACACTGGCCCACCATGCGCCGCGAGCCAAGCGCGTGATTTTTCTTTTCATGCAAGGCGGCGTGAGCCATGTCGATAGTTTCGACCACAAGCCGATCCTGGATAAGCAAGACGGCCAGCGCATCGATTTTCGCGATGCGCGCATGGTGGCCAACAGCGGCATGAACAAGGCCAGTTCGCAGCGCATCATGAAGCCTCTTTGGGCCTTCAAACAGCGTGGTGACTGTGGCCGGTGGACATCGGAACTGTTTCCGGAAATGAGCCAGCACGTCGATGACATGTGTTTCGTTCACTCGATGCACACCGAAGGCGTAGCGCACGGACCGGCCACGCTGTTTCTGCATTGCGGTGCCATCAATGCCGTGCGCCCCTCCATGGGTTCATGGATCAGCTACGGCCTCGGCAGCGCTAATCAAAACTTGCCCGACTTTGTCACGATCAGTCCTTCCTCGGGCAATGGCGGCGCACGCAACTACGGCAATGCCTTTCTGCCACCGCGCCACCAGGGCACGGCCATCGGCCGCGCCGGTGCGTCGGCCGCCGAAGCCACGATTCGCAATCTCACCGCGAAGGATCGCACGCCCGAAGCGCAAGTCGAGCAATTCGATCTCATGCGCGCCGTGCAGGCCCAGCAGGTCAAACCCGGCGACGAAGCATTGCAAGCGATGATCGGCTCTTACGAACTGGCCTGGCGCATGCAGAACCATTGCCCCGAAGTCCTCGATCTTGCCGGCGAAACGCCCGACACGCAGGCGCTCTACGGTATCGGCGAAAAGGACACCGACAATTTCGGTCGCCAGTGCCTCATGGCCCGGCGGCTGGCCGAATCGGGCGTGCGCTATATCCAGGTCACCTACGGCGACAACTCGGCGAACCCGGCTTGGGATCAACACTCGAATTTGCCCAAGCATGGCGAGCATGCCCGGGCGACTGACCTGCCGGTGGCAGGCTTGCTGGCAGATCTGAAACAGCGCGGACTCCTCGAGGACACGATCGTCTGGTGGGGTGGTGAATTTGGAAGAACTCCCTATGCGGAGAAGAACGGCACCGGTCGCGATCACAATCCCAACGGCTTCACCGTCTGGCTGGCAGGTGGCGGCTTCAAACCAGCCCGGGGAGGCTTCAGCTACGGGGCTTGGATCAAGAAAAGCTCACCTACCGCTATGCCGGTCGCGACTTCCGCCTGACCGATGTGCTCGGCCATGTGGTCCACGATATTCTGACCTGAACCCTTTCATCGAAGGAAATCCCTGTGAATCGATTCACCTTTCTGTGCCTGTCGTTTACGCTGCTGCTTTCAAATCCTGTGGTGCAGGCCGCTGATGACGCGGCGCATATCTTGTTGATTGCCGGTGACGTGCAGAAGGTCGATCGCGCCGGCCATCACGATTACGAAGCGGGCTTCGCCTGCCTTGCCGATCTGCTGAAGCAAACCGATGGCATCAAAGTCACCGTGATCAAAAACGGCTGGCCCACCGACGAAGCAATTTTTGATAGCGCCACCTGCGTGGCCTTCTACACCGATGGCGGCGGCCGACAGGCTTATCTGCGATCAGCCGGGCGCATCGAAAAACTCAATCAGTTGAAAGACAAGGGCATCGGTCTGGTGAACATCCATCAGGGCGTCGATCACCCCGATGCACATATCGAAGATGCCTTGCGCTGGTTCGGCGGGACTTACGGACGCAAAGTCTCGGCGCGCGGCCACTGGGATTCAAAGCACGACACTTTCCCGGCGCATGAAGTGACGCGCGGCGTCACACCCTGGGAGATCAATGACGGCTGGCTCAACAAACTGCAGATGGTCGAAACCGGCATCACGCCACTGGTGTGGTCGGGCTCCAAACACGTGGGCTCACCCGAAGGCGGCGCGGCCGACATCGTGGGATGGACCTACGACCGCCCTGATGGTGGCCGCTCGTTTTCGTTCAGCGGTCTGGATGCCCACGAAGCCTGGGGGCGCACCGGCGTGCGCCAACTGGTGACCAACGGCGTGCTATGGGCGGCCAAGCAGAAGATTCCTGAAGCAGGCGCCCCCTGCCAATTGGATGACGCGAAGCTGAATGCTTATCTCACGCCACGCACGGCTCCGCAGAAGAAAAACGCCAAATAACGCCGATTCCCCAGTAAAAACGGGGCGGCTCCCCTTTCAAAATTGAATATGTCCAGATCAACCGACGGCCCGGGACGTGCGAGTACCGGGTCGTCGTCGTTGTTGTTGTTGGGGAGCCTATCTACGGGCTATATACGGGAGCTGAAACGATGAGTGTGTGGCTAACCAGAATCAATGGACAGCGTGGGGATACGGTCAATACCAAACGCCTACGTACATTAGTCAGCGGGGGCCAACTGGGTCTTCGCGATGAAATCTTCGATCCGAAGCGCCAACAGTGGATCCCCGTCGGCAAGATCCGTGATTTGCGCGACCTGGTGCCGGGCGCTAAGCAAGAAGCCGCGCCAAAAGCCCAAACGCAATCTCCGATGAAGCCTTCCGAAAAACAGTCTCGGCCCGCTGCGGCGCCGGCTCCGCATCACAAAAGTGAAACGCGTCCCGGCGCCCCGGCCCCGAGCAAACCGAAATCTGAAAAACCAAAGCAGCACAAGCAGCATAAGTCAGAGCCAAGTCGGGAACCGGCGTTGCACTCGATGGCCACTTCGAAGCAGGATGTGTGGATGGCCGTGGGACTAGCCGCATCGTGCGTTCTGGGTCTGGTGATCTTTTTCGCCACGGTGGATACGCAAGCCACACCTGAAGAAGCGATGCAGAAGCCGGTCGCGCCGGTGCGAACGGTAGAAGCAAAACCCGCTTCTTCAGATGCCACTCAAAACAAAGCGATCATGACAGTGAAACCAACACCCGCGCCTGAATCGCCCGTCGTCGCCAGAAACTGATTTGCGTTTGAATCTCCTGCCGACCGACACGCGACGTAAACGAAAGGGACTGTCATGCTCTGTATAAAAGCTCACCGAGCATAACAGAGGATCATGATGTTGTGGGTCACGACTCGGAGCATGGTTTCTCGGCACTGCGCCCAGTAGGAGCGTGAACGCAGGGCGTCACCCATCAATCGCTTGAACATGCTGAAGACCGTTTCGATCTGCCAACGATGTCCATAAGTCTTGTGCGGGAATCGAGCCCACAGTTGATGGCGATAATGACCGCGCGGCGGGTTTCGCTTGCCATCTGGATTCAACCGACCACGGCACGTGGTCGGAATCACACTCCGAATACCTAATTCATCGCGGCATCTCTGATGAATCCGTTCGCTCTCATACCCGGCATCAGCCAGCAATGTGTCCACCTCAACGCGGTTAACCACGCGTGAGATTAGTTCCTCGAATTCCACGTAATCCACGCTTGGACCACGATCAACCACCGCAGCCACCATCAGATGAGATCGGCAGTCACAAGCAGCGGAGAGCTTGGGATACCGCCTTTTGTAGTGCGCGCCGTGTCTGCCGCATCGCTTTGTGAAGTATGACGAGACATGGCGCGAAGCCAGGCCGGTGGAATCAATGGCAAGGTGTTTGATGCGTTTTTTGATCATGCGAGCTTGGCGGCCCAGATTCAGTGTCTGACCTAAAAGACGTTCGATGCGCTGACGCGCCGTCAAACGACGCGCAGCCGTACACAGTGTTGTGAAGTGAGGCGCCCGCGTGAGATTCAAGGCATCGCGCAAGTCGGACCATTCTCTGAGCAGAAGAGACATAGCGCGATAATCGAGGCGCAAATATTCTCTGAGAACCAGACACGCAACGAGTTGAGGCTGAGTATAGATCTTCGGACTGAAGCGATGACTATAAGAACGATAAGCCTTCTCAGAGACCGCCAGAGCCACGCGAGCAACAGTCAAGACGCTTTTGCTGGTCTTCATCCTGCATTGTGTAACCGCTTGCAGCAGAGAGCGCAAGGGGTTTTATACAGAGCAGGACTGTCACCCTTTTTACAAAAAAGGTGGCTGTCCCTTTTCTAATTCCGGCGTACAGAAATTCACCCCACCGGCAAATCAACAACCACACAAAACGCCTTCTTCGGCGTGATGGCCACAGTCACATCGCCATTGAGTGCGCGGGCGGCGCGCCTTGCGATCGCCATGCCCAGACCGGCATGCAAGCCGGTCTGGCCGCGCGCTGCGTCGCCGCGCCAGAAAGGTTCGAAGACTTGTTCGAGCTGCTCAGGGGTAATCGCCGCGCCGGGGTTTTCGATGCGAATCCGGCATCGCCCTGCCGATGCGGTGACTTCGATGATTACATTGGCACCTGAAGGCGCATGGGCGACGGCATTATCCAACAACGGCTCCACCGCCAATCGCAGCAGGCGCAGATCGCTCGAAAGCGAAAAAGCTTCAGGCACGCGCTGATCCGTGGTCAGTGCTTTTTTCGCTGCGGCCTCTGCGCGCAAGGCCCATGATTCAGCCAGCAGATCGCTGAGATCAATGGCCTGAATATCGGGTACTTCGCGCCCACTTTCTAGGCGAGCGAGCATCAGCAGACCTTCGACCAGCGTCTGGGTTTGAATCACAATCGCGAGACTTTCGTCAGCGGCAGTGCGATAGACTTCGGCTTCGCGCGGTCGGCTCAGCGCTAGTTCAAGCGTCGCTCGCAATCCGGCCAGCGGTGTGCGTAATTCATGGGCGACATTCGCGGTAAAGGAACGCTCGCGTTCAAAAACTTCAGCCAAACGACCGGTGAGTTGATTCAATCGATCAATCACCGGTACCAGCTCAGAAGGCGCATGAGACAATTCGATGCGCTTGCCCAGTTCACGAGCATCGATGGCGGCGATGGCCTCACCGAGATCGCCCACCGGGCGCAATCCGCGGCGCACCAACACGCTGAGCAACCACGCCACCACACCGGCGGCCGAAAGCCCGACCGCCAGCAGCATGATCTTGAGTTCGGCCAGGGCGCGATCCATCGGTTCGGTCGCTCGCGCGAGAACCAGTTCGACCACCACCGGATTGGGACTATTTTCGTCTTCCAGCGGTTGAACCGGCAACCGGTCACGCAACCATTTGGGCAGCTCGAACGGATCGGGCACAAAGGCCAGACTCACCGCGCGACCGGGCCGGCCATCGGGCAATTGAATGTCTGCAAGAATGGGTTGATCCAGCGGGCCGAAAAACCGCGGCAGGTTATCATCCCCCACCGCCGTGGCCTGCTGGGCGCTTTCTTCGACGAAGATCTGCATGTGTTCGTCGCGCAACAGCAGTTTGCTGGCATTGAGCCCTCGTGCAAAACCTGCCGTGCGTTTCTGTCGCTCGATCAGACCCGCCAGCGTGCGGGCGCGCTCGCGCAGTGAACGATCCATCTGATCCCGCATGCGAGCGCGAAAGGTGAGATAAAGACCTACACCACTGGTCGACATGACTGCAGTCACGCCCAGCAGCGTGAGGATCACCAGGCGGGCGCACAGCGATTTCAACCCGCGTCCTCCAGCACATAACCCTGACCGCGCCGTGTGTGGATCAGATTCGACTTGTCTCCGGCGCGAATCTTGCGCCGCAGCGCCGCGATATGCACATCGACCACGTTACTGGTCTGCTCGGCATTGAAGTCGTACAGGTGATCCCAGATTTCAGATCGACTGACGACCTGACCGGCCCGCATCGCCAGAAACTGAAGCAACGCATATTCGCGCGCCGTCAATTCGACGAATGCTCCGGCCCGCGTGACGCGCCGCGCTGCGGTATCGATGGCCAGATCGCCGACCTGAATCACCGGGTCGGCATGGTCATATGCCCGGCGCACCAATGCTCTCGCTCTGGCAATCAATTCTTCGAGTGCGAACGGCTTGACCAGATAATCGTCGGCACCGGCATCCAGACCCTTCACGCGATCTTCGACTGCATCGCGCGCGGTCAGCACCAGCACAGGCGTTTCGCCGCCCTTCTGGCGAAGACGGCGCAGCAGATCCAGGCCGTTGAGATTCGGCAGCATCAGATCCAACACGATCAGGTCGAACGGCTGGCTCTTGGCATACCACCAGCCTTCTTCGCCATCGCCCGTGGCATCGACGGCAAAACCCGCTTCGCGCAGACCTTCAGAGACGGCTCGACGCAGCGGATCGTAATCTTCAACCACCAAAGCTCGCACGCATCACACTCCCGAAACCAAAAACGCGGCGGGCGCTGCATGCGCCCGCCGCGTGCATCGTATCAAATCAAATGATCAGTTACGCGGACCACCTCGACCGGGACCGCCAAAAGCACCCGGCCCGCCGGGGCCACCAGGACCGCCAGGACCACCACCGCCGCAGTGACCCGACTACACCATCGAGGCTTTTGTCACCACTGTCACGCAGTTCGCGAGCCAGTTCGGAGATCGAACGGATCTGGGCCATCGCTTCGGCTACATCCTTCTTGACGGCTTCGACTTCGGCACCGTCAATCTTGCCGTTGCCGTTCGTATCGTATTTCTTGATGAGTGCTTCACGCTCAGCCTTGCGATCGTCGGCCTTCTTGGCCTTGTCTTCTTCCATCGCGGCCTTTTCGCTGTCGCTCAGAATCCCGTCTTCGTTTTTGTCGTATTCGTGCAGATCGCGACGCTTCTGTTCGTCTGCGCGGAAGCTGTCGCGGACGGCATTGCGCTCTTCTTCACTGAGCTGGCCATCGCCATCCTTATCGAATTTCTTCATGAATTCTTCGCGGCGCTTTTCGCGCTCTTCGCGAAAGGTTTTGAAGCCCTCTTCGCGTTCGCTGTCGCTGATCTGACCGTCGCCGTCCTTGTCGAAACGCTTCATGAATTCAGCCCGGCGATCATCGCCGCCGCCACGACCGTCTCGGCCATCGCGACCCCGGTCACCCTGAGCCATCGCCGGTGCGACCACAAAGGCCAGCAGCACGCCGAACAGAGGCAGATACTTGAAGTTCATCGCTAGTCTCTCCAAACGTTTGATATCCCCCACACACCGACCTTGGTGAGTGGTTGGCACACTTTAAGAGAGACCGGATGAAGCCAAGATGAAGTCGAAAATGGATCCGAAACCACCGATCAGGGGCGGTTTTTTCGGGCATCCAGAGCGGTTTGGGCCATCACGCGGGCCAGTTCGGCCCCGAACCGGCGACGGTCGGTCGACGTGGGTAGGTGCCCGAGTTTTTCATCCCGAGCCACACCCTGTTCGAGCAGAAAACCGGGAGCTCCCAAATCCCGATCCACATATTGGTACACACCCAGGCGTCCGGGGGCCGGTCGATCACCAGCCCCGCGCGGCGTGGTATCGCGCAGGTCGCAACTCGTTTCATTTTTCAAACGATCAAACAATCGGTGCGCCACATCCTGATCGTGCGCTGACCCGCTGATCCATCCGCCGCGTTCCTGATTGTGCAGGGTCATGAACAAATCGATGCGCCCCTCTGCCCCGCGCCAGTCGATCCAATGCTGCTTGATCGCGGCAATCTCCGGCATCAAACGTCGATGCTCCGCATTGGCTGGATCACAACTGTCCCAGTTGCGATTCACGTCATATCCGTGACGGTTGAATCGTACGCCACCGTGATAGCAGCCATCCGGATCCACCATCGGATAAATCTTAAAGACGACGCTGCGGCGCAAATCAGCCGCGGCATCTGAAAGCAGATATTGAATCGCTCCTTCACCCACCAAGGATGTGCCGCTTTCCCATGCATGCTGACGACACATCAACCAGACCACGGGCTTGCCGACATCGGGCACCGATCGATCGGTGATCGTCAGCAAATGCAGATCGCGATGCTCCACCGACTGCCCCACCGATTCGCGCACCAGATGCGGTGAATTCAATCCATCGAGAAACCGGTTCAAGCGCGTCCACGTATAGGGTTCGATGTGCGCGACCCAGATCGCATCGGTCTTCGGCTCAAGCGTGATCGAAGCCGTTTCTGTCTTTGCATCAAAATCCATGGCCGCCAGATGACGCCAGGTCTCGCCGTCTTCACTGATCACCGGCGGCGCAGATCCATCAATCGGAATCCCACCCCGCTTGTAGTTGTATTCGCCGCGCAGGTCGGTGAATCGCACGGTGACGGTGCGCCCCTTCGCATGATCGAGTCGGAACGAATACCAACTCACCTGCCGATTGCGGCCATCCTGATCAGACTGACCGCGCAAACGACATTCGAATAAATCCTCACCGAGCTGCGTAACCACGCCGGCCTCGCCGCCTTCGAAATCGGTTCGAATTTGAACCGAAGCGCACGCCGACAATCCCAGCGCAACCAGTAAAACCCATCGCGTCATCAATGTTTCCTTATTTCGGCGGCGTGGTGCTTGCCAGATAGGCAAACAGATCACGCCGTTCCGTATCACTCAAACCATCGAGCAAGCCTTCGGGCATCAGCGATCGCCCCGCAGACTGCCTGACCTTGATCTGCTCGTTCGGAATCGCGTGATTCTGACCATCCATCCCGCGCAGAATAAAAATCTGATCGTTTTCCTCCACCTTGAATCCGCTGAGAATCCGGCCATCGGTGGTCGCCACGGTGTAATTTTCGAAGCCTTCGCGAATTTCGGCATTGGGATGCACCACGGCCAGGAGCAAATTCGAAAGATCGGATCGGTCGTATGACGTCAGATCAGGACCAATCGCGCCGCCGCGTGAAAACAGCGTGTGACATGCGCCGCACGAGGCCTTGCCGAAGTAAATCGCCTCACCGGCCTTCGGGTCACCGGCTGCGGCGCGAATCGTCATGCCATAGTGCGTGATTTTCGCTTCGAGTTCGGCAGACACCGACTTGGTTTCCGGAAAGTGACGTGCCAGCAGCGTCTTGACGGCAGACTGATCATGCAGTCGCAACTTGGCCACCGTATCCGGATCGAGTTGATCGGCTTTGACCGCATCACGATCCACCGCCTGCATCAATGCTGTGGCCCATGAAGCGCGACTTGCCAACAGCGCCTGCGCTGCCAGACGCGTTTCATCAGACAGCTTGCCGTACATTTCCAAAATGCGATCACCGATCATGGGCTGGTCATACTTCTGAAGCGCCGCCATGGCACCGCGGCGCAAATTCGAATCCTTGTCATGCCCGACCAATTGCAGCAGCACCGGCACCACGCGATCGGCGTCAGCATGCACGTCACCCAATGCCGCCACGAGCTGCGCTCGATCACCGGCAGCACCTTTGCCTGCTTCGAGTATTTTGATCGCCTGGGCAATCGAGGCTTCATCACGCTGCCGAACACCCAGCACCACGGCAAAACGACTTTCCACACGCGCCATCGCTGCCATCAGACGATCGGGCAGATTCGGCAGCGGACGACCCTCGAAGGCCTTGCCGAAGCCCGCCACCATGCGTCCACTCGAAGCGGCATCGGGCGACTGTTCGAGCAATTGCGCGCACGCCAGTAGATCCGACGCCGACCCCGTCATGGCCCAGCGCCGCATCAGGCGCTCGGGCCACTGGCTTTTTTGAACCAACGGCGCAGCCCACAACGTTGAATCCTTGAACAGCGCCAAAACGGCATCATGCTGCGCGGCATGGGCCTCGATGGCCCACCACAGCATCAACGGCATATGAGGATCAGCGACATCAATATCGTGGCGGGCCAGCGCGGTGATCACCGGCAGCGCCTGCATCGTCGGCCAGCGGCGTGCCGTCGCCGCTATCTGACTGCGCACTTCCACATCGGTTTCAATCGGCGCCATGGCCTGAATCTTCGCCATCACTGCAGACGCGCACACCGCGTCGCCTGCCAAACGCACGGCCCATCGCCGCACATGCGCCTCGCGATGCGACAACGCGGCCAGAAGATCAACCTCAGTCAATCCGCCGCTGCAGGCATTCAAAGCCCACAGGGCTTCAAGCGCGGCTTGACCGGCTTGAGTCTGCAGCGCCTGACGACAGGCAGGAATTAACGCGGCATCCTTGCGATCACCCAGCACGCGCTGCGCGGTTTCGCGATGCCATCGATTGGCATGATGCAAAGCCATCTCAAGCAACTGCGGCCCGGTCATCGCACGCGCGTCGATCTTCACCGACCGGTGGCCTTCTTTCGCGCGCAGTCGATACACGCGACCCAGATCCGGATCGGTCTGACCTTCAGCACCGCGCCAGTGATTGACATTACGCGCCTGCCAATCGGCCAGATACAGTGCGCCGTCCGGCCCCGTCTGAATGTCCACGGGCGAAAAATAACGATCCTGATCCTGCGGGCCCGATGCCAAAACCTTGGCCAGATCCTGCGTTTTAAGCGTGGAACCCTCCGGTTCGATTTTGGAATGGATCACATAATGCAGATGCGGCGCAATACCGATCAAGCCGCCGCGATAACGCTCCGGCAAAGCCGTGCCTTCGTAAATCTCGAACGTATGCGTGAATCGCTCTACCTTGTTGTGCGTCATGGCAGGAAAATAAGCGAACGCATAGGGATTCGACAGATCGCCATGCTTGCCGAAGGTTTTCTGGTAATAGCCACCCTGCACGTAGTGAAAGCCGCGCGTGTCGCCGCCATTGTGACCTGAAAACACGCGCCCCTTCGAATCAAACTCCACACCGAATGCATTGCCGCCACCTTCGGCAAAAACCTCAAATCGTCGCGACTCGGGGTGATAGCGCCAGACAAATTGACCGAGACGGCGCACGGGCGGTTCGTCGACTGCTTTACCCCCGGCGTCATAGCGCACCACTGCGGCGCTGCACGTGCTGCCCTGCGTGGCATAGATCCATCCGTCGGGGCCCCAGCGCAGATTGTTCGCGATCGCGTGCGAGTCTTCGATGCCGAATCCCGACAGCAACATCTGCGGCCGATCGGTATCGGGCACATCATCGGCATTGCGGTCAGGATAAAACATGAAGTACGGCGGATTCAAAACAAACACGCCACCGCGACCCGGCAGCGCCGCGGTGGCCAGGTTCAGGCCGTCCAGAAAAACCTTGTGCGATTCGAATGTGCCGTCGCCGTCGACATCTTCATGGATGGAAATACGATCCTTCCCGCGAAAAGGCGAATCCGCCGCATGCGGTGGCGGTGGTGGAAACGCCGGCTCGTAGACATTGCGATAAACCTTGTCACGGCTGAGCAATTTCAACCCGGCCGGCCACGGATATTGGCGGTACTCCACCACCCACATCCGGCCGCGCTCATCGAAATGCACGTAAAGCGGATTGGCCACCATCGGATCACTGAGTACACGATCGACCGCCAGATCCGGTGCCACACGCAATTCAGGTTCGCCTTCGGCCACTTGAAGACCGGTCGGTTCGGTCACATCGGCGCGGCGACCGATCAAATCCACATTGAGGACGGTCTTGCCGGTCGCCCAGTAAAACGCGTTGAGCATCAAGCGGCGAAAACCCGCATCCTTGAAGTCCTCGACGGTTCCCATCGAAGTCGCCACCACGCGCGCCTTGTTCGGACCGTAGACATGCGTCCAAACCACCGGTTCGGAGGGATTGCCTTCGAGCGTGCCCATCAGGACTGGCACGGCCGCTTTCACCAGCGGACCGCTGCGATAAAGTTTGTCGCCCTGCTTGAGCTTCACGCCGCTGAGCAGTGGATGTTCGGATGCACCGGGCGCCACCGAAATCGCATAAGCATCGCCGCCGTAGTGATTGCTGTAATTGCCGCCGAGAACCTCAGGATCGAATGCTTCCCAAGTTGCATGTCCGGCCGGCGGCTGCTTGCCTTTGATGTGAAAAGCGTGACTCGACGTGCGCAGCGTGATGACCGGCTTACCGGCCTGAAGATGCGCCCGCACGGCATCCAGTTGACCCTGCTTCGGCGCACGCCGCCGCACACTGATGACCAGAAGATCAGCCTGCTTGAGCGCCGCTTCCAGACCTGGAAAGTCATCGCGGCCGGGATTTTCATCCGGAGCCTCGATGAACGTGCCTTCCCACCCGTTTTTCTTCAACGCGGCGTTGTAGAGGGCATGAAGGCTTTCGGAGGTTTGATACTCCTTCTCACCCACCATGAACACCACACGACCCTGCCCCCACACCGGTGGAACCGCCAAAACCAGAAATGCTAATGCCTTGATCAATAAGGATTTCACGTCGCAAGCCTCCAGAAGCGCTATTTACTCTGACAAGCCTACGCCCGGCCGGCGATGAATCGGACGCGCTCAGGGCGACTTTTTCGTCACCGCTTCGGGCACCACCGATGCGAATTCGGTTCCGATCCGTACATCGGCAAATTCGAATTCCACACGATCGTCCCGGTGAATCTGCAGATCGTTGCCCAGATCGGTACCGATATCGCGACCTTCGAGCACACCTCCGGGCAACTGATCTTTCGAAGTGGGATCCACCCACATGCTCAGGCGGTCGGAAAGACCTTCCACATCGAAATCCACTCGGCCCACCAGTCGATACCAGCGCCCGTATGCCACACGCCCGAACAGCAGATCATTTTCGGTTTGAAGCTTGAGACGAAACTGCTCGTTCTGAATTCCGATGTTGATCACCGTACCGTCAAACGTCAGATTGGAACGACGGCGCGGCCCGGCATTCGGCATGGGTTCAAAAAACACGCATGCGAATCGAGAACCACGTCGAAGTCCCCTGCGGCTGATCGATCACGAATGCTCGCAACATGTTTTCGTGAATATCGGCCGGACCACTCACACGAACCACTTCATCCTTCACGGCAAACACCGTGTCTTCAGACATGGGCCTGAAATAAGTCCACGGGCCGAGCCATCTCGCCACCGGCGCACGTTCAAAACCTGCATGCCGGCCTTCGAGTCGTCCCGGTTCGTAGGCAAATCGATCGGCGAGCAACAATCCACCGCCGCGCGTCGGACCGTACGCATCGATCGCGCGCACAAAGCGATTCGTGTCAGCCGTAAAAGCAACGGGTTTCTGCCGAGCACCGAATACCAGCGCATGGCCTTCGGCCAGCACTTCAGCGTTGTCGGATACGATCGAACCCTGCAGCGCATGAATCTCAAGAAGTTCGCGACCGGCATCGCTGATCGCTCCGACCTGCCCCGCGCTCACATGCCACTGGCCTTCAGCGGTCTGCAATCGTAGGGGCAGATGCCGTCCAGCACGCATCCAAACTCGACCGGTGACCAGCTTCAAACCATCGGCGTGCAGATGCACTTCTGCGGGCCCTTCCACCACCATCTGCCCACGACCGCGCCATGACCATGCCATCCAGCCACGGCCCAGCTTTGCAATCACCCCATCCGGATGATGCTCCATCGCGACTTCACCCACCTGTCGAACCAGCGTGCCATGCGGCGGTGCCTCCACATGCAAAACACTGATCGCCAGCACACCCAAAATCAGAATGGCCGCCGCACGCCACCCGCGCCAGAGAGAAACCTCAACTCCGGCGGCATATTGCGGCACACCTGCCGGAAGCGAAAGACGCAAACCACTTTCTGAAGCCCGACACACCGCATCCACATCGGCATCCAGATGCACACGCTGCACGAAATAGCGCCGGGCCTTCGGATCCTCTTTCACCCACTGCTCAAGACGCCGCGCCCCGGCGGCATCCAACTGGTCTTCCAGCAGTGCGTCGATCAGATCATCCAATGCCACCGCGTCGTCACTCACGCATCGCCCTCCAGCGTGCGCGTCACGCAATCCTGAAGTGATTTTCGAATGCGACCCAGCGCCTTGTACACCGCGTCGGCCGACCGACCCAGCCGTTCGGCCACGCGGCGAGCCAGTTCGCCCCGCTCATAGCGCTCGTGCACCAGATGGCGATCGGCATCACCCAGTTTGTTGACGCAGGCATCGAGCGCGTGACGACGCTCGGCCAACTCACGCGCCATGGCCTCGGTTTCGTCGGCCACCGCTTCGAAAAACGCTTCATCGAAACGCAGACGATCCCGCGCATGTCGACGACGATAGCGAAAGACCTCCAACCGAATCACACGGGCTGACCACGCAAAGAAATCGGTCCCGATTTCGAAAGTGTCGAATTTCTTCCAAAGCACCACCGCCGCTTCCTGAACCACTTCTTCAGCCGCTTCGCGCCGCCCGGTCAGCGACAGCGCAAAGGCAATCAGCCGCGATTCATGGTCGGCATACAACGTGGTGAACTGGGTGGCACGGTCGGTCATCGACATCCATCTTATCGTGCCGCACCCAAATGCTGTTCAGAACTTAAACACCGGCACCGCCTGTGATTCGAGCGGCCGACATTCTCCGGAACAGATCCATTATTTCACAGCCTCTTCTCCGTCGATGGCATCGACAAAGTTCGTTTGAACCGCCGATGTACTCCGCTAGAGTTTCGATCACCCCGGAGTCGAGGCCGTCTCAAACAATGTCACTGCATCTACAAATCCCAAAACAGCCGAGTCTGTGACATCCGCTGTTTTGAACTCGATGTCGATTGAAATTGCATCCTGTTTTCGGAGTTTCAAACGCCGCCACCTCTTCAGTGAAATTCCCTTCTGATATGTAATTGAATGATTCCCAGTCCTTTATGACTGCTGACCCAAGCGTCCCATATCCTATAGTTGATCCCGTCTTTCATCGTCGAATATCTATCTTCGACAAACCACCTGAACTTCACCATCCACGGCGTCTCTTCCAGCTATGGTCACAATGCCTCTCAACCTGCGCGTAGCTCCCACCGACGTTTGTCGTAATCGACAGCCTGCACGAGTACATCCCCGCTTTCGCGTAGGATGATCACTGGGCTATTGTCCCATTATTGTTTGACTCAACCCAGTTCGCAAACACGTCGGCTCCACCACCGCCCGCTATCTCAAATCCTCCATTGAGAACTAGGTCTGATCCTGTTAGCGCATCTCCCGTGTAGCAGTGTTCTGTATCCTGGTCTCGTTCGGATTTCCCCGATGTCAGGCCCCCAATTATCAAGCTTTCCGAGCGCATCAGTCGGCGGGAGATTGTCCTCTGAGTCTCTGCGCTCCACCCACCAACCGGAGCGTCGATACGTGTGAATGGGAGCGCAGTTCGCTGCCCTCCCTGCGCTCTCATGTGCTTATTGCGTCTGCGTGTTT
>CALOAZ010000065.1:0-5293 GCA_942491355.1 uncultured Phycisphaeraceae bacterium
CAGGCAGGCAGGCGCGCGCGCGCGCGCGCGCGCGCGCGCGCGCGCGCGCGCGCGCGCGCGCGCGCGCGCGCGCGCGCGCCGGCAGGCAGGCAGGCACGCCGTATTACACCTCAGTTCGATCCTGAAACCATCCGCGCCGGTGCGGTGTCCACGAAGCAATTCCGACCGCCGAATCGATCCGTGACACACTCTTGCAGGTTTCCGGTCATCTGGATTCCACGCCTGGAGGTGCGGTATTCGACAAGGATGGGAAGGTCGACCCATCGCACAAGGATCGGCGCAGCATTTATCTGCCTTTGCAGCGCGGTGATATTCCGACGCTTCTTCATGTGTTTGATTTTGCCGATACCGAGATGGTCGTTGGTCAACGTTCAAACACCAATGTGCCGGCCCAGGCGCTGGCTCTGATGAACAGTCCGTTTGTGCGCGATGCGGCCAAACAGATCGCCGCAGATCTTCTGAAACTCGAACGCAATGATGCTGCGCGAATCGATCGCGCTTTCATGCTGTTGCTTGGACGACCCGCATTCAAAGACGAAGCTGATCGACTGGCGGCCTATATCGAATCGCCGCTGCCGGCCGAAGGCTCTGCCGCACGAAAAAATGAGTCGTGGACACGTGCCGTGCAGGCGATTGCGGCATCCACCGGATTTCGAATGCTCGACTGAAAAACGGATCAGAGCGTGAATCACCTGATCCCGAGGATGATTGATATGCATGCCCCGCTTTCTCGACGACAAATGCTCCATCAGGCCGGTTGCGGCTTTGCTTCGCTTGCCTTTTCGGCGCTGGCCACTGAGGCAGCGCGGGGTTCGACCCATCCCCATGCGCCGCAGCGCCCTCACCATATGCCGCGTGCCAAGCGTGTGATCTTTTTGTTCATGCACGGCGGCCCGAGTCATGTCGACACATTTGATTACAAACCGAAACTTCAGGCCGATAGCGGCAAGCAACTCCCCTTTGAAATGCCGAAGAATCTGAGCGCGAAACCCACGTTGCTGGGCTCGCCATGGCAATTCGCCCGTCAGGGTAAAAGTGGTTTATGGGTCTCGGAATTGTTTCCGCACATGGCGCGGCACGTCGATGATCTTTGCGTGATCCGTTCGATGCACAGCCGCGGCCAATCGCATGGTCAGGCGGTGAGCATGCTGCACACCGGTTCGGATGTCTTCGTGCGTCCCTCCGTGGGAGCATGGATCAGCTACGGGCTTGGAACTGAAAACCGCGATCTGCCTTCTTTTGTATCGATCGCCCCGCCGACGACGCATGGTGGTTCGCGCAACTACGGCAGTGCTTTTCTTCCTGCGGCGCATCAAGCGACCACCATCGGCTCTGCAGGCAGACTGGGGTCGGCGACCATCGAGAATCTGACCGGTGCCTTGAAACGCGAAGATCAGCGGGCGCAGTTGGATTTGCTTCAGGCCTTCAATCAAAGCCATCTCGAACGAGCCGGTCAGGATGCGCAGATCGAGGGCGCGATCGAATCTTTCGAGCTGGCATATCGCATGCAAGGTGTGGCGCCGGAAGTACTCGATCTTTCAAATGAACCCCGCCACGTGCTCGAAGCCTATGGCGTGGGCGAAAAAGCCACCGATGGATATGCTCGCGAATGTCTGATGGCGCGGCGCTTGGCTGAAGCCGGTGTGCGCTACATCCAGGTTTCCACCGGGAATGTCTGGGATCAGCATGGCAATCTCAAGAAAGGCCATGAAGCCAATGCGCTGGCGGTGGATCGTCCGATTGCCGCATTACTGGATGATTTGAAACAGCGCGGCATGCTCGAAGACACGCTGGTGGTCTGGGGCGGTGAGTTCGGGCGCACACCGGTCGTGCAGGGCTCGGATGGGCGCGATCATAATCCGCAAGGTTTCACGATGTGGATGGCCGGTGCCGGAGTGCGCGGAGGTCTGGCCTATGGCGAAACCGACGCCTATGGCTATTACGCCGTGCAGGACAAGGTTCATATGCATGACCTTCATGCCACCGTTTTGCATCTGATGGGCATGGATCATCTACGGTTAACTTATCGTTATGCCGGTCGGGATTTCCGTCTGACGGATATCCACGGCGAAGTGATTCACGGTTTACTTGCTTGATTCAGATGAAGCCGTTTGCCGCCTGATTCGTGTGATCTGGCGCATGGTGGTCAAGACGAAGAAATCATCAGGGCTTGGAATCCGTGATTTTGACCAACTGAACGGAAAAACCTGCCGGCAATGTCTCGTCGGCATTCGGGATTTCGAAAACACATCGGAAAGTCTGACTCGCCGGATCAATCAACGGTTCGACGTGTTTGAGTCGACCTTGCAGCATGCGATTCACCGGGGCCTCGGCCATCAGTGAATACGTGGCGCCGATTTTCATCGTGCCGAAATGGCTGAGCGGCAAAAAGAGCTCGGCTTTGAGACGGGACAGATCCACAAGCAAAACCACGGGGTCATCGGTGCGCAGCGTGGCGCCCGCATCGGGTTCGATGCGTACCACCCGGCCATCAAAGGGTGCTCGCAAAGTGAATCGTTCCAGGCGCAATTGCTCGGCCACCAGCGTTTCTTTGTCGAGCTCATGCTGATATTCGGCCGCGTGGAGTTCTGCTTCTGCCAGATCGCGTTGCACGCGGGCCTGACGCAGTTCCCAATCCTGGGCAGCTTGCGATGCAACCAGTTCGGTGACCTGCTGCAGGCGGATATCCATTTCGGCCAGTGAGAGTTTGCGGGCTTTGATTTCTGAATCATTCTTGGCCCGAATGGCGGCCACCATCGTGAGAGCTTCCTGCACCTTGTTGTCCATGATCGCCAGAGGCTGGGTGGCGCGGACGGCCACGCCTTCTTCCACACGCAGAGATTGCAGGATCCCGTCGAGAGGCGTTGAGCTGGACGCTGCGTATCGGAGCCACAATGCCGCGCAGCGATTGAGCATCTTGATCCTGGGCGAAAGCTTGCGTGGGCCGATGGCCCAGCAAACCGGCAAAGATCAATCCGAGAATCAAGCTCAATCTTCCGGGCATCAGTGAAAATGCTCCAATGGAGTTGATCGGTACCCGATCGTAAAAAGACAGCGTTTTGGAGCGCATATACACAGATCCAGTATCGGTCAGAAAATAGGCTCGCTTGAGACTGGCATCGTAAGTCGTTAGTTTACCCGCCTTGGCATGTATTGTGCCGACGCCCTGACAAGGATCACCTCACAAAGGAATTCACATGGCCGACCAGGAAGCACCTGCAACTGAGAATGAAACCATTGCCAGCCCGGATGGGCAGGCTCGCCACCAACTTCGGATCGATGATGCCCAGGCATCTCATGGTTATGCTTCGATCTGTCGTGTGGCGGGAACCGCGGAAGAAATCACTGTGGATTTCGCTCAGGGCATTCGACCCGGTGGTCAATCCAATGTGGCTGTTCTGAAGATCGACCATCGTGTCACAATGAGTCCCTGGGCGGCAAAGCGTCTCGCACTGGCGCTTGGTCAGGCGATTCAGCGCTTTGAGCAGGTGTATGGCGAATTGGAAATTGATCCGCGGAAACGGGCCAAGTGATTCCAATTTGAATGAGCAACGGTGTGTTTGAAATTCATCGAAGCCGCGTCCCTGTGGGCGCGGCTTTTTTAATTGTTGGATGCGGCTGAATCAGGATTCAGGGCGTGCGAACGCCAATTGTTCTTCGAGCCAGGTGTCAGTCTGCAACACGGCCCGTCGCTGGCCATAAGCTTTGCGTGTGGATCGCCATTGTGCCCAACGCACAAGGCACCGCACACGCCAATTGTTAGAAAATGCACGTCGGCCGATGAGGACATGTCGCAACCATGTCGGGCAGTGTTTGGTGAACAACTCATCTTCAAGACTGATGATGGCTGCTGCGCTGCCGGGATCACCTTGCCGCCCTGCGCGGCCGAAGAGCTGGCGATCCACGCGACCGGTTTCATGGCGTTCGGTGGCGATGACATGAAGTCCGCCCAGAGCGCGAACATCATCCTGCAATTTGATATCCGTGCCTCGCCCTGCCATGTTTGTGGCGACGGTGACGCGCCCGCCTTGGCCAGCCTGAGCCACGATAACGGCTTCTTCCGCGTGGCGTGTGGCATTCAGGACAGCATGGGTGATGCCCGCGGCATCCAAATGCGCGCTGAGTGTTTCACTTGCGGCGACACTGCGTGTTCCCACCAGCACCGGCCGTCCCAACTGGTGCATATGTTTTACTTCATCCACCACCGCGTGCCATCGCGCATCGGTGGTTTGGTGCATCCGATCTGAAGCCTGGGTGCGCAGCACAGGGCGATGCGTCGGAATTTGCACCACCGGAAGACGATAGATCTGCCACAGTTCGTGTTGTGCTTCGGCACCGGTGCCGGTCATGCCGCTCAAATGTCGATACATGCGATAAAAACGTTGGAAGCTGACACGGGCCAGTGTGTGTTTCACCGGCTGAACTTCCAGGCCTTCCTTCGCTTCGACGGCCTGATGCAGGCCATCGCGCCAGGTGCGATCAGGCATCAGTCGACCGGTGGATTCATCCACGATGACGACCTTGTCCTCCTGGATGACGTATTGCTTTCCTTTAAGGTACAGCTCGCGTGCCACCAGTGCCTGGGTGATCAGTTCCTCGCGGCGACGTCGACCGGCCCAGACGCCCCCCATTTCGGCGCATTGCGTTTCAAGCGCAGCGCGGCCCGCTTCGGTCAGCCTGATTTCATGCCATCGTTGATCCACACGGTAGTGTTCATTCGCATTCAGAGTGGTAGCAAGGTGGGCACCGACCTGAAAGGCGTCGGTGCGTTCATCATTCGGACTGTCACCCGAAAGAATTAACGGTGTCACCGCTTCGTCAATCAAAACTGAATCCGCTTCATCCACAATGGCGGTTTCAAGGCCGCGCATGACAATGGTCTGGCGCTGACCGCGTTGATCGGAAGTCATGTCACGCAGCAATATTTTGGCCAGTGTGCGATGCGAACCCATGGCCAGGCGATCGCGCAGATAATCAGCGGCGATTTCCTTGTTGGTGCCATAAGTCACATCGCATCGATAGGCGGTATAGCGTTCCGGAGGATCCATGCCTTCTTGGAGAAAGCCGACTTTCAAACCGCAGCGTCGATAAACCGGTTCCATTTCCTGCGCATCGCGCTTGGCCAGATAGTCATTGACGGTCATGACGTGGCAGCCGCGTGCGCGCCATCCGGCGATGGTCGCCGGCATGGTGGCGACCAGTGTTTTGCCCTCGCCGGTGGCAAGTTCCGCCATCCAGCCACGGCATAACGCATAAGCCGCGGCCACCTGGACCAGATGCGGTCGCATGCCTG
>CALOAZ010000066.1:0-31928 GCA_942491355.1 uncultured Phycisphaeraceae bacterium
ATAGCCGGCGCCGCCGATTTTAACGGTTTTAACGAATTCCACAAAGAGCTTTTTGCCGTTGGGGTCGGAGAAGCCCGATATGTCTTTGCCTTCGAGATCCGGGCGATACGGGTGCATGATAAGATACGGATGCATGTCGTTGATCCAGAAATAGTCCTTCGATTCGGGTCCGTAGCGCAGTCGACGAAGTTCTTCGACGGCCCGTCTACGGGCATCCGCTGGAGACATCTGTCCGCTTATTTCCTTGCTTTACTGGGGAAGAATTGGTGAAGGGGGATATACACCCGAAGGGGGCGGGTAGGTTGAACCCGAATAGGTGCCCGGTGGCGCTGGCAGCGGCAGGCTGATCCCGAAGAGTATCCGGTGGCGGGGGCGGCGGTATCGAAACCGACGGCCGCGAGGCACGCAAGACGCCCGGGATCTGATTCCCCTTGCATACATGCATTGCTGATAGGCATTGTCATATCGCTGCTGGACCTGCCAGCCGGCGGTGTAAGCCGGCCGCCGATCAAGGCGCGGCTCTGATTCTGCTGGCAGGATATGCGATGGTGGTCGGGACCCACGGTGTGCGCGTGGATGCATCGATGACCTGGATGGTCTGGGCCATGGTCGCCGCCGTGGGTGTGATGGCCGCCACGTTTTCGCCGGCCAAACTCAGTCTGGTACCGAATGTGGTGGCGCCGCACATGCTCACTCGGGCGAATGCGGCGGTGGTCAGCACCGGCATCATCGGGAACCTGTGCGGTTTTTTCATCGGTGGGCCGCTGGTCGAACGCGCGGTGACCGAAGGCGGCACGTTGTGGCCGGTCATCGTGCTGGCGGCCTTGTGTTACGGCGTGTCGGGGATGTTCTGGATCTTCATTCGTGTGCGCTCAGCCGAAGATGATGCAGTTCGGCATGGCGCCATCTGGCACGGTTTTTCACAAGGCGTTTCTTATGTGCGAACCCATCGTGTGGTACTCGGCCTGGTGGGCGCCGCGGCTTTGGTCTGGGCCACCACGTCTGTGGTTCAACCTGCAGTGGGTGTGTTGGCCCAAAGCCACGAACGTTTTGCGCTGACGATGGGTTGTCTGGGCATCGGCATGCTGGTCGCATCGTTATGGGTGGGTGCGGTGAATGCGCGATCGGGGACCGAATGGTGGGTGTCGACGGGCTTGTGTGGGTGCGGTGTATTTACCGCGTTGTTGATGACCGTGCCCGATGGCGCGCCGCGTTTTGCAGCGGGCTTGGCATTGGGCGCTTGCGGCGGCATGCTGCTCGCGCCGTTGAACACGCAGATTCAGCGCATCACGCCGGATCGATTGCGCGGGCGCGTTTTTGCCGTCAAGGAAATGATCGGTGAACTGGCGAAAGTACTTGTGGCCTGCGCTATCTGGCAATGGCCCGGCGCCGACCCTTGGATGCAGCCGCTGTCGTGGGTACTCGCGTTGGTCTTGTTTGCCACCGGACTCTGGGCCTGGCGCCAACATGTGGCCACCGGCACCATGGGATCATCGGCGCTCAATGTCTTGTTCCGATTGAACCGGCTGTACGTCGAAGGTCTGCATCGATTGCGCATCAGCGGACGCCACCGTCAGCCGACCGAAGGGCCGTTGCTGGTCATCAGCAATCATGTGTCGGGCGTTGATCCGGCCTTGATTCAGGCCGCCATCGGTCGACGGATTCGTTGGATGATGGCGGCCGAATATTTTGTTCCCGCACTATCAGAGTTGTGGCGACTGACTGAACCGATTCCGGTGCATCGTGATCGTGCCGATCCGACGGCGGCGCGCACCGCCGTGCGCTGGCTGCGCGCCGGGGGTGCGATCGGTTTGTTTCCTGCCGGGGGTATTCACGCGGATGATGCGGAACTTCAGGCGGGTGTGGTCACGCTGGCACGCGGGGGTCGCGCCACGATTTTGCCCGTGCGCGTGATGGATGCGCCCAAGACCTCCCACCCGTTTCTGGCGCTGATCCGCCCGAGCCGAAGCCAGGTGTGGATCGGCAAACCGTTCACGCTGTCGCCGGATGAAGATCGACAGGTCGCACTGCATCGCATTCATGCCGCGTTGGATGCCGTGGCGGCGGATGCGCCGGTTCGGTGACAAGGGTTCCCGGCTCGCCTACCATGGCGACCATGTTGGATCTCGGTGAACAATACAAAGCCATCGGCGAAACCCTGGCCACCGAACTGGCCGAGGTCGAAGCCCGTTTTTCGGCCGAACTGGTCAGCGATCTGGCTTGTGTGAACGATCTGGCCCGTCATGTCGAACGTTATCGCGGCAAGATGTTGCGTCCGATGCTGGTGCTGCTCAGCGGCATGGTGGTGCGACCGGATCAGCCCGTGGCCGACGAGCATCGTACATTGGCCGCCGTGGTCGAAATGGTACACATGGCCACGCTCGTGCATGACGACGTGCTGGATGAGCAGGATGTGCGCCGCAAAGGTTCCACCATCAATTATCTGCGCGGCAATGAATCGGCCGTGATGCTCGGCGATTATTTGATTTCTCATGCCTATCACTTGTGCGCGTCGCTCGATGTGCAGGCGGCGGCGCGTCTGATTGCCCGCGCGACCAATACGGTGTGTGAAGGTGAACTGCTGCAACTGGCCAACCGGAACAACTGGTCGCTAGATGAGCAGACTTATTTCGAAATCATTCGGCGCAAGACCGCGGCGTTGTGCGGCGTGAGTTGTCGGCTCGGCGCGATGCAGGCCGGTGGCGATCGTGCGATTTGCGATGCGCTTGATGCATACGGCGAACATCTGGGCGTCGCCTTTCAGATCATCGATGACGTGCTGGATCTCACCGGCGATGCGCAGGTGGTGGGCAAGTCGCTCGGCAAGGATCTGGAAAAGGGCAAGTTGACGCTGCCTTTGATCCATTGCCTTGAAACCGCACCGGCCGTGGATCGCCAGCGATTGTTGGAGCTGCTCCGAGCCGAGGGGGATGATCGGCTCGCTGAAATCGTGCTTGATTGCACAGGGCGGTTCGATCGATCACGCTCGCAACCGCGCCATGCAGCGCATCGATCAAGCCAAGTCATCCCTGGATCGTTTCGCCGATTCGCCCGCGCGATCGCTGCTCAAAGCCATGGCCGATGCCGTGGTCACGCGACAGTTCTGATTCACATCCGGTCCCGCGCATGAATATCTTTCTTCGACGCACAGTTTGCTCGATTCTGATGGTGCTGGCGGTTCTGCTGGTCACGGTGGCGATGACGTGGGTGTCGATGGGCGCGGTCTGGTTGCCGAATCAAAAAGATCTTTCCGAAGCGGTGAAAAGCGGCAGCTACCTGTCGTTGTTCGGCGAGCGCGTTTTTTGGGAAAGTTATCCCGGTTTTTCAGCCACCTGGGCGGGCATCTGGAACGGCTGGGTCTGCTTTTTCGTCAGTGTCTGGGTGGTGGCATGGCACACCATGGTGATGCGCGGCCGGCGCTCTTATCTGATGGTGGCCGGGGCATGCATGGGCGGCGTGGTGGGCGCTTATGTGCTGGGTGTGCTGTGTGCGGGTTTTCGGCCCGATGCTGAAAGGCCGATGTGGGCTGCGGTGTCGGTGCTCGGCGTGTTGTATTTGTCGATCGCGACCGCGTTCTTTGCCGCGTGGGAGTTGCTGCGGCTTTCGATTCTGTGTCGCGTCCTCAAAGACGCCGCATCCGAATTGTGAATCGCAAGCGATTCAGCGAGCGATGAAATCCAGATAATTCTTGCGCAGCAGGCGATCGACATCGCGCCGGATTTCGGCATCGGTGACGCGCCATCCCGTGGCGGCGAGATCGACGAGTTTGTCGGTGAGGACCTTGGCCAGAATGGCTTTGGAGTGATCCCACTTGTAAAGCAGTTGCTCGAGCACGCGGCAATCCGAATGTTGCGGCACGAAACTCAGTCCCAGCAGTTCCATTCGGAAGCGCGTCATCTCTTCGATGAGCGATGGATTATTGAGAAACCACCAGCAGCCGAACACCATCAGATTGCCGAACTTGCGTGCGGCGACCGCCAGTTCGTGCTGGTTTTCGCGACTGAGCATGGTGAGCATGAACTTGTTGTCGGCGAAAGCTGAGCACAGGTTGGTCACGGCATGAATGTCGGATTTGAATCCCATGTCGCCCGCCTGGCGCAGCGCCGGATTCACGCCGCGCTCCACGCCGATCATCATGGCGAAGCTCAAGCCGTGTTCGCGGCAGATGGGCAGGATGGCTTCGGCCAGCATGTGGGCGCCGACGGTATCGGCGGGGTACATGAAACTCGGCGGCAGACTGGCGGCGAGATAGCGCGGTTCCATCCGCGCGATCCAGTCGCGCAGAAAGGTTTTGACGCTTTCCACGGTGGTGGGATCGGTGGGGGCGCCGATGTCGTAGCCCATGATCGTCAGTTCGCTCGCGGCCACGGCCCAGTCGACCACCAATGGGTCGATGCGCAAGACCGGTTCAAATCGCGCATCGTGCAGAGCGGCGGCATCGCCTGACCAGCGGGCGCGTTCGTTGGGATCGAACGGATCGTTGGTCATCGTGATGGTGTTCACGCCGGCCAGCGCCATCACGCGATCGACATGTGCATCCGGATCCTGTGCGGCGAACCAAGCGCGGTAACCGGTCAGATCGCGCTCGGCAGTATCGAGTCCCAGACGATTCAATGTGGTCAGCACGCCCCGGCAGGACTCACTGATCGGTGCGCGATTCAGAAACAGCTCGTTCCAGATCAGATCGGCCTGCTGGGTTTTGGCCATGGCAAAAAAAGGGTCAGCATCGACTTTTACGACGCGGAACAGTTCGGCAATCAAATAGTGGTAGGTCAGCAGATCGTCGATGCCCCAGAGCATCAGGCCATTCGGGTCAGCCAAGCCGCCTGCGCCGGGTGTGGGTGTGCCGAAGCTGGGTGGATAAAGATGTGTATGCAGATCGAGGATCGGTTGGTCGGCCAGAGCCTGATCCACCGCAGACCGGATAGCGCTAGGATCATTCAATGAAGGCACTTGCGTTTGAGTCATCGATAACAACCTGCGAGACTGGATCGCGGAATCCCACTCAGGCGGGGATTATAACGGCGTACGCAAAAGAGTCTATGACATCTCGCTCTGCGAAAACATGGGGCGGACTGTCCAATCGGCTTTGCCAGTGGCCTTTACGAATCACTGGCCTGACATTATTTGGGCGGTTGGAGATCGGATTCAATGCGTAAGCACTTTTTGGTATTGGTTTTAACGGGATTGATGGTCGGGTGCGGCATGACGGCCCGTTCGCAATCCGCCGAGGCTGCGGATGCGGCCGGTGGCTCGCATGATGTGGTGATTTACGGCGGAACCTCTGCGGCGGTCACTGCGGCGGTGCAAGCCAGACTGATGGGGCGATCGGTGGTGATCGTCAGTCCGGACAAGCATCTCGGCGGTCTGAGTGCTGGCGGTCTCGGCTGGACCGACAGCGGCAACAAGACGGTGATCGGTGGTTTGAGTCGGGATTTTTATCGCCGGGTCAAAGCCCATTACGACCAGGATTCGGCCTGGCGTCAGCAGAAGCCCGAACAGTATTCGCGCTATCGCAAGGCCGAAGATGCGATGTGGGTGTTCGAACCGCATGTCGCCGAAAAGGTCTTCGAGGATTACATCCGCGAATTCAAAATCCCCGTATACAAAGACCGCTGGCTGGATCGCGCCAAAGGCGTGGTGAAAAAAGACGGGCGGATCGTGTCGATCACGACGCTTTCAGGCGAAACGTATGCGGGCCGGATTTTCATTGATGCCACATACGAAGGTGATCTGATGGCAGCGGCAGGCGTGCAATACGCCGTCGGCCGTGAAGCCAACAGTGTGTACGGCGAAACACTCAACGGTATTCAGGCGCGTCATGCGCGTTCGCATCAGTTCACCAATCGTGTCTCACCTTTCGTGGTGGCCGATGATCCGTCCAGCGGATTGCTGCCGCGCGTGCACGATGACGGTCCGGGCGAAGACGGCGCCGGCGATCATCGCATTCAGGCTTACAACTACCGCGTGTGCCTGACGAATGATGATTCGAACCGCGTGCCGTTCCCGAAGCCCGAGGGTTATGACGCGCTGCAGTACGAACTGCTTTTACGCGATCTTCAAGCAGGTTCGCGACACATCTTCGGCAAGTTCGATCCGGCACCGAATCATAAAACCGATACCAACAATCACGGTTCGTTCAGCACCGACAACATCGGGATGAATTACGACTATCCCGAAGCGAGCTACGAGCGCCGCGCCGAAATTCTTAAAGAGCACCAAACTTATCAGAAGGGTTATTTCTGGTTTCTCTGCAACGATCCTCGCGTGCCCGAAGACGTGCGAAAGCGCATGAGTGCCTGGGGTCTGCCGAAGGATGAATTTCAGGCCACCGGCGGCTGGCCGCATCAAATCTACGTGCGCGAAGCGCGCCGCATGGTCGGCGTGTTCGTGATGTCCGGCTTCGCCCTATCTGCGCGGTGTGGAGCCCACGCCCGATTCCATCGGTATGGGTTCCTGGACAACATGGACAGCCACAACACGCAGCGCTACGTGGCGCGCGATGCCGACGGCAAGGCTTACGTGCAGAACGAAGGCGATATCCAGGTGAATCCCGGCGGGCCGTATCCCATCGCCTACGGATCAATCGTGCCGAAAAAAGATCAGTGTTCCAATCTGCTGGTGCCGGTCGCGGTGTCGAGTTCGCACATCGCTTACGGGTCGATCCGCATGGAACCGGTGTTCATGGTGCTCGGCCAGTCTGCGGCGACGGCGGCATCGTTGGCGCTCGAAAGCGATCTGGCTGTGCAGGATGTACCGTATGCCTCTTTGAGCAAGCGTCTGCTGGCCGACGGGCAGGTGTTGGAATTTGCGCGGCCCGTATCATCGGCCGCAGCAGGGCAGTCGCTCGATCTCAAAAAACTCAAAGGCCTTGTGGTGGATGACATGAAGGCCCGGCCCACCGGCGATTGGAAAGACAGTCACGTGAACGGTCCGTTCGTCGGCGCCGGTTATCGCCATGACGACAATGCGGCCAAAGGTCAGAAGCAGCTTCGCTTCGAAGTGAAGCTGCCGAAGCCGGGTCGATATGAGGTGCGTCTGGCGTATACCGCCAATGCGAATCGGGCCACGAATGTGCCGGTGGCCATTACCCATCATGGCGGTGAAGCGGTGATCCATGTGAACCAGCGCCTGACACCGAAGCTGGATGGCGCCTTCATCAGCCTGGGCTTGTTCACCTTCGCGGATTCGACCGCCGTGATCGTCGTGTCGAATGCCCAGACCGATGGTTATGTCGTGGTCGATGGCCTTCAGGTGATTGCTGCGGATTAACGCCGGGCCGCCGTTATACTTGCGGCATGAATACGCTTCTGAATCGTCGCGGATTTCTGGGCACCCTAGCTGCGGGCGCTTTGACGGCCTGCGCGCCGTTGAGCACGGGCAATCGACCGGCGCAGCCCATGGTGGTCGACACACACCTGCATTGTTTCGGTGGATCAAAAGATCTGCGCTTTCCTTATCACGAGCGTGCGCCGTATCAGCCCGATGAATCGGCCACGCCCGGATTTCTTCTCAAGTGTATGGATGGCGCGGGTGTGGATCGCGCCATCGTGGTGCATCCCGAACCCTATCAGGATGATCATCGTTATCTCGAGCACTGTTTAAATGTCGGTCAAGGGCGATTGAAAGGCACGTGCCTGTTTTTCGCCGATCGGCCCGGTTCGATCGAGCGTCTACCCGATCTGGTGAAGCGCCTGCCGATTGTGGCAGCGCGTGTGCATGCCTACGTGGCCGATCGTCTGCCGCCGTTCGGCTCACCCGAGTTGCATCGGTTGTGGCAGATGGCGACCGATCTCGGGCTTGCGATGCAGTTGCACTTCGAACCGCGCTTCGCGCTGGGTTTCGAGCCGTACATTCGCGAATTCAAAAACACGCGCGTGATTCTCGATCATCTGGGTCGCCCGTTTCAGGGCACGCCCGACGAGCACGCTCGAATCGTGGCGTGGGCGAAGTATCCGAACACGGTCATGAAGCTTTCGGCGATACCGCCGGAAGTACGCTATCCCCATCGTGACATCCGTCCGGTGATGCGCACGCTGGTCGAGGCATGGGGGGCGGACCGCTTGATTTACGGCGGCGGATTCGGCGCTTCGGCCACACCTGAAAGCTATCGGGGCACGCGCGAATTCACGGCCTCGCTCATCGATGGGTTGTCTGCCGCAGATCAGGCCAAGGTCCTGGGTGGCAAATGCGGGCGCGGCTCTTCGGTTTCTGATGTTAGAGGGCGTGATGCATTTTCGCTCTTGTTGCAGCGGCGATATCGGGTTTCTGCCTGGGTCGTGAGTACTCATCGGCCCACTGCGGGGCCGCCTCCGCCTCCCGACACGGCGGCAGAATCCCGATATCCCGCGCTTCACGGCGGCTCAAATCCATCACACCCTCTAGGTGTTACACTACATGTGACCGGCACCCGGGTCGTCCCCCGATCTGTTCGTGGCGCTGGCTGACTTCTGCAAGGATCTATTGCGATGTCTGAAGACGATCTTTCCCAGTTTGCTCAAGTGGCTCGACGCCGTCCGATACGCGCACCGCAGCGGCGCAAGGGGGGTGGCGCGGCATGGATCATCATCGTGTTGGTGGTCCTCGGCGCTTGTGGTGGTCTGTTTTATCTGGTGAGTCTGCGGGCGCCCGAGCCGCCTCCGGTGCCGGTGGCCAAACCCACCGATGCGCCGTCGACCGAGCCCGAAGCGGCGCCGGCCAAAGCATTGGCCAAAGTGAAAAAAGCCAGTGGCGGTGTGTTGGCGCGGCGCGGTGGAACCACGGTGGAGCTCGAAGCCGGCGCAGAACTGTTCGACGGCGATGATCTGGAACTCGCCGGTTTTTATGCGATGGCTGAATTCGCCTTTGAAGGCGAAGCCACGTCGGTCACGCTTAAAGATGGCGCACGCATGCGCATGACGGTGCCCGGTGGTGCAAAGAAACTGGAACTGTTCTCCGGCCAACTGCTCTGCACGGTCAGTGATCAAACCGAAGGCAAGCCGTTGACGGTACGCGCCATCAACGGCGAAGCCATCATCCACGGTGGCACGAAATTCGGTGTGGAGATGTCTGAGAACCGCACGCGCATCGAAGTCACCAAAGGCACGGTGGGTTTCAAGAGTCTTCAGGGCGAAGAAATTCTCGTGACCGATGATCAGTTTGTCTCAGCGGGGCGCGAAGGTGCCACGCGCGGGGCGCTGGCACCGGCCATTTTAGATCTGTTTCTGGTCGAGGCCGATACCGGCAAGGCGATTGCGGCCCATGCACCATTGCGCGAAGGGCACGTGATCGAGCTCTCCAAACTGCCTTCGCCGCGTGTGAACGTGGTGGCGCGGGTTTCAAGTGTGACCGGAAGCATTCAGTGGCTATTGGATGGCAAGTTGCCGCCTGAACGGGCTCAGTCGTACGAGAACGAGGAGCCCTACGTGCTGACCGGTCGCGAACCCAAGCCGGACGAAGAAGATCCGCCCGCACGGATCTGGCGTCCGGAGGTGGGCGAGCATGAAATCGAGGCCCGTGTGTTTCGCGACGATCACGGTCAGGGCGGCAAGGGCGAAACGCTGATGGTGAAATTCACCGTCAAAAACTGATCGGCAGGTCTTCCGCAATGAGGCATGCCGCGCGGGCGTTGAACGGTATCACGCTCTTTGGGTTTGCCGCATTACGGAGTCTTCGATCATGCGTCATTTGTTTTTCTGGATGAGTTGTTTTCTGATCGGTGCGAGCGGTGCGGTATTCGCCGAACCGGCGCGACCCAACATCATCGTGATCATGGCCGACGATCTGGGTTATGGCGATGTGGGGTGTTACGGTGCCAAACCTGAAGCGGTGAAAACACCGCACATCGATCGGCTGGCCGCCGAAGGGTTGCGATTCACGCGCGGTTACTGCTCGGCTTCGACCTGCACACCGACGCGTTTTTCGTTTCTCACCGGCATGTACGCCTTTCGCCAGAAGGGCACGGGCATCGGCGGCATCAACGGCACGGCGCTGATCCAGCCGGGCACCACGACATTGCCTTCGATTCTCAAGCGTGCGGGATATGCCACCGCCGTGATCGGCAAGTGGCATCTGGGTCTGGGTGCGGGCGACGCGCCCGATTGGAACGGTGATCTCAAACCTGGTCCGCTTGAAATCGGTTTCGATCACTGCTTTCTCTTGCCCAATACCAATGACCGCGTACCCAGTGTGTATGTGGTCGACCATCAGGTGCAGAATCTGGAACCGAATGATCCGCTGACCGTGGCGATGAAAAATCCCGACGGCCAGCCCACCGGCATCACACAACGCGACATGCTGAAGATGGACTGGAGCCATGGTCACAATGCCACGGTGCACAACGGGATTTCGCGCATCGGTTTCATGGCCGGCGGCAAGACGGCGCGCTGGCGCGACGAGGATCTGGCCGATGCGTTTGTGCGTCGCTCGGTGGAGTGGATGGCCGATCAGAAAAAGCAGAACAAACCCTTCTTCCTGTTTTTTGCATCGCATGATATCCACGTGCCCCGCATGCCGCACGAACGCTTTCACGGTGCCACCACGCTGGGCTTTCGCGGCGACGCGATTGCGCAGCTCGATTGGAGCGTGGGGGCGCTGATGCAGGCGGTGGAGAAGATGGGCGTGGCCGACAACACACTGGTGATCTTCTGCAGCGACAACGGCCCGGTGCTGGATGACGGCTACAAGGATGGTGCCGTCGAAAAAATCGGATCGCATCAGCCTTCCGGCCCGCTGCGCGGCGGCAAGTACAGTCTGTTCGAAGGCGGCACACGCACGCCGTTCATCACGCACTGGCCCGGCCGAATCAAACCCGGCGAATCGGAGGCCATCGTCTGCACGATTGATCTGGCGGCGAGCTTTTCAGCGATGACCGATCAGCCGCTCGCATCCGAGGCCTGTCCCGACAGCTTCAACGTGCTGCCCGCGCTGCTGGGTCAGGATGCCGCAAAGGGCCGCACCGAACTCGTGCAGCAAGACAACGGTGCCGGCGGCACACTCATGACGCGCGACTGGAAATACATCGCCCCGAAATCATCGCCCGGCAAAGGCCGCACAGTCGGCAAGGTGCAGCTCTATCATCTGGCGCAGGATATCGCTGAAGCAAACAACGTGGCCGAAATGCATGCCGATGTGGCTCAGAAGATGAGTAATCGTTTGAAAGAAATTCGGTCGAGCGGTCGGCATCGCGAGTAACGGGTTTGTCCCAGAAGGACGTTCTTTTTCTCAACTCCTCTCCCCGAGGGAGAGGTCGGGTGAAGGTTCAATCTCAAATCTCAATCCATAACCCGCACCCGAATCGGCTGCGCATAATCCTGCCAGAGTGCATCGAGTAATTTTGCATCGGGGGCGCCATCGTGCGCGACGACGCGGTAGCGACTCACGAACGGCTCGGCGCTGATCTCAAAATCGCCGGTGATCATCGGCGCAAAACAAAAATACGGTTTGTCCGGATGTTGGCGCGTCGGTTGCGGCGCACGAAAGTTTTCCGGATGACTTCGCTCTCACACTCTCGCTCGATTTCAATGCGACAACAGCTATTCGCCCGCGAATCCTGAACGTATCTACGTCCAACAGCCCATGCTTTTGCGTTGCGATGTCTGCGTATTCAAAGTTTTCAAATTGTAATTTCAAAGCTTTGATACGCATTACTGTATGAATCCGACATTCGCGTGATAGCCAACAAAATAAATTGAATACCTCTGTCCAAAATCGGCCGCCGGGTCTCTGTGATTGCGTACAGGCCCTCCAATGCTCCTTCCTGCGTTCCCAAATAATCTTTAACGAGAAACTTAAGCCATGCGATCCAAATCACTCTTGTGTGCATTCATATTAGGATTTTCTACCTGGTCGGCTTTCGCGGATAACCCGGTGCAGATCAGCGGTGTCTATCCACACCTGACCACCTACGCTCACCATGACCCGCAGGGTGTCTGCAAAATCGGCAGCGAGTGCGGCATCGACGCCGAGATGAACACGCCGTCTGATCCCTATTTCATGACAGGCTGTGATCGTAAAACACTGAGCCTGGCCGCCGGCCAAGACACCCTGATCGCGTTTGAAATTGATATCGACCATCAGTCCGGATGGATGTTTACAAACAGATCCCGGTCAAAGCGGGCCAATCGGTGGACCGCATGTTCCCGACGGCATTTGGTGCGCATTGAGTAAGGCTGGTTTCCGACAATCGCTGCACGGCGAGCGTGACTTTTGTCTACGAATGAACTTGTCCGTATTTACAAACCACAGGAAGGAATGCCACCATGAAGCGTAGAAATGACATTTTAATGATTGGATTGCTATCGATCTTGTGTGCCATTGAATGTGCGGCGGCATCCAATGAACAATCCAACATCGACCTGGTAAAAGACGGCAAGTCCCACGCGTCGATTGTCTTGGGTGAAAAGGCCAGTTCTACCGAACAATACGCGGCGAAAGAGCTTCAGCTGTACCTAAATAAGCTCTCTGAAGTCACGGTACCCATTCAAGTTGCTGGCGAAAAGGCCGGAAAAATCGGCATCATCATCGGCACGCCATCGACAAACAGCATGATCGCGAAATCTCGTTTACTCGAAAAGCTGTCTCTCGGACGGGATGGTTTTTTGATCAAAACGATTGGCAATCAAATTATTCTGGCCGGCGAAAATCCTTCGGGCGCGCTTTATGCGACCTACGCCTTTTTGGAAGAGCACCTTGGGATTCGGTGGTATTTTCCGGGGCCCAAAGGTGAATATGTTCCGACTATGACAGATATTTCGATTGGCGAAATCGATGATACGCAAAAACCGGCGTTTGAATTTCGCGGGCTAAACATCGTCTATTTCAACAACGACCTCCCCGAATTTCTTGCCTGGATGGCCCGAAATCGAATGAACAATTCCAGACAAGTCATCGTCGATCCCCATCACGGGGATAAACTCAAAATGTACATGAAATATGGATTCATCAATTCATCCATGACCTATTTTTCCCATTTTCTTCATTTCAGCGATCTGTTTGAAACCCATCCTGAATACTATCCGCTGCTTGATGGCAAGAGAGCAAAAGGATTTCCATCGGGATTCAATAAAGGGCGAACGCAACAATATAATTATTGTCTTTCGAATCCAGGCGTTGTCAAAGAAGTTGCGAAATCAATCCGGGAACTGGTCACGCGCTTTCCTGAACTTGAAGTGATCGGCTTAAATCAATTGGACTCCGACAAATGGTGCGAATGTCAGCCGTGCGTGTCCATGGGATCGCCCAGCGATCGATTGCATATCTTTATCAACAAGTTGGTGGATGAGCTGGGCCCGGTTCTTGACAAGCGATTCATCTCCACTCAGGCATATCACAGTACTGCCGAATTGCCTGTCAAGACTAAACCGAACAAGAAAGTTGTTGTCTATTACACGCTGATCAATCAATGTGCTCGACACGGCTGGAATGAAAACTGCCCGGTTCAGGAACGTCAGAAGCAGCGGCTCGCCGGATGGCTGCAATATGGCAACCCTGTGGTTGCATACACCTACCCAACGCAATTTTCTCCGGGCTTCCCAATGCCATTGGCCTACAACGCTCTTGTCGACATGGAGTTTTATAACAAAATCGGAGTAGCTGGATGGTATCCAGAAAGTGCCATGGACAATCCCGGACAACAGCCTTTGAATCGAGACAAAGAGCTTTTAATGGGCGACGAGATGTATTCCAAGCTGCTTTACTATTACGTGGGCGCAAAAGCATTATGGAATCCCAAAATGACTTTAAAGCAGATTAAGGATGATTTTTTCCCCAAATTTTACGGTAGTGCGGGACCCGCGATGCGTAAATATTATGACGCCCTGGAGGTGGCGTGGCGCAATCCCGGGGAAGTGCGTTATTTTCACATCCGATTACTCAATTACAACCCCAGTATGGTTATCGACTTCCTGAATCCTCCTCGTATTAAACAGTTAAGAAGCTTTCTCTTGCAGGCGGAAAATGCGGGAGCGGGCGAATCGGAAGTTGTCAGAAGCCGAATTGAAAGAGACGCGCAATTGTTTTCCAAGTGGGAAAAGCGCTATCAGGAAACCAAGGGCGTGGCCACCCGGAGATGAAGCGGGGTCGTTTTGGCAGTTGTTTTCGATAAGAAAAAATAGTTTTGGAGCGTGCGATGAAATATCTAACACGTCAAGAGTTTTTAATGTCTGCTGGTTCAAAAATAATTATTGGGCGCGGGGTGTTTGTCGACCCTTTGATTCGCAAGTACTTTGACCGCCAACAAGATTCGCCTTGGCTTGGTTACTTATGAATGGGGAAAAGATTGGGATTTGCCCAACCTCATTGCTAATTGCTCCCGAGCGGGGATTTCAGGTGTTGAATTGCGCACAACTCATGCGCATGGCGTCGAAATTTCTCTTTCAGCGACACGCCATGCCGAAGTCAAAGCCCGCTTTAGAGACAGTTCCGTCAGCTGTGTAGGACCAGGGTCCAATGAGCGGTTTGATCACCCAGATCCCGACCTGCTTAAATCTGCGATTCAAAAGGCAAAGGCATTTATTCAATTGAGTCACGACATTGGCGGATCGGGCGTAAAAGTTAAGCCCAACAGCTGGCAGAAGGGCGTCGATAAAAAACAAACAATTGATCAAATCGCGGCCTCGCTGAGCGCGTTGGGCAAACATGCAGCAGATTATGGCCAAGAAGTTCGTGTTGAGGTGCACGGAACTATTGGAATGGATTTCCAAGCACTGGCGCAAATTATGGAAGCTTGTGGCCACAGGGCGGTGCGGCTTTGTTGGAATTCTAATCTCAGCGATCTTCAGGGAAAAGGAATTGATGACAATTTCGAGCTCCTTAAAAAATGGTTTGGCCAGACTGTGCATGTCCACGAACTTAACAGTGCGAAGTATCCATACCGTCACTTGATATCCAAATTGGTACATGAAAATTACAAAGGATGGATACTTCTTGAGTGCGCGACAAAACCTGCCGATCGCATGGCGGCGATGTTAGAGCAGAAAAATATATTTGAATCGATGCTGGTGGCGGGCCAAGATTAAAATGGCCTGTGCTTGATTGGGCGATGGAATTGTTAGTGCTTCAGGAATAAAGATTAGGGCGACTCCCTGACATGTTTAAAATTTTTATAACATCTCATTATATCTTGCGATTGAAAACCAGCGATGCCTACAGCACTTCATAGTGAGGTCATTTAGATGGCGAAGCTTGCTTTTGTGATGTTTGTCGCATTGATGATGTGGCCTCCTGCGATAATTGCAGACGCTTTGACCAGCGTCGATTTCACGCCTCCGCACTCCTTTGCCGAACAGGTAGAAGGTCCGGCAACCGATCGGCATGGAAATTTGTACGCTGTGGGTTTCGGCCGAAAAAACACCGTAGGAATCGTCACGCCGGACGGCCGCGCCCGGCTATTTCTGCAAATGCCCGGGAACAGCCTGGCCAACGGTATTCGTTTCTCCAGCAATGAGGCCATGCTTATTGCCGACTACATCGGACACAACATTCTCCGATTGAACGCTCAAGGCAATTTGGAAGTATTTGCCAACCATCCCAAAATGAATCAACCCAATGACTTGGCCATTATGGATAATGATATTCTTTTTGCCAGTGATCCCAATTGGAAAACACAGACCGGCCAGTTATGGCGCATTGATCTTGCCGGTATGGCGACGTGTTTGGCTGATAATCTGGGTACCACAAACGGCATTGAAGTATCGCCGGACAACAAGACCCTCTATGTCAACGAAACGATTCAGCGCAAGGTCTGGGCATTCACGCTTGATGCTGCGGGCAACATCAATAACAAACGACTGCTGTATGCATTCGAAGACTTCGGTCTCGATGGCATGCGTTGCGATGCTGCGGGCAATCTGTATATCACAAGAATCGGAAAGGGCGAAGTAGCCATCATCTCGCCGCAAGGCAAGGCGCTCGGTTCGATTCGATTGCGAGGCAAATCACCCACCAACATCGCCTTTGGCGGTCAAGATGGTAGAACCTGCTACGTTACCGTGTCGGACCGAGGAAATATTGAAACTTTTCGCGCCGAACATCCCGGCCGATCTTGGATGATGCGACAACATCGAGCCGAATCTTCACGCACACAGTGACTGCGCTTCGCAAAGGCAAGCGGTGCAGCGCAAATTATTCTTTACACTAATGCTTATTCGTGGCAAATTATTAAAATTGCAGATCCACAACTCTGAGCGATTCAACACCAGTGCCGACGATCGGGATCAGGACAGATAATATCCTAAATCTTCCGCACATTTGAAAAGGCGGCCTTCAGTCGGGACAGTGTTGTTGCGAGACAACCCGAATTAGGCGGAGACCGCCGATGAGCAATGTGCCGGATTCTGATCGTCTCATGAACCAGGCTTTTGTGATCGATGAGGGAAGGTCGAGTCGCATTTTTTCGCGGGTTGGTGGCGCGGTCGCCTCAATCCACAACCCGCACCCGAATGGGCTGCGCATAATCCTGCCAGAGTGCATCGAGTAATTTCGCATCGGGGGCGCCATCGTGAGCCACGACGCGATAGCGACTCACGAACGGCTCAGCTCCGATCTCAAAATCGCCGGTGACCATTGGCGCAAAACAGAAATAAGGTTTGTCCGGATGCTGGCGCGTCGGTTGCGGCGCGCGGAAGTTGGTCGGATGGCTCAGCACCGCCACGCCCGCATGCTTGTCCTCGGCGGGGCCGTGCATGTCGACCCAGCGCGCGTGGGTGCGTGATTGCCGGCTTTGCGGTCGAGGCCTTCGGCGTTGAGCATCGCGCCCTGACCGAGCCAGTCGCGCCGGCCGCGCATGGCGAAGCCGCCGTAGTGATATTTTTTGACTTGGAATTTCGCATCGGTCAACGCGTGTTGGGTCGAGATGAAATCGATCACTGTCAGATCGTCGCGGCGATGCACGATCAGATGCCAGCGTTCTTCGATGACCGGTGTGTCTTTGCCGTCGCGGGTCACGATGTGGCGCAGGCGCACAATCAGTTCGTCGAAGACCGGGCCGCGCGCGGCGTGCAGTGTTTCGACGTGTTCGATGCGGCCGTGATCTTTCACTTGGTTCCACAGATCCGCGGGTTTGCCCTGGTAGTGGCCGCTGGTCCAGGCCATGAACATGCCGTGCTGGTGGGCGTGATCCGGCGGGAAATCATCGGTGACGATCGCGCCCGAAGGTGTGCGCAGCGGGTGAACAAAACCGGAACGGCGATAAATCGGTTTGATCCCTTTCGGCGGATTCACCACAGCAGTGTGATACGTCAGATTCTTACCGGCACCGAGCGTGATGGATTTGTCGGTGGTCTGGATGTTTGTTTCGGTCAGTTTTCCGGTGAGGATCAGTGTGTAGCGCTGTTTTGTGTTTGCGGCGCGAGCCGGTTCGATCCACATCAGAAGATGAGGTTGATCGGCGCTGCGCTGGGTTTCAATCCCATGGCCTTCGGCGTCGCGCAGCAGATACGCGGCATCGGATGGCGCGTTGTTGGGTAGCGCGAAAGTCACCAGGCTCGACGGTCGTGCATGCGGGCCGGTTTCGATTTCGATCGGGATATCCGCCTGGACAAATACCGTGGCGCCTAGCAGACCGCTCAGGATCAAGGGCAGTGATTTCATGGGTGCCATCATCTCAGACGTGGAAAAAAGACATGTCTCGAATCGGGCGATCCCCGTATGGCGGGTCGGGTCCAAGTGCTTCACAGCAGAACAGTTGTCGGAATCAACGCGATTCACAAGTGGGTGCGTCCTAGAATGTTGGCAGTTCACCACTGTCTTATGTGGAGCGGCAGAAGTCTTATGCCTGACCCCAACCCCAAACCCGAGAAAAAACCGGACACCGCGAAGCCTTCGGACCTCACGGCGGATTCCGACGAGGAATTCTTCGGCATGGATCTGGATGAGGGTGGCGGCAATTCCGCCGATGATTTGCTCGGCGGTCTGGGCCTCGAAGACGAGGATTGATCCGGTTTTTCGACGATGAATCCGTCGGTGCTTAGCGCCGGGGTTCTGCCTGCCAGAGATGGCGCACGAAGAAATCGGCGCGCCGCCGTTTGCCATACGGTGTTTCTGCCGCGCCATGACCCGCTCCGGGCAGCACCAGCATTTCAAAATCTCTATTGGCCTTCACCAGCGCATCGACCACTTGCATCGTGGAAGACGGATCGACGTTGCGATCCAGTTCGCCGACGATCAGTAAAAGATCGCCCGTGATTTTGTGGGCGTGGGTCACATTGGATTGCTGAGCATAATGCGGGCCGATGGGCCAACCCATCCAGGCTTCATTCCACCAGATTTTGTCCATGCGGTTGTCGTGACAGCCGCAGTCGGCCACGGCGACTTTGTAAAAAACGCCGTGTTCGGTCATCGCGCGTACAGCGCTTTGCCCACCGGCTGATCCGCCGAAGATGCCCACGCGCGACAGATCCATCCAAGGGCGTTTGGCTGCCGCGGCGCGCATCCACGCGATGCGATCCGGAAAACCTGAATCGCCCAGATTCTTCCAGCAGACATCGTGAAAAGCCTTGGAGCGCCAGTTGGTGCCCATGCCGTCGATCTTGACGACGACGAATCCCAGTTCGGCGATGGCCGATTCAAGATAAAGCGTGCGAAAGGATTTGGGCACGAAGTGGCCGTGCGGTCCGGCGTAGATGTGTTCGATCACGGGATATTGTTTTTGTGGATCGAAATTCGTGGGTGTGAAGATCACGCCGTGAATGTCTGTCATACCGTCACGGCCTTTGGCGACAAAGCGTTCGGGCGCGCGCCAGCCTTCGGCTTTGAGCGCCGTGATATTGGCCGGTTCCAGCGCAGCGATCAATGCGCCGTCGGCGCTGCGGCGCAGTTCAGTGATCGGTGCGAGATCCACACGGCTGTATCGATCGAGATAGGTTTTGCCGTCCGGGGCGTATTCGATGTCGTGTGTGCCGTCACCGGTGGTGAGTCGCGTGAGGCCGGTGCCGTCGAAATTCACGCGGGCACAATGCACGTGATAGGGGTCTTGGTCGGCATCCATGCCCATGCATCGAAATTCCAACGAACGCTTTTCAGGGTCGATGTCGGTCACGTTGCGGACCAGCCACGCGCCGGTGGTGATGGTATTTTTCACTTTGCCGGTGTTGAGGTTGATCAGATACAGGTGGTTCCAGCCGTCGCGCTCCGAGGCCCAGATTAGTTCCTGGGTATCGTCGAGGATCCATGCAAAGTGTTTCTGCGAATAATCGATGAAGGTTTCGGCTCGTTCATCGACAACGGCCCGCGCCGCGCCAGTGGCGACATCGACGGCGATGATGCGGGCGACTTGGTGACCGCGCTGGTTATAGTAATAGGTGAATCGTGATCCGTCGGGATGCCAGCGCAGTTCGCCGATCGACCAGGGATTATCGAACAGCGCGGTATCCATCGGAACCGGCTTCAATGCAGTCAGATCGAATAAAACCGGTTGGATCTGTTCGATGTCGTCGCCGGGTTTCAAATAAAAGTACGTGTGGTGTTTGGGTTGAAGCTGATCTTTCGGTGCCGATTCAACCAGATGCACTTCACGGTGGCCGCCATTTTTTTTGCGATAGGCCACCGCATGTTTACCTGAAGGCGACCAGAACAAGTGTGCGTCGTAGGCATTCTCGGCCTTGCCGTCGTGACTGAGGCGATGCTCGGTGCCACCTTCGCCGCGCAGCCAGAGATCGTGGTCGCGGACGAATGCCTCCCATTTCTGATCCGGCGATCTCGTCTGGCGCGGCGCGTTCTTTTGGCGAATCGAATCGCGCGGCGGCGTGACGGATTTCTTGAAATCAACTTTGGGTTTTTCAATCAGGGTTTTAGCGCCGGTGGCGATGTCGACGCGCTGATATCGATCGGGTTGTCCCGCGGCGCGCCGCACGTACCAGAAGGCGCTGCCGTCATCGAACCAGTGCGGCTCGATACGCTCGCCGATCACGCGGTTTGAAAAACGCTGGCGAAGCGCATCGGCCCGGGCGTAATCAGCTTGCGTGCCCTGGGCATGAAGCAAGACGGGGAACAGAGACAATCCCAGAACGACGACGAAAAGGTTGGTGCGCATTTTCACAGGGCGATTATAGACTTTCGGTTCTGCCCGTTGACGTCAACGCATGCGGCGATCAAGTCATGTTTTTGATGCCGGAGCGGGCGATCACTGTTTTTATGGCGTCGGAGCGTTCGAGGGCAATAAGGGGCCCTGTGAATGCGTCGATCACCCATCGACGGGTGTTTTCCTGTGTCGCATTCCAACGGAGCGATATCCATGAAGATCATGTCCCCCTGGCTGAGCGTGTGGATGATTCTGGGCGCGGTGCATATCGCGACCGCCGACGATCAGGACAAGATTCTGATTGATGCGAAGCGTTATACCCAGGTGCTGTTCGCCGACGAGTTCAAGGATGCGAAACTCGGATCCGATTGGAAGTCCTACAAAAGCCATTCGATGATTCGCGATGGCGTGCTGGTCGGCATTGAAGAGCCGGACGGCGGGCACAGTTCGGTGAATTCGGTTGCGGTCAAGCCGTTCGGTGATGTCGAAGTGAATCTGGCATTCCGTTTCGAGGGTTCCAAGCGTTTTGCGCTGGCGTTCAATGACAGCACATTCAAAGGTTCGCACGCCGGTCATATCTGCCGCGTAACCTTCACGCCCACGTCACTGACGTATCAGGACGGCAAGACGGGCGTGTTCAACAATGCCATTTATGAAAAGCGTAAGAGCGGCGGCAAACTCGATGCCGAGACTGCTGCGCTGCTCAAGACCAAGTCGGCTCAATTCAAAATGACTTTCGAGACCGGCAAGTGGTACACGTTGTCGCTGCGCATTCAGGGCGATCTGATGCAAGCGGTGATCGACGGCAAGCCGGTCGGGCAATTCCGATCTGAAGGTGTGGCGCATGCCACCAAGAACAAGCCCGCGCTCGTGGTGGGGGGCCAGGAAATGCTCATCGATCATTTTGAAATCAAGACGCCCTGAACACGAAAGCCGCCGGAGGCATCGGTTCAGATGCCTGTGACCTTGCGCCACGCCTGCGACATCAACGCGTGGCCCGCCATTGAAGGATGCACGCCGTCGCCCGCCCAGTGATTGGGTTCGGTGCCTGCGGCCACCGCGCCGTCAAACATGGATTGGAAGGGCACCCACAAAGTGCCGGCGGCTTCGGCGACGGCTTTGGCGGCAGCGCGGCGCTCGTCGAATTCCGGAAACCACTTGTCGTTGATCGCGCCGCAGCGCAAGACAAACGGCTCGCAGATCACGATGCGCGTGTCGGGCAGAGCCTGTTTGGTTTTGGCGAGCAGTGCGGCGAAGCCATCGTGATAAGACTGAACCGTGCCGTCGTATCGGCCGCCGAGTTTGTGCCAGATGTCGTTGACGCCGATCAGAATGCTCAGCACCGCCGGTTTGAGATCCAGGCAGTCGGCCTGCCAGCGTCCATCGAGATCCGGCACCTTGTTGCCGCTGTTGCCGCGGTTGTAAATCTTCAGATTGAGCTTGGGGTGATCGCGCAGCAGTTCGCTGCCGATGTGAAGGGGATAGCCGAAGCCCATGGTCCGCGCCTGATTCGGATTTTTCTCGGATTTGCGATCGCGCCCCGCATCGGTGATCGAGTCACCTTGAAAGAGAATGACGTCGTTTGCTTTGAGCGCGACCGGATCGACGGCTTTTGCTGCACGTGGTAGAGCCGCCATGGCCGCCGCGACACCGGCTGCGATGGCGCCGGATTCCAAGAGGGTTCGTCGTGTGAAAGCGGCGGTGTGATCGATGGTCATCGTTCGGGCTCCGGAGTTTGGGTGTTCGATAGGGAAATGCCGGAATCGACCGAAATGTGGACATTCGGACGTCAGATTATTTCGTTTTGAGCTGCGCCTGAAAGAACGCATCCATATCGGCCACCATCGGCTCGAACCATGGATTTTGATTCCAGCAGCCGTGTTTGCCGTCTTTGTAGATCTTCACGTCGGTCCATACACCGGCGGCCTTGAGCTTGTCGCGCGACGGCTGGTTGCGCGCCGGATTATCGTGTTCACCCGCCATGAACAGAATCGGCGCACTGTCGGCATCGATTTTCACATCGGCCGAAGCCAGTGTGTACATCGCCTTATTGGTTTCGACATTGCCGTCGATCCAGACATTGACATAGGTGTTGCCGCGCATCGAGGATTCGGCCACCGAACCCGAATCGATCTGCAACGGACCGGCCATCACGACCGAAGCGGCGATGCGCGACGATTGATCCCCGTGACCGCCTTCGGAAGTCAGCGCCGTGTTTTTCCATCCGGTGGCCATCAGGCCGGTGAGGTGTCCACCCGCCGAACCCCCGACGGCACCGATACGATCCGGATCGACGTGATACGTGGTCGCGTTGGCTCGCAGAAAACGCACGGCGGCAAAACAATCCTGGATGCCTGCGGGAAATTTTGCTTCGGTGCTGAGGCGGTATTCAATGGCGGCGGTGGTGTATCCGCACTTGGCGAGTGCCAACGCCATGGCGCGAAATTTTGTTTTGTCACCCTTGAGCCAGCCGCCGCCGTGGACCACGATCACGGTCGGATTGGTCTTCGCGCCGTGATTGGGCACGAACAGATCCATCAAAACCTTGCGACCGTCGAAGTCGGCATAGGGGATATTGAGATGCGCCGTCAGCGTGTCGGGGATCGAGGTGTCGAGTCGATTGGGTTTGATCTCGGATTTTTGCGTGGGCACATGCGGCGAAAGACCACTGACGCGCGTGGCGATGCGATAAAGCGTGCTCGACGCGCCGGTGGCTTTATCCCCCATACACGTGATGTAGAGCTGTTGCGGATCCGGTCCGGCGAAGGCTGCATTGATGGGGCGCGTGGGCGTGGCGATCTTGTCGATCAGTTCGCCTTTGGGCGACCAAACCCAGACATCGTGCGCGCCGGTGCAGTAGACATTGCCGCCGCGATCCATCGTCATGCCGTCGGCGGCAGGGGCCGGGCCGTCATCCATTTTGGCGAACAGTCTGCCGTTCGCCGCATCGCCTGATTCATTGAGATCCCACGCCCAGACTTCTTTTGGGGCCGAAGCCGAAACATAAAGCGTGCGCCCATTCGGTGAGAGCGTGATGCCGTTGGGTGTCTTGATGCCGTCGATCACGGCAGCATGCGTGCCGTCGGGCAAAATGCGCCAGACTTCGCCGGGACCGGTCAGCGTGTAGTACACGCGGCCATGATGATCGACGACCAAATCGTTCGGGCGCTTCTTGGCATCACCATTGTGACCGGCCAGTTCCTTGATCTGCTTGCCTTCGAGAATGACGATGCGGCTGTTGCCGTTGTCCGAAACGTAGAGCTTTCCGAAAGCATAAAACGTGGCACTGATGCGTCCGGCTTCTTCGAGGACCACCGACTGCTTGCCGGTGTTGACGTCCAGACGAAACAGCTTTCCGCCGAACACATCCGGAATGTACAAGCCCGAGCCGCCATCCCATGCCGGGCCGTCGCACAGGCCGTAACCATCGGTCACCTTTTCAAGCTTGGCATCGGGCAGCAGGATTGATTGACCGGCCCAGACAGGTGCCGTGAGACACAACAGAGCGAAGAGTGCGCGATTCATGGGTTTATTTCTCATTCAGGTCGTAGGGTTTTTCTTGTGCGGCGTCGGCACCGTATGCGGTGCGCAGGGCTTGGGCAGTTGAAGGCACCAGTGCATCGGGGCCGCCGAGTTTGAAGAAGAAGTAATCGGGTTTGTCCTCGACGGTGGCGATCAACACCACGCCGATCACGCGGCTGTGGGGTGTGTCGATGGTCTTACGGGCAAAGGGTGGACCGTCGGGTTTCTTCCATGTGCCGGCGATGTCGGCTAACACGTATTTGCCCTGGGCGCTCTGGCCCTGCACCAGTGTGACGCTGCGACCGGCTTCGTGAAATTGTTCGACCCAGCGATTCACGTTCGCCGCAATGCCGCCGGTCGGACCGCCGAAGTGATAGACCACCAGTTCAGCGGCTTCGCCCTCGGCTTCTTTGGCGGGAATATCGAATTGCGCCGCGCGAAATTTTGAATCGGTTTCCACGCGCTTCCACGACGCAGGCACGCGCAGTTTCAAGCCGCGCGATTCGACCTCGACGAGCTTGGCTTCGTCAGCGCCTTTCACACTCAGTGTGCATAACAGCCCGAGTAAGACCGGTAGGGCAAGGCGTGGCATGGTGTCGTCCTTTCGGGTTGGAACCAGCGTCAAGGATGCCAGGGTTCTGCACCGTCCTTGGGTTGGAGGAACTGTGCGTCCACCGTCTTGTACCACGCGTGCAGGCGATCGCGCATCGCTTTCACGCGGTCCGGGTGTTTTTGGGCCAGGTCGGTGCGCTCGCCGATGTCATCCTTCAGATTGTAAAGGTGCGCCCGGCCGTCTTCATAACGTTCGAGCAATTTCCAGTCGCCGTTTCGAATGGCCCCGGCGGGAAATGCGCCCTGATTCGGATAATGCGGGTAATGCCAGAACAGGTCCTCACGGTTCAGCGCTTTGCCCTGCAGGGCGGGTACGAGGCTGACACCATCGATGAGATGCGACGGCTTTTCGGCGCCGGCAAGTTCCAGAATCGTCGGATAAAAATCGATGCTGCAAACCGGCGTGCCGTTGGTCGATCCGGGTTTTGTCAGGCCCGGGGCGCGAATGATGTAGGGCTCGCGAATACCACCTTCGTACACCCATCCTTTGCCGCCGCGCAGCGGCAGATTGCTGGTGGGCGACCCTTCAGAGGTCGACAGGCCGCCGTTGTCCGACATGAAGATCACTGCGGTGTTGTCGGCCAGTCCGAGTTTGTCGAGATGGTCGAGCACTTTGCCCACGGCAAGATCCATGGCTTCGACCATCGCGGCGTACACGGCGTGCTTTTGCAGGATGCGCACTTTACGGTCTTTGGCATTCGGCCAGACCTGTTCTTCGTCATCGAATTCAGGTTGGCCGTCGAGTTTCAGGGTTTCGATTTTCTTTTTGTATTTCTCCACCAGGTCGGGGCGACCGATCAGCGGTGTATGCACCGAATAAAAAGCGATGTAAGTCAAAAACGGCTTGTCGCGATTCGCCTCGATGAACTTGCAGGCTTCGGTGGCCAGTCGGTCGGGCAGATGTTCACCGTCAGGGCCATCGGGCAGGCGCGGGTTGCCGTAAGGCGAGAAGTATTTCTTGCCGCCGTAGGGACCGCCGCGGTCGATGCCGCCCATGTTGACGTCGAAGCCTTGATGCTCGGGCCAGAAAGTTTCATTCGGTCCCAGATGCCATTTGCCGGCAAAAAATGTGGCGTAGCCGGAGGTCTTGAGCGCTTCGGCAATCGTGATTTCTTCAAGCGGCATCTGGTCGTTGAGCGGTGCGGGCTTGAATCGTCCTTCGCGCTTGCCCGAAAAATAATTCGTCGCGCGCACGCGCGTCGGATACTTGCCGGTCATGATGCTGTAACGCGTCGGCGAGCAAACGGGGTTGGCCGCATAGCCGTCAGTGAAGCGCATGCCCGATCGCGCGAGTCGATCCACGTTCGGTGTTTCGTAAAAGGTCTTCGGGTTGTTGGCCCCGATATCCATGTAACCCAGATCGTCGACCAGAAAGAAGACGACGTTCATCGGTTTTTTCGGCGCGGCTTGTGCTTGCAGTGTTTGGCAGGCACCGGCGGTCAGCATCAGACTCATGGCCAGAAAAAGGCGCATCATGCGAAGACTCCAGAGATTCAGGTTGAGTCATAACGGTGTCCCCGGCGGGGCATTGCATGGTAACACGGCACGTGGCCGATCAGCCACGCCGCCGTTTGCGATAGGCCTGCGGGGAGACGCCGTGGACCGCCCTGAAGCGATTGCAGAAATTGGAAAGATTGTCGTAGCCGCACATCATGGCGATGCGCGTGGAGGTGAGCTCGGTTTGGCGCAGCAGATTTTCGGCGCGGGCCAGTTTGGCCGCGCGGATGGCCTCGCCGGGCGTGGTGCCGGTGGCGGCGCGAAAGCGTTTTTCAAAGGTGACGCGCGAGCAAGAAAGCGTGGCGACCAGATCTTCGACGCCCAGGTTGCGCGCGGCGCGTTCCTCGATCATTTTTAGAATGCGGCGCATGTCCATGTCGTCATGGACGGCCGGCGCGGCCTGCGTGGAGCCGCGCCAGGTGATGTTCTTCACGGCGATGCGCCGCACGCGCCGCGCGGGCTTGCGCCCGTCGATCAATTCTTCGAGCATGGTCGCGGCGGCCTCGCCGATTTCGGCAGCGGGCAGGCGCATGCTGCTCAGCGACGGCTCAGTGAAGGCGCACACGCCCGAATCGTTGACGCCCAATACCGCGAGATCTTCTGGAATGCGTCGGCCTGTTTTGATCGCAGCGCGACACAAGGCATCGCCGGTTTCATCATCGAGGCACAAAATACCGGTGCGTTCGGGCAGATTGCGCACCCATTCCAGAAAGTCGGGATCGGCCGACGCTTTTTCTGCATCGTCGCTCGGTTCGTGCACAAGAATGTGCGTATGAGGTTCGGGCCAACCGGTGAGCTTGGCTCGCTCTTGAAACAATCGGCATCGGCCGGTGCCGCCCGGACGGTCGACGATGCCCACGAAGGCCGCATGGCGCAAGCCCGCGCCGCGAAAGTGACTGAGCGCGAGTTTGGCAATCGATTCAGGATCGGCGTGAACCGAATAAATCCCTTCGGGCGCGAAATCCGAAGAGAGATTCACGATGGGTTTGCCCAGATCCATCAGCAATTCAAGCGCGGCGCGCGATCGCAATCCGAGAAAACAGAGTACGCCGTGGGGTTGCCATTGGGCGAGATGTTGCGGCACATCTTCTTCGTGAACGATTCCGAAATCGCGAATTTGAAGATCCGATCGATCGGCTTTGTAGGCCGCGATCCCTTCGGTGATGCGATGGGAATATTCGTAGCTGCGCGGGAAGACCAGCGCGATCTTTTTATGTGGACGGGGGGGCATGGGTGAACTCCGGCAGGATGTTAGGGCCGGACCGGCATGCTTTGCAAAAAGTAAGTCTTATTTTGCAAACAGGCGTTTCCGGCCTGCGGGCGGTCCCCTCTAATGCCTGTGTCGCGTTCGGAGCTTCGCAAAGCCTTCCCACGAGCGCGACGGTGCCGGAGCCCGGCATCTGTTCCAACCGGAAACGCCCTTATGTCGCTTCAGACTGCTGTGGTCGACGATCTCACGGGTTTGTGGATGACGGATCCGCGAGCCGAAATTTTTTCACGCCGGTATGACGCTCCGTTGGACATGCGCCGTGCGTGTGACGGCGTGTTTGTTCCTGCGTGCGGCAGTTTCGTCCAAGCCCTCTGGCAGAGTGATGAGTCGGCATCCTTTTTATCTGGCGATGGAGATTTGCCATGCGACGATGGTTTTGCGCACTGATTGTGAGTCTGGCTTTCGGTCCCGGCTCAGTCTTCGCCGGACAGGCGGCCTATCCGATGGGCGCGATCGGCGGGCGCGTCGTTGCGGAGCCGGGCAAAGCCGGTCTCGTGATTCGCGATCTCACACCGGGTGCGCCCGGTGCGCGATCGGGTTTGCGGCCGGGCGATGTGATCGTGGCGGCACAAGGGCGCGTGTTCGAGCCGATGTCAGATGAACCGCATATTCGCACCGGTCCGCTTGAAGCGTTGGGCACGGCCATCGATCGCGCCGAAGGCGCCGACGGCGTATTAAAGCTGGGTGTGCGGCGCGGCGATAAAGACACCACCGTGACATTGCGTCTTGCACCGCGCGGTGATTATGGCCGCAATTTTCCTTACGGCTGCGAAAAATCTCAGAGTTTTTACGAAGATGTGTGCGCGTATCTTTCGGCGCAGTTGCGTACGGCCTTGGCGCGCGGCACCGACAAGTTCGGGCCCAATGTTCAAAACGCGATGACGGGCCTGGCGCTGCTGGGCCATCAGAGCGGGCGCTATGACGAACCGCTGGGACAAGTCGCCGAGGCCTGGGCAGATCATTGGACGGTCGATCGCCTCCAGGAAGGAAGGGGCTTGAGCAGCTGGGGCATCTATTACACCGGTATTTTTCTGTGCGAATACTATCTGCATCATCCGTCGCTCAAACTCAAAGAGGCCATCGAACGCATCGGCGCCGAAATGGCACGACGTACCGACAGTTTGGGCCGTCACGGCCATGACGTGGAAACGGGCTACAACGGCACAGGGATCAATGCGATCTCCACGGGCTTTCTCTGGTTCTGGTCGACGGCCGCGCGCTGTGGTGCAGACACCTATGCCTTCAAGGATGCGTGGGATCGCACTTGGAAGCACGTCAAACAATGCACCGGCAAGGACGGCTATGTGGCCTATGTCGTCAACGGTGTGGGGCGCGATGAATCGCTGCGCAACGGCCAGACGATGCTTGCGCTTTATCACGCGCCCTTCACGCCCGAGTTGATGAAAGATGATCCGGCGTATCAGGAATACAAGAACCGCGTGGTGACGCATATCTCCGATAAATTCCCCGGCGTGCTGCTCGAAGCGCACGCGGTTTCGACGATGGGCATCGTGACCAGCATGGCCGGTTTGGCCGCGAATGATCGTGCCGGTGCTTATCGCAAAGTCATGGATGCCTGGAAGTGGTGGTTTGCGCTGTCATGGGAGCCCGATCCCTCGGGCAAGCGGTCTTCGGGTTCGAGCGGGTCGGCATGGCAGGCCGGTTATGTGGGCGGCAAGAACAATGTGGGCGGCGATTTTTATCTCAATGGCCATCGCGAACTCGACAAGCCCGAGAACGATTCGCCGCCGATGAATGCCACCATCGGCATCATTCTCGCGGCCTCGCACGAACGGCTTTCGTTTTACGGCGGCATGCCCGCGATTCCCGGCGTGAATCGCAATCTGATCAGTCGGCGCTTGGACAACGCGTATCAGATGATTCGCGCCAAGAAAGATGCGCAGGCCGCGCGCACACTCAGCGATGCCATCGAGAACGCGAAAGAACCCAAAGAAGCCGGCGATGCAAAGAAGATGCTGGACTTCATCGATCAGCGCACGCTCGCACCGGCCTTTGCGGCGATTGAAGCGTTGATTGCCGAAGGTGATTTTCATGCGGCGGCGAAGCAGATGCGGCTTTTTGAAAAGGACTATCGCAATATTGCGGGTTACGAACAGAAAACGGCCGATTTGGCGAGCAAGCTCGAAACCGAAGAGGCCAAGGCGCTGATCACCACCGGTGCCAAGTACGAAGTGCTCGCGCGCCAGGCCGCGCAGCGCCCGGTCGCATTCGAGGCGAAGGTCAAGGCATTCGCCGAAGCGCAGGCCGACAATCTCTACGGCAAGCGTGCTGAATCGCTGCTGGTGCAATTACGCGAAGGGGCCACCGATGAAGAACGCTTGCGTGAAGCGTTCCGTCGCCAGCAGATTGAGCGATTGCGCGGGAGCTGATTTAAACATCGGATACGGGTGGGGATGTCGGTAGAATGGCTTTATTGGCGACACCCGATCCGGGTTCCGGCCTTCGATGGAGCCACATCCCATGACTGCTTCACGATTGACCTTGTGGATTTCCACGCTGGCGTTGTGTCTCGCGCTGTTTTGCAATCCCCGGCAAGCTCATGCTGAATACGGTTTGTATTTCGGCGGGCCCGGCGGTTCGGTCGATGTGCCGAATTTCAAACTGCCGGATGACGCGCAAGCTTTTGCGGTCGAACTGCGATTTCGCACCGATGCCAACATTCGGCAATCTTTCGAGTTGGTTTCGCAGTGGTCTGCCGATCCGCGGGCAGAAGACAAGGGCGGTTTCTTCATCGGCCTCAAGCCGCCCATGCAGATTGCGATGGGACTGCGCAACAGCAAAGGCATCGTGAAACAGATCGCAGGTAACGGATCGTGGCGCGATGGCCAGTGGCATCATCTCGCAGCGGTGTGGGATGGTGAAGAAGCCATTGTCTATCTCGACGGTAAGGCCGTCGCGCAGCAAAAGATTAGCGACTTCGGCGCACCGGCTGTTTCGCAGTTACCGCTCGTCATCGGTCCCGTCACAGATCCCAAAAGCAGACGACCGGCGATCTTTGACGGATTCATCTCAGATGTCGCCGTGTGGACGACTGCGCCGCAGGCCGAAGCTTTGTCGGCGCGTTTGGCACAACCGCTAAGCGGTCACGAACCGGGACTTGCCGCATATTTCCCGATGCGCGGTGATGCGCCTGCGGCCACGCTCAAAGACAAAACCGCAGCAGGGCGCGAAGGTCGTCTTTCTGAAAGTCTGGCGCGCATCGGCTGGTGTGCCACGCCGATATGGCACGAGGCCGAGCCGAATCGCCCGCATGTGAATCTCTTTGGCTACGACCTTTCGGCACCGGCCAAAGCGGTGGAAGGTCAGCCGACGGTCGATGCCGGTATCGATCAGGCCGCCCGCCAAATCTTGATCAGCAATGAAAAAACCGGGCAAGCCGGTGTGCTTTGGCAAGACAAAGCCTTCAATGCGATTTACGTGACATGGATTGATACAGCCTTGGAATATCACCACACGATTCGTCTTGCCGGTCTCGAAGACGGCACACTGGCCGCGGGCACCACTGATTCGAAAGGCGACTTGTATTACCTGGTGATTCAGAAATCGCCACCGAATCGGCCTGAAACCACGGCGCTCGAAGCCAAGATTTACCACGCCAATGCCGAAGGCAAGGCGCTGCGCGACGCGCCGGTCGACATGACGCCCGCCGGTTTCAATGTGTACAACTACGGCGGTCGGTGGGGCGGCAGCATGGTCTATCAAAAAGGCCTGCTGGGTTTGATTCTGCCGCGCACCATGTACATGAGTGGCGACGGTTTGCGGCATCAAGGCGCCATTGCCGTGGCGATTGCGGTCAAAGATTTATCGGTGGTTAAGAATTTCGGCCAGACCAGCGGGCATTCCTTCGGCAATGTGCTTTCGGTCAACACGCGCGGCGAATTTCTGGCGGTGGATCTGGGCGATAACTACCCGCGCGGTGTTCATCTGCACAAATTCACGCATGCCAATCGTGTGTCGCGCGTGGTTTTCACGTTCAAGACGGCGCACGGCACCAGCGCTCGAAACGGTTCGCCGGTGTATGACGAAATCAGCGGCAACGGCAAAACGTTTTACAAGTGGTCGAACGACAACGGGACTTATACCGAACTCGGCGGCGCGGTCGAAGGCCAGAAAACCTATTCGGTGATTTTCTCGACCGATCGCTCGACCGAAGGCAAAGTGCTCGACAACAGTCGGGCCTTCAACAACAGCGGCGACCCGCGCGATCTGGCCATGCTTCGCATCATCAAGGATTTCGAGAAGGCCCCCGGCGGCAATGAAGTGAACGACGCGTTGATGGCCGGCATTCCCAAAGGTGCAACGACCGAAACCGGCGGCTTCTTTAATTTCGGCGGGGGTTGGACCAAACAGCGCATCACGGGCGTGATCTGGTTAACGCAATATGCCGCAGGCGAAGCGGCGCACGCGCCGCATGCGGTGCGCCTGCGCGACGGCAATATCCTGATTCTGTGGGAGAAGGCCAAAGGCAAGGCATCATCGCTTCACGCCATGGTCGTTCAAGAGAGCGGCAAGATCGTCACCGAGCCGATGGATCTTGGCCTGGCGCTGCAACTCAATCGCGAAGACCCTGTGCTTCAGATTGCTGACAAACTGTGCTTCATCGCACGCGAAGGCGGGCGCACGCAGTTGCGTGTGATTTATGATCCGTGATGGAAATGGGTCAGTCCCCGTGCGGGGACAGACCCGGTCTGATTTTCAAATCAAGAAACGAATAGAACCCTCACCTGGCCTCTCCCGCCGGGAGAGGGGTTTTGTGCGCGGTATTGAAATGAATCGCAGTGATGGCACAAATGCCGATGGTTTAGATTAAACGGGTGAGAGAGCATGGGTGGGTGTATGAGGCTGAATTGTTTTATCCCCGCTTTTATTTGATGCAAATGTATATGAACACGGAACACGTTAATCTTCAATAGTGTTGGCGACATCACCAAACATGTCGATTGACAGAGCGCCAGCCGTCAACATGAAGTTCGTCCGACTCAGATCGTCGCATGGATCTACCCAGTCTGG
>CALOAZ010000067.1:0-21689 GCA_942491355.1 uncultured Phycisphaeraceae bacterium
CTTCGACTTGGACGAGCATGCGGTTTTCCAGTCGTGTGGCGGTGATTCGGATCCAGCGAGCATGTTCCGGATCCGAGTGTTCGACGGCCTTGAGTGCGTTGGTGATCAGATTCACCATGACCTGAATCACATGGCTTTTGGAACCGAGAATCGTGACCGGCGCGACATCAATTTCGATGGGGCAGTCCGCATGGGCGTGAGCTGTGAATTTCATGGCGGTATCGATCGCACTCGAAAGGTCGAAGCGTTCCTGCTTTTGCGCTTCTTCAGGATAAGCAAATGAGCGCAGGCTGATGACGATGTCTCGGATGCGCTTCATGCCGTCTTCAATATCATTGAGCGTGTCGTGCAAATCGGCATCCTTCGGATCGGCACTTTCCACCGCAAGCTGGATTGCGGTCAGTGTGAAATTCAACGGATTGTTGATTTCGTGAAGCAGGCCAGCCGCCATGCTGCCCAAGGCGTTCATCTTCTCGCTCTGGATCAATTGCGCTTCGGTGCTGCGCAGTCGTGCCAACGTTTGTTCTAATTCAACGTTGCGTTCGCGCAGGTCGCGTTGCAGAGAGCTGGTGCGATACAGGTTCCTCAGGCGCGTGACCACCTCGATTGAACTGAAGGGTTTGGTCAGAAAATCATCGGCTCCCTGTTCGAGCGCATCGATCTTGGTCTGTTCGTCCGCCCGCGCGGTCAGGAGAATAATCTTGATGTCTTTGGTGGCATCATCCTGCTTCAAGGCGCTGCAGACCTGCGTGCCCGTCATGCCGGGCAGCATCATGTCGAGCAGCATGAGGTCGGGTTTTTCGCATTGGGCTTTTTTCAGCCCGCTGGGGCCGTCTTTGGCCTGGATCACGCGATAATCGTCGGTCAGAATCGAAACCAGAAAGCGCCGCATATCCGGTTCATCATCGACCACCAGAACGCGGGCGGCACCGGTGCCGACCTCTTCGGTTTCGGATAAATCAGAAGTTGTCGTGGCCCCCAGCGCAATGTCAGCCGTCGAGGCATCGCGCATCGTGCGCGCGATGGGATCCGCCATGTCCTGCGTGGGGGTGGACGCTTGCGCGGTGGAAGTCGGGGAAATGATCGGCAGTTCCACGCGAAATGCCGTGCCCTGCCCCAGTTTGCTGCTGACCTTCAGGGTGCCGCCGTGTTCTTCCACCAGCTCGCGCGCGAGGGCGAGCCCCAGACCCACGCCCTGAAATCGGCGCGTGGAAGAACTATCGACCTGCCTGAAGCGATCAAACACGTGAGGCAGTTCCTGTTCGGGAATGCCGATGCCGGTATCGCGGACTTCGATCATGGCCCGATTGCCTGCGCGCCACCATTTGGCGCAGACGGATCCGGTTTCGGTGAACTTGATGGCATTGGTCATCAGGTTGATCAGCACTTTTTCCATGCGGGAGCGGTCTGCGGCAAGGACCAATGCGTCAGCCGGTCCTTCGCTCTGAATGGCAAGTCCCTTGGATTCGCCCAGATGGCGGATCGACTCCACGATGCCGGGCACGAAATCAGACAGATTGATGGATTCGCGATGCAGATCGAATTGTCCGCTTTCCAAACGCACCATTTCAAGCAGATCGTTAATCAGGCGCATCAGGCGCAGGCCGTTTTGCCGGGCAATATCCAGTGCAGATCGCACCCGTTGTTCAAGCGGCGTGCCGCGATGGAGCAGATCGTCGATCGGCGAAAGGATCAACGTCAGCGGTGTGCGCAGCTCATGGCTGATATTGGCAAAGAAGTCGGATTTCAAGCGATCCAGTTCCTGGAGTTTTCGATTCTGGGTATCGAGTTCGTGTCGCTGAATGAAATCGCGCAGGCGAGCCTGGCTGGTGAAATGTGCGGAGACCCCGCAGATCAGTGTGGTGCTGAGCAGAAAAAACATGTTGTTGAAAAACGGCTGCCAGTGTGTCGCCGCATCCGGGTGCAGGGCGTGTGCGCCGCAGGCGGCGATATAGAACAACACGGAAGCGATGCTGACGCCGAGGGTTTCACGCAGATTGAGCGGTAGAAACACACCGACGCCCAGCAGCACCAGATTCAGGCCGGCATAATAAGGTGACGCCGGACCTTCGGAGAGATAGATCAAGACGCTGAGAAATCCGTTGACGCAAAGCACCCAGCCGACGTTGAGCAGACGGATCCATCGGCTGCCAAGTGCCGTGAAATGCAGTGCCAGACCCAGTCCCAGGATAAAGGCGGCGATGATGCGGTATCGAAGGAACGGACCGGCCAGATCCGGATAGACGAATCGGTCCAGCATCGTGGCGGCCGGCACCAGTCCCATGGCAATGCCGTAGGTCCATTTGGAGTAGCGCGCAGTCGCAGCGCGTGATCTTCAGACCGATACTCCGCCAGTGATTGTGCGTTCAGGTCGAAGGCCGATGTCATGATCGTCCTCCCGGATACAAATCCAGAAAGACGTTGACGCCGGTGGCATCGGGTTCGACTTCATGGACGACGCCGTGCGGCGCAAGGCTGCGCATGGCCGCTTCGTTGCGGTAGACCAGATACCACTCGAGCAGATGCTCCATCTGATGGCGATTGGGATTGCTCGGGTGCACGTTGGTGACGGCGATATGGCCGTGGGGTTGAACCCATCGACAAAACAGCTCGACCAGCCGTCGGCAGATCCGGTCTGAAAAATAATCGAACAATCCGGCGCAATAGACCAGCTCATACGAAGCGGGTTGAGCCTCTTGATTCTGATAAGCCTCTTGCAGCAGGTCGTCGATGGATTTTTGAATGAAGCGCACTGTGGTGCGCCGACCGGATTCGCGGAGGGCTTCCTGGATTTTTAATTCGGTATGCGCCAGCGTTTCGTCATTGAAGTCCATCAAGGTGAAATCGGCATAATCGGCCAGCGGATTGTTCCGAATGAATCGCTGCACTTCGACCGCCGGTCCGCATCCGACATTCAGAATGGTCAGCGGGCGTTCAGCCTGAACGGCACGCTCGGCTTCAGCGTCGAGTCGTTGCGTCAGCATGTCGATGTCCGATTGCGGTGGGCTCAAGCGTGCGGCAGCGTACTGGATATCTAGTGATTGGGTGATTTTGCCAGCGCAGGTGCGCTGCGGTTGTGTGTCGGAAGTACCGATCATCATGTTCACCATCTCGTCGTCATACCGCCATATCCCAGCGGCTTGGTATAACTGCGATCCACCAAATGCCGGTACTGGTGATATGGTCAGAGGATTGAATCTCGCGTGTAAATGATTTGTGCACGGTGAGCAGGTCTTCGGGCACGGCAGAAGCTTCGCGTTCAAAGCTTGTGATCAGGTCCACGATTTTAGGCATGACCGGCGAACGGATGTCTCGATAAAAATCTTCAGCCAGTGCGAGCGCATCATTCTGATTTTCGGCGTCTTCATCGAGTACGGTGGCTTCGGCTTCGGCCAGCCAGTGACTCAGTTCGCCCAGAAAACTGCGCATCGTGCTGACCACCAACTGATAGCCGGGACGCAGGCGATGGCTGGCCTGCCAATCATTGACGAAGCGTCGTGTCTCGGCTTCGAGCCCGTGGCCCGGCAGCAGACCGGTCAGATCAGACCAGGCATCGGTCAGCGAGCAGGAGACGATGATCATCAGGCCGGTGGTCACGATGTTGGTGACCACAGCCTTGCCGTGATAAATCACACGCTCGCCGCGAATGACTTTCACACTGGTCAGCACTTCGCTGATCTGGACGATGGAATACGGATTATAAATTTCGATGACAGCCTGGTTGCGCGTGATATGAATCAGCGTACCACGGCCGTGCTGGCCCTGGCTGTTCTGAAACAGCACCAAGCTGTCGATACCCGAGAGGTTACTTTCCATCTCCCTCTCTACCCGGCGTAAAACGAAACTCGAACGACAGTGGACATCATAACCATCATTTTCCTTTTGACGGATCTTTGCGTGATTTCTTTCAAGGTTGGGTCGCGATATGGATCCTGTCGGTCAGCGCCTTGAGGCTCGGACCGCGAAGCAGTTCCATGGCCGAGAGTTCCACACCGAATGCGGCGCGGATGTGGGTGGCGAGTTCCAGAGCCATCAGAGAATCCACACCGAGCTGATGGAGAGGTATGGTGGGATTCAGGGCGTCTGAAGCCAGGCCGGTGATGTCTGCAAGGCGGTCTGCGAGCCATGCCAGCACGCGAGCTTGGGCCTCTTCAAAGCCCATACTGCGCAATTCGGCGCGAAGCGGTAGATCGCCCATGGCGGCATCGGCATCGCGCAGCAAATCGAATCGAGCTGATGCGGCCGCTTTCGAGTGTTGATTCAGCCAGCGCAGCCAGTCGACATCCATGGCGCCGACATGAAACAGCTGCTTTGAGAGGACTTGTTCAAGCGCCTGAATCGCATCTTTGTTGCTCAGGCCGCGAATACCTTCGGCTTCGAGATGACGGGCGATTTCAGGTCGTCGCATGACGATGCCGCTTTCACCCAGGGCGCCCCAGTCAATGACCGAGACGGGCTTGCCGGCCGCGCGCCGCGCGCCCGCGATCGCTTGCAGTGCTGCGTTGGCGGCGGCATAGGCAGCTTGCCCCGCGTTGCCGATCAGAGCCGAGATGGATGAAAAGAGAACGAAAAAAACGAGCGGGTCGTTCTGCGTCAGTTGATCAAGATGCAAAGCGCCGAGAACTTTTGGACCCAGGACGGCTTGAAGATCGGCATCGGTGACGTCAGATAGAAATCGATCTTGAAGAACCATGGCACCGTGAATCACACCGCGCAGAGGTGGTCCCTCGGAGCGCAGTTCCTGCAGCAGTTGATCCATGGCCTCTGAATGGGTCACATCGAGTGATCGTGCGAAAAGCGTCGCGCGCGAGGGGTGTGTACGGACGCGCTCCAGAAAAGCCTCGGATGCGGCGCCGCGCCGACTGACCAGCACCACACGACCGGCACCTTGTTCGGCAAGCCAGGTGCCGACTTCGAGGCCGAAACCATCGGTGCCGCCGGTGACCAGATAAGTGCCGTCTGACCGAATCAGGCGCTCTGCATGATCGATGGTCGGCTGGGCATGAACGGATCGGGGTTGCAGGTCGAGAATGCGTCGTCGCGTGTCTTCAGGGGTTCGCAATATCTGAGGAATCCGGTCGATGGCGCAGACTTCGATGTCGGGCCATGGCATTTGTTCTGCCGCGAGATCCTGAAGCACGCGTTGCATGGCGCGTTGCACGCGTTCCGGGCGGTGACGTGCCAGCGCATCGGTATTCAGTGCGGTCATCCATGCACCGGCCTGCAATGCATCCGGTGCGTAGGCCATGCGCGCGGGGCGACGCAGATCGATGGCCGCAGCGCCGTGATGAAGTCGACGCCAGCATGAAGGATCGACATGAGATCCCTCTGTAAAAATGACGGCATCGAGTGGCGCATCGCCGAAAGAATCGTCCACGTGAAGATTCAATGCGAGCGCCCGCGTTTCAAGCGCATCGCGTAGGGGCCCCGTGCCGGAGAGGCAGACGTGCGAGCCCGTATCGCGATGGGGCAGAGTCGTCAAAGCCAGATCAGCGGTGACCAAGTCACTGAGCGCGGCGGCGCGCTGGATGTTTTCGGCATCCGGGATTTTCGTACACAGCGATGACTCCAGCCGTGTCCATGTCTGCCAGGGGTGGGTGCTGATGCCCATCACGGCGTCGCCGATGCAAAAATCCTTCACGGCTTGTCCCAGCGCGGTGACTTTTCCGGTCACAAGCAGGCCGGGACGATCTTCGGTGTAGGTGTGGGTGAAGGCGGTGGGATCGAAGCGCCCGTCGATTTTTTCAGCATCACAGGATTCGATGGAAGCGGCGGTCACACGAATTTCGACTTGATGGGCAGTCGGTACCTGACGTGTGGTGCGCCCCAGAACCCAGGGCAAACCCCGGCCATTTGAACGCAGGAGCAATGCGTCGTCCGTATGTGCAGGCTCGACGGTTTGCGGCTCTTGGGCCGGAGACCAAGGGGCCACGCGCTGCATCAAACGCTGTCCGGCTCGCCATGCTCGAACATCATGGGTGGATTCGGACAGAACATCCGAAAGAAGTTGTTCTGCGCGGATTTCATCGAGTGGATCTTCCAAATCGATCACGCCGCAAGGGGTCTGTTCGAGTTCGTGGCCCATGACGGCACCGAGCCCGAGGGCCAGTGCGGCGATGGGGCACGTGGCTCGGTCGTCTGGTTGAGTATGAACCGCATGACGCGTGATGAACGTGTGATGCACTTCAAGGTCGGCGCGCCCCTTGAGCCAGGCAAGCGTGAGATGAAATAAATGCTGCGCCTGATCGATGAGAGAGTCGGTAGCGTGTGCTTCAGATCCGGTGCGCCAGAGATGAATGATGCGGATGGCGCGTTGCTTTGCACGTTGCGCGGCGCGTGCCGTGGCCTGCTCGATCGCGGCGGGATGGGCCTTCACGTGAAAGACCTCGGTAAGACCGGCGTGTTGTACCGCTTTCACCAGAGCTTCTGCGCCGGTGACATCGTCACCGATGATCAGGCACGGATCATTTGAAATGGTTTTGAGTGGCTCAACCGGGCAGGCAGACCATCGGGGTTCCACCAGAAAGCGATGGATGGCATGGGGCGTCGTGCTGTTGATCACACGGCACATCACACCGCTGGCTCGGGCGATCACCCGGCCTTGATCATCGGTGAGATCCATGTCGGCAGTCAGTGAATCCGAAGTGCGATGCGTGGCTTGCCCGACGCACCAGAGTTTCGGCGGCGCTGTGCGGTAAAGTGTCAAATGATCGATCCGCACCGGAATCAGCAGTTGTTCCTGCGGCCAGAGTGTCATCATGCCCTGGAAGGCGCTGTCGAGTGCGACCGGATGCAGCAGATAGGCAGAGTCGGATTCGCCTGCAGCCGGTGGGACTTCGAGACGCAACAGGAAAGCATCTTGACCACACCATGCTTCTTGTGTGGCACGAAACATCGGGCCGTAATGCAGCCGGCGCCGTTGAAGCATGTCGAACAGCGCCTCGGAGGTCATGGCCTGTGGGCATCGCGTGCGCCAGGCGTCGAGATCCACGGTGGGTGCGTCGTCGTGGGTTTCGATCAATTGTCCGGTGACGTGTGTGGTCCACGCTTGTTCATCGCGCGGGCGGCTTCGACTGTGGATGCCCAGTTGCCAGTTTTCTTCACGGCGGATCGCAGCGCAGCGCATCACGCGGGCACCATGATCCGGCATCAACATGGGCCGTTCGAAACGCAGATCCTTGAGCGCCCCACGGTCTTGGCCGGTGATTTGTTTCAACACGGCGAAGGCCGCTTCGACATAGCCCGCGCCGGGAAACACCACACGGTCTTCGACGCGATGATCGCGCAGGCGCACGAAGCGACTTTCAGTGATGTCGGTTTCCCAAGCAGGTTCAGGGTTGTCGGCGCGCCGTCCGATCAGAGGGTGATCGTGGAGTCCCAGGCGATCTTCGCGGCTCAGTTCGCTTTCATGCCAGTGGCGGCGGCGCTGCCAGGGATAGGTCGGCAGCGTGATCACTTGCCCGCAATGTCCCTGGAAGCATCCCCAGTCCGGGGAATGACCACAGGTATGCAACTGTGCCAGGGCGAGAGCCATCGTTCCGGATTCCGGTTCGCCGCGGCGAAGACTGGTGAAAGTGCGCGCGGTGTGATGTGCGAGTGACGCGGTTTCCTGGATGGAAGCGCCCAGGACCGGATGAGGGCCGATCTCAAGAAAATCGCGATACCCTTCCGACAGCAGCGCATGAATCGCATCTGAAAAATGAACCGTGTCGCGCACATTGCGCCACCAGTAGGCGGCGTCCCAGCCGTGGGTGTCGAGACGCGACCCAGTGACACTCGAAACCAGTGGAATGCTTGAGGGGCGCGGTTGAATTCCGGCGAGCGATTCGTGGAGTTCCGCGCGAATGTCATCCATCGACGGACTGTGGTAAGGCACTTCGACGCGAAGCATGCGCGCAAAGATGTTTTCGCGTTCGAGTTGTTTGGCCAATGTTTCGAGCGTACTCAGGTCGCCGGCCAGCGTGCAGCCTTTCGGACTGTTGATCGCCGCCACGCAGATCGAAGGAAGGGCAGCGATGCGTTCGGCGGCACACTGAGGTTCCAGACCCACCGCAAGCATGCCGCCACGCCCCGCGCAGCGCTGTTGCAATCGGCTGCGATGAAAACTCACACGGCAGGCATCCTCGAGCGAAAGTGCGCCGGCCAGATAGGCCGCCGAAACTTCACCGACGCTGTGCCCCAAAAGAATGGCAGGACGAATGCCCCACGAGGCCCACAATTCAGCCAGTGCAACCTGCAGCGCGAAGTTGGCAGGCTGTGCGATATCGGTCTGCGCCATGCGCGACGAGGCTTCGTCGGCCAGCATGGCTTGCAAGACGGACCAACCTGCCACAGTTTGAAACACTTGATCGACTTGTTCGAGCGCGGCGCGGCATACCGGTTCCTGCTGATACAGTTCGCGGCCCATCGCCCACCATTGCGGTCCCATGCCCGTGCAGATGAAGGCTAGGCCGGCAGAATCAGGCGGGGTTTCACCGAGGACCAGACGCGCCCCGCGCTCGCCCGCGGCAAAGCGCTGCAAATCTTCACGTGCGGTTTGAAGCGTTTCGACGATCAGCCCGAGACGGTGCGGATGGTTCGAGCGTCGCTGGACGGCGGTGTAAAGCAGGTCGTCGAGAACCGCAGGATCATTCTCGCGCGTCAGACGAAAGGCCAAGCGACCGGCGCATTCACGCAGGGCATTTGGATCGCGGGCAGACAGCGTGAGAATGCGCGGCCGTGCGGCGGGCATGCGAATCGAAGGTGGCGATGTTTGGGTTTGCGGCGCGGCTTCGAGCACGGCATGCGCGTTGGTGCCGCCGTATCCGAATGAATTCACGGCGGCGCGTGCGGGTTCATTTGTCACAGGCAGCGGCTGAGCGGTGGTCGGGATGCGCAGGCACAGGGTGTCGAATGGAATGTCCGGATTGCGCGGTTCAGAATGCAGATGAGGTGGAATCTGTTGATGAAAAAGGACCAAGGCTGATTTGATCAATCCCGCGATGCCTGCTGCCGCCTCGAGATGGCCGATGTTGGGTTTGACCGAACCCACCCAGCAAGTGTTGTTTTCAGGGCGTTGTTCTGAAAGAGCGGCATGCAGCGCCTTGAGTTCAGCCGGATCGCCCACACGCGTGCCGGTGCCATGGGCTTCGACATATTGGATGCTGGCGGGCGCGATCTGGCCGCGTTGCAGCACACTTCGGATCAGGTCCTGTTGCGCGCCTGAATTCGGCAGTGAAATACCGGTGGTGCGACCGTCCTGATTGACACCGGTGGCTCGGATCACGGCATACACACGGTCGCGATCGGCAATGGCTTGCGAAAGGCGCTTGAGCATGACCACGCCCGCGCCTTCGCCACGCGCATATCCCGAAGCCTCGGCGCTGAATGTGGCGCATCGACCGTGCGTGGAAAGAAAGCGCCCTTTGCTCATCATTACAAAAGTTTCGGGGCGCAGCATGAGGTTGACGCCGCCCGCGAGCGCAAGATTCGATTCTTGTCGCCAGAGACTTTCGCAAGCCTGATGCGTGGCCACCAGTGAACTGGAGCAGGCGGTATCGATCGTCATGCTCGGGCCGCGCAAATCAAACGCGTGTGACAGGCGATTGGATAGCAATGTGTGCGTGACGCCGGTGGCCACATGCGCATCGGCGCTTTCGCGCTCGAAGAGGTTATTGCTCTGAATCAGGTGATCGATCATGAATCCACCGATGAACACACCGGTGGCTGACCCGGCAAGCGCCTTCGCGTGGGCGCCGGCATCGTCGATGGCTTCCCAGGCCACTTCCATCAACAGGCGCTGCTGAGGATCCATGCGATCGGCTTCGCGCGGGCTGATGCCGAAAAAGCCAGGATCGAATCGATCGATCGGCTCGGTTAGAAAACCGCCGCGCCGTGTGTGCGATGTGCTGGGGGCCTCGGGGTCGGGATCGTAGAAGCGATCCGTATCCCATCGATCGCGCGGCCAGTCGACCATGGCATCGCGCCCCTGGACCAGCAGACGCCAATAGGCTTCGGGCGTGTGGGCACCGCCGGGAAAACGGCATCCGATACCGACAATGGCAATCGGCTCCGGTCGTGCGTCGTCCTGGGGCAACGGTTCTTTCTCCGCGTTTTTTAGTGAGATCTGATTAAATCAGGACGATGAACGTCGAATGGAGGGTGCGACAGGCGATGAAGTTTCTGTCCGGCTGGCGCGGTCACAGGCTGCGAGCATGCGCAGGGCCTTGTCGCGGATATGTTCGCGCAGCGCTTCGGGCTTGAGTACCGTGATGCGATCGCCGAAGCCGGCGATCCAGGTGGTGATTTCATTGAGCCCGTCCACCTGAAAACTCATACGCATTTCGACCATCTTCATACAGGCGGTGTTTTTGTGTGGGATGCCAGAACACGGCGGCCATTTGCTTGCCGAGGGTGGCATCGAATTCGACTTCGATCTGATACAGCTGGCCTTCGGGCTGCATGCGCCAGGCTTTGCCGATGTGACTGGTCACATCGAAAGGCCGATCAGCCTTGAAGGTGCGCTGCGTCAGTCGACATGAGGCGATGTCATCGAGGCGAAGGGTCATGAGGCGTCGTTCGCCTTCGTGGTAGCCGATGACGTACCAGATGCGATCATCCAGGCGCAGATGCATCGGTCGGAAGTTGAAGGCCGTGGCCGGGTCGATCGCCAGATGCGCGAGTTCAACCACCAAGCGTTCGTTGGTGGCACGCAAAAGTACGGTGAAGTGGTCGATGGGAGCGCTGCTGACCACGGGAGCGGCCAGATTTAGGCTGATATGGCGCGACATCTCGCTGCAGACTTCGCGCACCGGTTCATTCATGGTGGCGAGCATTTTTCGAATGGCACGAATGGCGGGTTTTGAAAAAGGCTGGTGTTGCTGGTTGGCGGCGGTTTTGGCCAGAAGCGTCAGGCCGATGGCTTCAGACACTTCGAGATTGGTGGGGGGTAGAAAGAAGCAGGATGAAATGCGATATCCGCCGCCGGGCTGTCCGTAGTAGGGGATGCCGGCCTGTTCGATGATTTTTAGATCGCGAAAAATCGTGCGCCGGCTCACGCCCATTTCTTCGGCGAGATCGGCGGCGGTCATGTCCGTACCACTTTGAAGCACGGTGACCAGTTGCAGGATGCGGTGGAGTCGATCCAGCTTCATGGGGGGTCTGGTGCCTGTATGCAATGGCCAGTGAATGACTTACATATTAGCAGTGCGATGCTCATGCCAGTGCCATCTATATGGCACTGCAATTAGTGTTGGATTCGCAGCACAAAAACAGTGTTAAGTCATTTATGCACAATAGCTTGAGTGCAATACGCCTTGGATTTGACGTTTTGAGTCACAGCGATGCTGTTTTTCCAGCGCAAGTTCTGTGGGGTGGTCGGAAGTGGATGGCCGATAGGGAACGCGGTTCACCGCTCTTGCGCTCGGTATCGATGGTACAATAAAACTTTTACGCCCATGCGGGCGTGGCAGCGGTTGAAAGAGTGATCAAAAGACATCGCCCGAGTGGAAGGGCATGACACGTTTTTGTGAGTGAGGTTGTATCCATGAGCACGCAAGATGAAGTGAAGCAGGTAACTCCCCAAGCCCAGGCTGAAGGAGGCAAAGGCCCGATCCTCGTGATCGTGCTGGGTGTTTTTGTGGTGGCGATTGCATTGGTCCTGATGATGAAAGGACCGGATGGTCCCGGCGCCGAGGGTTCGGCGGTGGCGAAAGAGCCTGAAGTGACCGTCGCGCCGAAGGCTGAGCCGAAAGCCGATGCGATCGCTGAGCCCGCCGCTCCTGCGCCGAAGCCCGTCGCGCCTGTGGTGGCACCGGAACAACCCGAAGCCAAAGATTCAGGCAAGAAGGCTGAACTCGAACCCCTGCCGCTGGTGCTTCCGGATCCGGCATTTGCCGGCACACCCAAGGAAGTACCCAAGGGCATCAACATCGACAAGAAGCGTTTGGGTAAGAAGCGCCCACCCTTCATGGCCCCCAAGGGTGTGAAGAATGTGGCTTACGAAAAGAAAGTCACCAGCAGTGATGCCAATCCGATCATCGGCGATCTGGATCTGGTGACCGATGGCGACAAAGAAGCTCTGGATGGCTCATACGTCGAACTCACTTTCGGCAAGCAGTGGGTCCAGATTGATCTCGAGCAGGAATACGAAATCAGCGCTCTCGTGTTCTGGCATCGTCATACCGAAGCCTACATCTATCGCGATGTGGTGGTCCAGGTTTCGAACGATCCGGAATTCAAGAAGGACGTCAAGACCGTTTTCAACAATGACAATGACGATTCATCCAGCTTCGGCAAGGGTGATGACTATGAATACTTCGAATCCGATGAAGGCGAACTGGTCGACGCCAAAGGCGTGAAGGCCCGTTACGTGCGCATGTGGTCCAACGGCAACACGTCGGACGACCAGAACCACTACACCGAAGTGGAAGTCTGGGCGCTGCCGGGCAAGTGAGACCGTCGTGATCCGGTGACTGACAGCATCGATGAGGCGGCTCAGGTTAATCTGACGCCTCTTTTGCTGTCGCGACGCGATTCGCGGTTTGGGATCGGCGTCGGCAAATTCAGGCGATGGTGGCGGCGATTCTGGTGCTGGTGGTGGCGGACGCGCGATGCAGTTCATGGGCGACTGGATCGCTCGACCCGATGCACGGCGATGAGGCCGTCAACACGTACAAATTCGCTCAGCTTTGGACCGGTTATCGCGGCGGAACCTACCGTTACGATCCACATGAATATCACGGACCGACGTTGCCTTATCTCACACTCCCCATGGCGTGGATGTCTGCCACGCAGACCTATGCGCAGACCGATGAGGCTTTTTACCGTCGATTGACGGCGCTGGCGGGATTGGCGCTGGTGGCGATCACGCTGGCCTGTGCGGGCGCGGTGGGGCGGCCGGCGGCATTGCTGGGCGCAGCGCTGGTGGCCGTAAGTCTGGCGATGATTTTTTACAGCCGCTTTTACATTCACGAAATGTTTCTTGTGCTGTTCACCGCGGCCGCCATGGTGGTCGCATGAAGCGTGCGGTTTGTGCGTACGTCTTTCAGGTAGATCGGCCTTGGGTTGGGCCGCGGCTTTCGGCGCGATGCTGGCGGGCATGCATGCCACGAAAGAAACCTTCGTGATCGCGGGTTTTGCTGCGTGCGTGGGTATCGGCGTGTTGATCTGGCGATCACGCGGCACCGAAGCTTGGCAGCAGGTGCGCGCTCGTGCGTGCGCCCCCGGCCCGATGCTGCTGGCGGCAGGCGTGATGCTGTTGGTCTCCATCACGCTGTTTACGTGTTTTTTTTCGGATGCAAGCGGGCCATGGCATTCGATTACCACCTATGGCAAATATCTGGGTCGGGGTGCCGGGAGCGAAGATCGGCATGTGCATCCATGGTACTGGTACGGATGGATGCTCACCTGGTATCAGCCGCGTCTTGGCCCATGGTTCAGTGAAGCGCCCGCATTGCTGCTTGGATTGATCGGGGCCGTGGTGTCGTTCGGAGGCTGGGGGGTCGCCGAACGCCATCGATCTGCCGCCATCTTTGTGGCAACTTACACACTGGTACTGGCGGCGTGCTATGCCGTCATTCCCTACAAAACGCCTTGGTGTCTGCTGGGTTTCTGGCACGGCATGCTTCTGCTGGCCGGCATCGGTATTGCGGCACTGTGGCAGATGAGTCGTCGTCTGGCGGTGCGCACCGTGGTGTTGTTGTGCGTGTTGATGTCGTTCGTCTTCCTGGGATGGATGGCGGATCGCGTGAATCGAACCTTTGATACCGATACGCGAAATCCTTACGTCTACGCACATCCGTTGCGCAGTGTGACGCGTTTTGAGCAGCGCGTGGCACAGGTGGCGGCGGTGCATCCCGATGGCTGGGCGATGCCGGTCAAGATCTTCGAGCAAGGCAACAATTGGCCGATTCCGTTTTATCTTCGCCGGTTGGAACGCTACGGAACATGGTCTTCAGTGGATCAAGTTGAAAGTCCGGATGCGGCCATGATTTTTGTGGATCCGGAGCTGCAGGACGCGGTCGATGCAAAACGAAAAGGCGCGTATCACATTGAATATCTAAGTCTGCGCCCGAGAGAAGTACGGGCGGTCTATGTGCGGCAGGATTTGTGGGACGCCATCAAAGCGCGGGGTCAGCCGTAATGGAGATGCCGGATCTTTCCATCATCGTGCCGGCTTACCAGGAGGCCGATCGCATTGAGCGCGGCCTGAAGCGCGTGGTGCAATACGCGCAGCAGAGTCATCGCAAGATCGAGCTGATCGTGGTGGATGACGGCAGTCGGGATGCGACGGCACAAGTGGCCCGCGCTATCGCTACGAATGATTCGCTTTCGGTGTGCGTGCTGGTCAATGATCGCAATCGCGGCAAAGGCTACAGCGTGCGTCGCGGCATGCTCGCCGCGACGGGGCATGTACGTCTGATGAGTGATGCCGATTTTTCAACGCCGGTCGAAGAAATCGAAAAATTGCTGCCTTGGTTTGAGCAGGGGGCCGAGGTGGTGATCGGCTCGCGCAACATGCCTGATTCGAAACTGGAGCCGCCGCAGCCGTGGTATCGGCGCGTGATGGGGCTGGTGTTTCGCACCATGCGTCACATGCTGGTGTTGGGCGGCATTCGGGATTCGCAATGCGGATTCAAAGCGTTTTCGGCAAAAGCGGCGAAAGAAGTCTTCGGGCGCTTGGTCGAAACAGGCTTTGCTTTTGATGTCGAGGCGCTGGCTCTGGCGAATCGGCTGGGCCACCGTACCGTCGAAGTGGGTGTGTTCTGGCGCGATGATCGTCGATCGTCCATCCGGCCGGTCCGGGATTCCCTCAACATGTTTCTGGCGTTGTGGTTCATCCGCAGGCGTCTGCCGGGTCTTGTGGCGGCTGAGCCCCAAAAAGGGGAAGATCTTCCGGAATAATCCGAGCAGGCAAAGGCACCTTGGATTGATCAGGATTGGGCGAACGTCAAAACAATTTCGGGTGGTGACCCGCGTGAGTCACACCACAGGGTTCTGGGTAGAAACAAAAAAAGAGGAACATCATGGATCGTCACGAATCGACACGTCGGGATTTTCACAAGCTGTCTATGGCGGCACTGGGTGGAGCGGTGGCGGGCGGCGCGATGTTTTCTTCGCCGGCGTTTGCGGGATCAGAAGAATTGCTCAAAGAACCGCACGTCTGTCGCGGCCTGAACACCTGCAAAGGCAAAGGGGCCTGCAAGACGGCGCAGAATGAATGCAAAGGCAAGAACACCTGTGCCGGCGCCGGTAAATGCTCTTCGGTCGCAAAGCACGGCTGCGGCGGTGAGAATGCTTGCAAGGGACAAGGCGGTTGCGGCGAACATCCCGGCGAGAATGCCTGCAAGGGCAAAGGGGATTGCTCGGTGCCTCTGGATGCCAAGGCTTGGAAGAAGGCCCGGGCGAATTTTGAAGCGGCGATGAAAAAAGCGGGCAAGATGGTTCATCCCGCGCCTGCAGCCTGATGGTTTGACGGATTCAATCACGCGCGCCGGTTCGATGGGACCGGCGCGCGTTTTCAATTTTCCGATGTGTGGATCGTCTTGATGTCTTGTTTTGGTCTGCCGAATCTGGGTCTGGGTGTGGGCCTGCGGACGGTGCATTTCCCGCATATTCTTGAACATTGGCCGGCGGTCGACTGGTTCGAGATCATCAGTGAAAATTTCATGAACTCGCAGGGACGGCCCCGTCATGTGCTGTCGCAGATCGCCGAGCGTTATCCGATTGTGATGCATGGCGTGTCGATGTCGATCGGTTCGACCGATCCGATCGATCTGGATTATCTGCGTGCGCTCAAGGCGCTGGCGCAGGATGTCCGACCGGCCTGGATTTCGGATCACCTGTGTTGGACGGGTGTACTTGGGCGCAACAGCCATGACCTTCTGCCACTGCCACTCAACGAGCAGACGCTGCGCCATGTGGCCGCGCGGGTCACGATTGTTCAAGAAGTCCTTGAGCGCCCGTTGATTCTTGAAAACCCGAGTTCCTACGTCACTTTTTCGGATTCGACTTTGTCCGAGCCCGAATTTCTAACGGCGCTTTGCGAGATGACCGATTGCGGCCTGTTGCTGGATGTGAACAACGTCTATGTTTCGTGCTTCAATCACGATCAGGATGCCGGAGATTATCTGAACGCCATTCCGTTTGATCGGGTGGTGCAGGTGCATCTGGCGGGTCATTCCGACCACGGCACGCACATCATCGATACCCACGATCATCCGGTGATCGATCCGGTCTGGGCACTCTATGAGCAGGTACACACCAAAACCGGTGGCGTGGCGACGCTTCTGGAATGGGATGCCAGAATTCCTGCCTTTGATGTCGTCCATGCCGAAGTGCTTAAGGCCCGGCGCTTCATGGGACAGGCTCTGAATGGCGCATTGCCCGAAGTCGGAGAACCGGCGCTGGCGTATCGCACGCCTTCGGGTGATGCGATATCCACCGTGCCGCATCCGTTGCACCACGTGGTGCCGGAGGTGGACTGATGCCGCGCGATTTGAATGTGGTTCAGCGTTGGTTTCAAGCGGTCATCACACACCCCGAAGGGGTCGAGAGCGGTCGATGCGATACCGAGGCCGGGCAATTGATTCCTGAAGGCAAGCAACGGCTCGAAGCGGTGATTCATCCTTCAAGCCGTTTGGATGCCGCGGCGCGATTGTCGGTGTATGCCCATGCGTATTATGCGCGTCTGATGGAATGTCTGGCTGATGGGTTTCCCACATTGCGGCGCGCTCTGGGTGAAGAAGTCTTTGATGACTTCGCGTTTGCGTATCTGCAGGCGTTTCCATCCCGCAGTGACACACTGGATCGCCTGGGCGATGATTTTCCGGTGTTTCTGGCATCGAACCGACCGCGCGAGCGTGAAGACGGCACGCTGCTGGCCGAAGTCGACTGGCCGGAGTTTCTAATCGATCTGGCGCATTTCGATCTGGCCATCGCCGAAGTGTTCGATGGGCCCGGTGTGGAATCCAAAACGATTGTGACGCCGGAAGATCTGGCGCAGTTGAATCCTGAGCAGTGGTCTTCAGCGCGGCTCGAAACCGTTTGTTGTCTGCGATTGCTGCATGCGCGCTGGCCGGTCAATGCGTATCGCTCGGCCATGCGCGCAGCGGCGGAAGATCAGGCAATTGCTCCACCCGTCGCGCCGGAAGAAGAATACGTGGCGCTGACGCGCCGGGATTTCATCGTGCGGCGCATCCCGCTTGAAGCGCCGGGCTATGTCCTGCTCCAAGCGCTTCAGGCGCAGGCCACGGTGGGGCAGGCGATTGAGATCGCCGCACAATCCACTTCATGGACGGATGAGCAGTTGTCGGTGGCGCTGCGGCGCTGGTTTGCGGTGTGGGCTTCAGAAGGATTGTTCGCGCGCGTCATTTTTGCATGACGCGGATCGCCATTCTTGAATCATTGAATCGGATTGGCGATGCCGTGCAGACGGGCAGGGTCGTGGATGCGGTTCACGATGCCGATCAGTTCCGGCAGGGTTTGCCCTTTGCGCCATAGGAAGGCGGCGCCGCGCTGTCTGGCCTGATGGGCAATCGCGTCACTTTCATCCGCAGTGATCAGAATGACCGGAGATTCCGGCAGTTGTTCGTGAATCGGTTCGATCCAGTCCAGGCCGTTTTCCTGTCCCAGATGAAAATCCAGCAGGATGCAGGTCGGCTGCCAGTCATCGACCTGTTCCATGGCTTCTTGAGAAGTGGCGGCAGAGCGGACGTCGTGGCCCTGTTCGGTCAGGCATAACCCGATCAGTTTTCCGACGATGGGGTCATCATCGACAATGAGTACGCGTGTGGACATTCACTTTCCCCCTGAAGTCTCGTCTGGTCACATGCTAGGGCCGCTCAGGCGGTCATGGTCGATTGAAGCCGAAAATCGCTTCTGGGTGTTTTTCCCGAGCGGGGCCCGAAGTGCGGACCTGAATGGCCATTGACGGCTTGATCGCAAACGGTTTTAACCCAATCCCATGAATGGTTGGCCCATCGGTGAAATGGCGGCTCTCGGTACCGCGATGTGCTGGACGGCTTCGGGGCTCTGCTTCGAAGCCGCCGGCAAGCGGATCGGATCCCTGTCGGTCAATCTGATTCGTTTGCTTCAGGCGGCAGTGTTTCTGAGTCTGTACACCGGGATCATGCGCGGTCGCTGGTGGCCTTCGGATGCCACGCCTGAGATCTGGTTCTGGTTGGGGCTCTCGGGCTTTCTGGGTTTCACATTGGGCGATTTATGTTTGTTTCGCGCCTATGTGGTACTCGGTGCGCGCATGAGCATGTTGGTGATGTCGATGGTGCCGCCGATCGCGGCGCTGACCAGTTGGATCTGGCTCGGTGAGCGCCTGGCGATGATTCACTGGGCCGCCATGGGGTTAACGCTGTTGGGGATTGCGTGGGTGATTTTGGAAAAGCCGGTGGATCCGGATGGTCGGCCGGTGCGACTCAATGTGCGCGGCTTGCTGCTCGCACTCGGAGGCGCGGCGGGTCAGGCTTTCGGTCTGGTGATCTCGAAATACGGGATGGGTGATTACGATCCGTTTGCGGCGACGCATATTCGTGTGCTGATGGGAATCGTCGGCTTTGTCGTGATCTATACCGCGATCAACTGGTGGCCGAAAATGTTTGCCGCACTCACGCACACACCTGGCATCGGATTCACCACGCTGGGCGCCTTGTGCGGACCGTTTCTCGGCGTATCCCTTTCACTGCTGGCCATTCAACACACCAATACGGGTGTGGCCGCCACGCTCATGGCGCTGGTGCCGGTGATCGTGCTGCCGGTGACGATGATCACGCACCGGCAGCAACTGACGCTTCGCGCCATGTTCGGAGCGCTGATGGCGGTGATCGGTTCGGCGGTTTTGTTTTTGTTCTGATCACGCATTTCTGTGTGGTGCTAAGCGCGGAGCCAAATGATGTGGTTCGCCATGTGGGTGCCAAGTGCGCTCAAATCGATCGGAGGATGCCAAGTCTCGGGCTTACCCTAGCGCACATGTGGAATGTGCCTCAGAACGCGTACCGCGGTTATAGGCGACGGTCGTGTGGGGGAATGCCAGATACAATAAACACGCGATAGGTCGATTTCACAGACTATGATGGCTTACAAACAAAGGAAGCATTCATGTCAATTCTTCTGTCTGATTCCATCCAAATGACGCCTCATCGCGCAGTGGCCATCGGCCTCTTTCTGTTGTTTGCGCCACTTCTTCCTTCATGCACAACGTATAGCAAGGCCTCCGCGCTTCCTGATGACATGATTGGGCCTACCAAGCCCGCAGCCATGTACAGTTATGCGCATGACGCGAAGGGGAAGCCTTTCGATCTCGAGCCCGACGAGGCCAGAGGCGTTTATCGAACCGCCCAGGGCACGATTATTTCGGTTTTCCTTTCCACGCAAAGCAACGGCAAGAACTTCAGGAATGCTGGAGCGTGATGGACATGGTCACCCACGACTTGACCACTTATACGAAATATCTGGATGACCCGGAACAGGAAATGACGACGAAGATTCTTTCTTCGCCGGCATACATTCAAACGTACATCGATAAGCAAAAGATTTCGAAAATGCTGAGAATCGATATTGACGGCGAAACGATCGAAGTTTCCATCAAGGATTTATACGCATGGCGACTTAACAAGATTCGAAGAGGCGGCTATCACACCAAAATCAATGGCACCGATTATCTGTTCATGGCAGCCAAAACCGATCTCGGTGCAGCTGGGTTTATTTTCTTCAAGCAGAGTGATGTCGTTCAGGGGGCGGCATCAAGCCGGTGTATTCGGTACTGACCACCACGCTCAGGCAGTGAAATTTTCGCCGAAGCTATCCCATCGGCAATTCAGGGGGCATACATAAAACAGGGCACAAACGGTTTTTTTGTTGATAGTGGACTGGGTTTTCAAACCGCCCAAACGACCAATGTGTCGGGCGATGCCGTCTATGAAAACAACAAGACGGGCGTGTTGTCTTAAAAATTGTACCCGGAACAAATGAAGTTTGGCAGCAATGTTTGGACGAAGGATTGGTTCAGATTTTTAAAAATGCAGTGCCTTGCTATCGAATGCCGGTTGTGCCGGTTGTGCTGCCAGTCAGGTAGGTCAAAATGGCCCGGGAGAAGTAACCATAAGTACAGGAAACAGAAATTTCCCCGGAAAACCAGGGAAAAGGAGAAGTATATTTAGCTTCACCTGCTGTAGTTGCTGCTTCAGCGGTTGCAGGATTTATTACTACTCCAGACGATATTCCAGAAGAACCTATGGTATTTATGCCAAAGAAAGAAGAAGTTGCTAGTGTTAAAGTGGAAAAGAGAGAAGAAGTTAAAGACCGTCCAAAAGTTGTTGAAGGTAGAGTTTGGTACATTAAAGAAGATAATATCGATACTGATATGATTTATCATAACAGATATCTTGCTATTACTGATATTAATGAAATGGGACAATATGCTTTCGATAATTTGGAAGGTTATGAAAATTTTGCAAAGGAAGCTCAACCTGGTGATATTGTTTTAGTTCAGAAAAACTTTGGTAGTGGTAGTTCTCGTCAGCAAGCCATATCAAATCGGCTTGAAGCCTCCATGCCAATTGGAAAAACATAATCACCAATTTCAATCTCTGATTCAATATTTTTGTTGCACTCCATGAAAAAGCGAAATACCCGATTCTTACCAATTTATTTTTGTTTTACCAAATCCATATTCAACACCTCCCCGAAATACGGTGGTCGTTGTCTTCAATGATAAAGCATCTTCAAGATTAACAATTCCCAGCCCCAAATCAGGACTTCCAATTCGAACATCACTATTTAATCCTGCCACAAACACTCCCATTTGAATGGAAGCTTTTCCCCAGGGATATTCCAGACTATCTTTCAGGAATACTGTGGCTGCTTTGTCCCTTTAGGGTTATTTGGAAAATTAAGAGAAGAAGCGAAGAAAAAAACAAAATATTTCTCATAGCGGTTTTTTGTTTATTACAGATACAAAGGTATTTTATGACACATCAAACAATATAGTAAATTACTCTATATTTGCGTATGGCAAACACTATTAAAGTCAGAAACAATATTTTAGCAAAATTAGGCATAACTAAGCTCAATTCAATGCAAGTTGAAACTCAATTAGCCATTGAATCAAATGCCAATGTCGTTTTGCTTTCACCTACAAGTGCAGGAAAAACCCTGGCGTTTCTTTTACCAATTATCAATGCGCTTGAAACGCAAACGCTCGAAGTTGAAATTCTGATATTGGTACCTTCGCGGGGAATTAGCCATTCAAAATAGAACAAGTTATCCGTGAAATGGAGGTACCGGTTTTAAAACCAACGCTGTGTATGGAGGAAGATCGGGATCGCAAGACAGAATTGGGCTGCAGCACACCCCGACTACATGGATTGGCACGGGCAGAATTGCCGACCATCTTAGAAAAGAAACATTTTCAACTGAACATATTCATACCCTGGTGCTTGATGAATTTGACAAATCACTGGAAGTTGGATTTGAAGCGGATATGATTGAAATTGTGGATGCCCTACCCAATGTTAAAAATTTTAACATCGGCCACCCAAAATTGAAAATTCCAAAATTTGTTGGCATCGAAAACCCAAAACACCTGAATTATTTAAGCGAGAAAATGAACAGTTGCAAGTGAAGACCATTGTATCACCAACTGAAGACAAAACTTAAAACACTTGTAAAATCGTTAAAACATAGTGGAAAATAAAAGC
>CALOAZ010000068.1:0-22776 GCA_942491355.1 uncultured Phycisphaeraceae bacterium
ATGCCGCGACCGATGGGTGCGTCGGCTTCGTGGCGCTCCAGGCGGGCGAGCGCGGCGAGTTTGGTCAATGTGCCTTCGGCTTCACGAATCGATCCATCGCATCGCTCGGCAATCACTTCGGCCACGCCTTCGCGCAGGCGCAAGCCCTTGCGGTGCGCCAGCGCGGCGAGAATGCGCACGCGCGTGGGACCTTCGGGTGTATCGATTCGAACCACCATGCCGCTGAGGAACCGGCTGGTGAGCGCTTCGGACAGGCGGCGGATCTGCTTGGGATGCGCATCGGAGGCCATCACGATGCGGGCACCGACCAGACCGATGGCGTCGAAGGTGTGCAGGAATTCGGATTGCGTGGCAGTTTTGTTCGAGAGGAAATGCACGTCGTCGATGGCCAGCAGATCGAGGCGGCGAAGCCGTTTGCGGAATTCCGCCACACGATTGGAACGCACGGCTTGAATGTATCGGTTGGTGAATTGTTCGGCGGTGGTGTAAAGCCAGCGGGCTTCGGGACGCCGTTCGGCGTAGCGGCGGCAGAGGCCCTGCAGCAGATGGGTCTTGCCCAAGCCGCAACTGCCGTGCACGAACAGGATGGAGGAGGCATCCTGCTGGTCTTCGGCCATCCGTGTGGCGGCGGCGAAAGCCAGTTCGTTGCAGGGGCCGACCACGAAGTCGGTCAGATCGTGCCGGACTTCCAGAGCGCGCCGCGGGGCGTTGGCCGTGGCGGCCATCGGGCGGGCTTCGGCCGGAGGGGTCATGGTCGGCATGGGCAGGGGCTGAGATTCGCCCGGTGCCACACGCAGCCGTACCGCCGCGCCCGGACCCATGTCCGATTCAGCCAGGCCCAGCAACTCATCGTGATAGTGGTGGTCGATCCAATCGGCGACAAAGCGATTGGGCACACTGACTTCCAGGCCGTCTTCGTCCAGCCGGAAGCGGGATGACCCGAACCAGAGCTTGTATTTGGCCGCACCGATCAGCCGGGCCAGTCGGGCGGGAATGGCGGCTTCGGAAACTCGGATGGGGGCAGGGGCAATGGTGAGGGTCAACGCAGGCTCCTCCAGACCAAAGGTGATCGCGCAGGATCGCCTTCCGCATGCAGGTCCTGGTTTTTCAACCCGATACCCGCAAGCGGTGGATGTGCTTCGGCCTCCATGCCGGTGGAACAGGTGCGCGATGTGCGCAGCAATACCCCTCCTCCGAGGTACCGCCGGATTTCGGTCGTGGCGCGGACCGAAATATGGAATGTGAGTCTTCCGTGACCCGACGTCGAGAAAGATAGAGTCCCTGCGCTGCGGGTCAATGGCCTAAGCACGCGCGATGTTATCCACACCGCGCTCAAGTGGTCATGCAATCAAGCGCTTGCGTGCTTGAATTTTTTTTTGTCCACCATCTTTCACGGCGCAGCGGGAAAAACTGTGGAAAAAACAGTGGATTGCGCGCAACACGTTGTCGCATCAGGCGCGCACGCGAATCCATGCCTGCTTGCGATCGATGCGCAAAAAATCGTGTGTGGTGTAAAGACGCAATGCCGGTGCATTGTCGGCATCTGCCGCGAGCAGCAGGCGCCCGATACCCGCCGCTGCGGTGCGGTGAATGCCGTGTAGCAGCAGCAGCGTGCCCAGGCCGCGTCGGCGTGCTTCGGGCGCAAGGCCCAGGTAGACCAACTCAGCAGCGTCTGATTGCGGCAGGGGATTGATCAGGATCACACCGGCCGGGCGTCCGGCCTCGCGCAGCAGAAGCCACAGATTCGGTTTAAACCGCCCGACGCCCAAATGGCTTGCCAAGGCATCTTCGGTCGAACGCCGGCCGCAGAGGTCGGGGCAGTCGCGCGTGTCGATGTAGCTGTGATCCAGAGCCTGCAAAAAAGCCGGCCGCAGGTTCGGGGTCCACGTTTCGATTTGAAAGGGCGCGGCAAAGGGCGCAGGCGATGGCGTGGGGGCGATGGTTTTCTGGAGATAAACCAGTGTGGCCAGGCAATGAAAGCCTCCTTCTGCAAAGGCTTTGTGTGCGTGACGGTGCGGTTCTTCGAGCAGTGCCTGGGCCATGGTCAGGTCTTGAGCGGGGATCTGGTTCCAGGCGTGTCGGATCAGTCGGCCGTGGATGGCGATGTTCGCGGTCTCGGGGGCCGAGATCAGACAGAGGCCTGTTCGGCCCGGTTGCGGCAGGATGGCGATCACGGCGTCGATTCGACCTTGGCTGTCCCGATGTCCCCAGAGCCAGGTGCGATCCAGTCGATGATTTTTGATCAGCCCCAGCATTTGTCCGGCGGCGGAAGTGGCCGGAGGCCACGTTCCGGATGCCAGAGAGACCATCTCCGGCTCCTGAGCTTCGGAATCCGACGTATGTCGTTGACCCATCACAGGTTCATGTTTTATGAAGGCGACGTTCCCGCCGCCAGAGAGGATTTGCTCATGCTCCATATCCGGCACCGGCTTGCCCTGCGTGTTCTGTTTTTGTCGCTTGCTTCCGCGGCGTGGTTGTCCACGGCCGTGGCGGATGTACCCGAGCCGGACATCGTGACCGATCAGTGGCAGTTGGATCTGAGCTATCGCGAGTTGAACATCATTCCGATTCGGCGCCAGCTCGAAGCCGAACCGCAGTATTTCTATTACATGGTGTTCAAGGTCACGAACAAAACCGGTTCGGACCGGCTGTTTGCGCCTGACATCTGGATGATGACCGATGCGGGCGATCTGATGCTTTCGAACAGCGAAGTGCCTTCTGCGGTATTTCGCGCGATCAAAGCCCGTGTGAAGAATCCGTTGCTTGAAGCGCCGAGCCAAGTGGTCGGCAAACTCCTGCAGGGCAGTGATAATGCACGTGAATCGGTGGCGATCTGGCCTGCGCCCAAGCATGACGTCAACGACATTCGCGTTTTTGTCGGCGGACTAAGCGGCGAAACCCATCGCATGCACAAGGTCACCGAAGGCGGCGATACCAACCTGCGTCCGGGAACCTATATCCCGCTCAAGGATCTGGAGATTGCCAACGCCAAGGTCAAGGCCGCGAATGACAGCATCAAGAGCATCAATCCGGATGCCGGCGACACCGACCTAAAGAAAGAGGCCGTGGTGGAGCAACTTCCGGTGGTCATGCGAAAGACGCTGCAGATCGATTATCACACTCCCGGCGATGAAACCCACGTGGGCGAGAAGCCCTTCGTGTTCAAGGCCAAGGACTGGGTGATTCGCTGAGCGGATTCTGATCCCCAGCCTCGGCGTTGGGGTGGCTTGCCCGCCCGAAGGCCCGGGGCTATACTCCCCGACCTTAATTTTTGAGGCCCCCGAGCGATCGGGGGAAATGATGATATGGCACATAAGAAAGGCCAAGGCAGTACACGCAACGGTCGCGATTCGAACGCGCAATATCGCGGCATCAAGCTTTATGCCGGCGAGTTCGCCAAGACCGGTTCGATCATCGTGCGTCAGTGCGGCACGAAGTTTCAGCCCGGTTACATGGTGGGCCGTGCCAAGGACGACACCCTGTTCGCGCTTCAGCCGGGCACGGTGCGTTACTCGGGCCGTCGCGTCCATATCGACGCGGTGGCAGAGCAGGCCTGATCACTCGGGCTTCTCGGCGTCAGGTCATAACGATTGGATTCATGCTTCGAGGGTGATCTGAAGATCACCCTCGTTTTTTATTCGCGAGATTGATTGTGCTTGTGGATCAGGCGGTCATCCAGGTGTTTGCAGGTCGGGGCGGCGACGGCTGTCTGGGCTTTCGGCGCGCGAAATACATTCCCAAGGGCGGACCGGATGGCGGCGACGGCGGTCACGGCGGCAGTGTCTTTCTTGAAGCCTCGCACGATGTCGACACGTTGCTGGATATGGCAGGACGACATCACTGGAAGGCCGAGCCCGGTCAGCCCGGTGGCGGCAAGTCGTGTCATGGGCGCAACGGAGCAGATCTTGTGATACGTGTGCCGCCCGGCACGCAGATCTTTGACGACGAAACCGGCGCACTGATTGTGGACATGGATCAAGTCGGTGTGCGTTTCACCATTGCGAAAGGCGGTCGCGGCGGTTTCGGTAACGAACGATTCAAAAGTTCGACCAATCAGACGCCGCAACATCACACGCCCGGCGAGCCCGGCGAGATCCTGACGCTGCGCCTGGAACTCAAGTTGATTGCGGATGTGGGTCTGGTCGGCAAGCCGAATGCCGGAAAATCCACACTGCTGTCCCGCTGCAGCGCCGCGCGACCGAAGATCGGCAATTACCCGTTCACCACGTTGGAGCCGCAGCTTGGAATTGCCGAGCTGACCAACCATCGACGTCTGGTGATTGCCGATATTCCCGGGCTCATTGAAGGGGCGCATCAGGGGCAGGCCTGGACTGGATTTTTCGAGACACATCGAGCGCACGCGTCTGCTGGTGCATTTGCTCGATCCTCAACCCGATGACGGCAGTGATCCGGCGGCCAATTACCGCGCTATTCACCATGAATTGGCTGAATATTCCACTGCATTGGCCGAGAAAACCGAGCTGATCGTCCTCAACAAGGCCGATGTGCTTGGAGATGAGGCGGACGCGCAGGTGGCGGCTCTTTCAAAGGAGCTGGGGCAGCCGGTGCTGCTGATTTCGGCGGTGACGGGCCACGGCGTGCGTGCTTTGCTTGAAACATGCTGGGCGGCACTGCGCGGCCCGGTGAGCGACGGGTGATATACTGCCGCCCATGACTGTGAACCTGCTGGCCATCAGCGTGGGCAACACGCGTACACAGGTCGGGCTGTTTTTGGACGGCCAACTGACCGAACGCCGTGTGCTCGGGAACGATCGGATCTCGCAAGACATGCCGGAACTGCTGCGCGAACTGGCGGCGCCGTTGGCGCAGGCTCAGGAGGCGGTCTGTTATCTGGCCACCGTCAATGAGCCTGCGGCTCAGCGCGTGATCGAAGCTGCGGCGCGTGCCCCCATCGGTATTGCCATGAGGCGGATTGATCGGGATGCGATGATTCCCATCGGGCGCAAGCTCGATCCCGATGCCACGATCGGGGTAGATCGTTTGCTCAATGCGGCGGCCGCGTTTGATCGTGCCAAACAGGCGTGCATCATCATCGATGCCGGTACTGCTGTGACGGTGGATTTTGTGGATGGCGAAGGCACCTTTCATGGCGGCGCCATTCTGCCGGGCACACGCATGATGCTTTCGGCATTGAGCCACAACACGGATCTGTTGCCGGCGATTGAATTCGAGCGCCCGGTCGAAGCCATCGGACACAACACCGCTGAAGCCATCCGAAGTGGTGTGTTTCATGGTGTGCGCGGCGCGGTACGCGAGTTGACCGAGAAATATGCCGAGCTCTATCAGGCTTACCCGAAGGTCGTGGCGACCGGGGGCGATGCCGAAGTGTTGTTCGATCATTATGACCTGATTGAAACGCTCGACACCAATCTCACGTTGCAGGGTCTGGCGGTCACGCGAACGGCCGTGTTGGCGCAGGAAGCTTCGGCATGAGCGAAGTGGTCGGGCCCGGCCCTGAATCCACACGTGTGGTGGCTCGCGTGGTCTGGGCGGCTCTGGCCCTCGGACCGGTGCTGTTCGGCGGTTTTTTGGGGTCGCTGAATCGGCAACCTAAGACGCCGGTTCTCGATCCCGAACTGTTATTGATGATCTCGGGCGCCATGGCGCTGACGATGGCACCTCTGGGTCTTTTTCTGCGCGGTCAGATTTTCAAGCGTCATTGGAAAGGGTCGATCGTCACGCCCGAAGGTTACATCGCCGGTTGTCTGGTGGCCTGGGCCTGCTGCGAAGGCGTGGCCTTCACAGCTCTGATGTTTGTTTTGATCAGTGGTTCATGGTTGCCCGCAGGCCCGGGTGTGGCTGCATGGACTTTGCATCTGTTGCTCTGGCCCAATGGCCGCGCGATGTTCAATCCGGATGAAAGCTGAAGCGCATCATGTCCACTGGGCCGGTTCGTTTTTATCTTGCGACGCCTGCGGCGCCTGGCGCGATTGCGCTGGTGGTACTGCGCGGCGTAGGCGCGGCAGACATGGTGCGGCGCCTGACAGGGTGCCTGCCTGAAACCCGAGCCCGCCGCGCCGATCTGGGCGGGATTGATGAAGGACTGATTGTTGCGCTGGATCACGATCAGTGCTGGCTCATGCCGCATGGTGGCATGCGCGTCTGGCAGCGTCTGGCGCAGCGTCTGACCGAATGGGGCGCCGTGCCCGAGTTGGAATCTTCTGTTCAGGCGCGTTATCCCGAAGCCGCCAGTCTGCTCGAAGCCGAAATGCTTGCGGCGCTGTCGCAAGCGGCGAGCCCTGTGGCCATCGACTGGCTTCTGGATCAACCGCGCTGTTGGCGCGCCGCACTCGAAAACGGATGGCCATCGCCTGAAGTTTTATCGGTGCAAGGCAAAGCGCTGAATCATTTGATCGCACCACCGACGGTGGTCTTGGTGGGGGCGGCCAATGTCGGCAAGAGTACATTGACCAATCGACTGGCCGGTCGTCAGGTGAGTGTGGTGGCGGATCGGCCGGGCACCACGCGCGACTGGGTTTCGGATCAGATCCGGCTTTCGATGTCCGGAGGTCAGTGGGTGGTGCGCTGGATCGATACGCCGGGTCAGCGTGATGATCCTGACCCGATCGAACAGCAGGCCGCGGCACTGGCCGAACAGGTCATCGCGTCGGCTGATCTGCGCGTGGTGATGCGCGATGCCGAACATCCGTGGCCGCATTTGCCGGGTCGACCACCGGATCTGAAATTGTGGAACAAGGCCGATCAGCATCCGCCTGCCCCCAGCGAAGGCGAAAAAGGCGTCTGGCCCGTATCCGCTCGCACGGGAGCGGGCATGGACGTGATCGGCGCAGTTCTGGCTGAAAAACTGGGTTTGTCGGATGCGGATCGGTCCGTGCCGTGGATTTTTAGTCCGGCGTTGTCCACAGCGGCAGGTGAAAGCACGCCTCAAGCGATTCGCACGGTGGCCGGTTTCTGATCCGTTTGCCGCTCCTGAAGGGCGGCGATACACTGTCCGCCCGACTGGAAATCCGCCATGAGTACTGAAAAACACGGTATCGCTGAAGAAGAACTCGACGACTGGGCGTCCTTTTCGCAGGGCTTCGGTCACTGGTGGTCGCGTCACGGCACGCGCACGCTCAGTTACATCCTGATCGCGCTGGCGGTGGTTTTTCTGGTGCAGTACTGGTCCGGCAGAGCGGATCGCCAGCGTGAGGAAGCTTACTGGCGGATGGAAACCACCATTTCGCCGGTGGGTTTGCGTGAGCTGGCCGATCGATATCGCGGCATTCCCGGTTATGCCGGTGCCGCGCTGCTTCAGGCCGGTGATCTGCGTTTGCGTGAAGCGCTCGAAACCATTCCCGGTGCGACCGATGTGGTCTTGTCTGCAGAGGATCGTACTGCGGCACTGGGTGATGCCGCCGGTTACTACCAGCAGGTGATTGATCTGAATCAATCGGCGCTGCAGGTTCTGGCCGCACGATTTGGGCTCGCCTCTGTCGATGAATCACGCGGCGCATTCGATGCCGCGCGCAAACAGTACGATGAAATTCAGACCCTGGCCGCCAAAGACTGGCCGCATCAGGCGAAGATCGCTCAGAAAATGGCCGGTGAACTGGATCGCATCGCCAAGCCGGTGAGTTTTCCTGATCCGCCGAAACCCGAGCCCACGGCCCAGGTGCCCGATACCGACGGCACGCCCGCACTGCTCAAGCGCCCGGATGATGCGCCGGCCCCTGCAGTGCCTGCCGTCGAAGCCCCAACTGAAGCGGCGAAGCCTGAAGCAGCTCCATCGAAGCCTGCCGCCGACGAGCCGGCTCCCAAATCAGAGCCCGCGCCTTAACCGATCCGCGCGGGGGAGCCCCGACGTGACGGGTCCGATCGATCCATCTTCTGAAGACCCCGACCTGATTTCATCCGATGCGGATGAAATGGTTGAATCCGACGGTGCGCAGCACCGGCGTTATCGCATTCAGCGTGAACTTCAGCATCGGCGTCTGGATCGTTTTCTATGCGGGCGTTTGCCGTCGCTGAGTCGTTCGCGTCTTCAGAAACTGATTAACGAAGGCGCGGTGATGGTCAACGGGCGCGAGCCCAAGGCCTCGACGGCTTTGCGTCCGGGTGATGTGGTCGACGTGGTCGTGCCGCCACCGGCGATCAAGCAGGTGCCCGCTGAAGACATTCCGCTGGAAGTACTCTACGAAGATGACGCACTGCTGGTGGTGAACAAGCAAGCCGATCTGGTGGTGCATCCGGCGCGTTCCAATTTGAGCGGCACCTTGGTCAATGCGCTGGCTTGGCGCTATCGCCATATTGCCGCCAATGGCCTTGAGGCGCTGTCGAGTCTTGGTGTCGAGGAATTCAGGCCTGGCATCGTGCATCGTCTCGACAAAGACACCACCGGCGCGATCATCGTGGCCAAGACCGATGAGGCTCACTGGCGGCTCAACAAGCAGTTTGAGCGGCGCACGGTGCAGAAGTATTACTTGGCGCTGGTGCACGGCGCGATGAAACCGCCGGGCGATGTGATCGATCAGCCGATCGGAAAGCATCCAACCGTGGCCGAGGCTTATGCTGTTCGAAATGATGGCGCGGCGCGCGAAGCGGTGACGATCTATCGCGTGCGCGAAGTGTTCGACGGTTACAGCCTGGTCGAACTCGAACTCAAGACGGGGCGCACGCATCAGATCCGCGTGCATCTGACCTGGCTCGGTTTTCCGATCGTCACGGATGTGGTTTACGGCGGCGAACCCGTCGGCCCGGATGAAATAGCCCAATCGGTTGTGCCTGCAGGCGGCAAGCCGATGATGAATTACGCGCGCCAGAAAGCTGAAGGCCTGAAACTCTGGGATCGCATCGCCCAGCGCGAAGATTTGTATGTGCGTCGACCCATGCTGCATGCGGCGGTGATCGACTTTGAACATCCCCTCGAACCGCGCCGCGTGCGCATCACCGCGCCGCTCAAACCGGACATGGCTGGTTTGATTCGTACGATGCGAGATCAGGCGGGCGGCGCCAAGCCCTTGAAGGCCGATGGCGCTCAGGTCGATTTATCGCAGATCATGGGTGAAGGCGAATGGCGTGCAGATCAAGACATGGCCTTCAAGGCGACATAGGGAACGATATTGAACACGATGATCAACAGTTTGTAGATGGCGATATATTTGAAATAGATTTTTGGCAATGCGGATTCTTCGACGTTGAAGAGTTTGGCATGGATTTTTGAAACGGTGTTTTTCAAAAGCATTACCGCGGCTGTGGTGGCGGCAAACAGGCCCATGTTGATGATCGAACACAAGCCGAAGAATTCTGTGTATTGATCCAAAGTCATTGGGTTTTTACTTTCCTCAAAAGGTGAGAGCTCTCGCACGCGGCGATGACTCAAGGGGCCAGTTTCAATTTCGTCAGCGCCGTCATCGTGTCGCGGTCTTGGGTGTCTGACCAGGTCAGGATGAATCCGATCGCGTGACCCATGCGCGTGGTGGCGTAGTATTCTTGGTGGATTTCCAGCGGCTGGCCGTCGGCCGTGCGGGATTCGAGTTGCGTGTGAAAGTGCAGCATGTCGGTGTTGCCGAGTTTGACTGGATCCACGCGCTCGCCCACTTTCATTTCAGTGGTTTTGGCGAGTGTTTCGCGCGTGCGTTCCAGATAGTCGCGGGCGCTGGTCACTTCGCCTTCGGGATTCAGGCGATGGGTCAGGCCCATCATGGCCGCAGCGCCTTTGGCATGGGGGCTGCGTGTGACGAACAGGTAGGTGCGATCGGCGCGTTCCTGTTCGACCTTGGCCTGGGTTTTCGGATCACCGAGCCCGAATTCATGGGTGCTGGCGCGGTCGATGGCGTCAATCGCGGCTTGATCCAACACGGTCCACTGCTCGGGCAGCGCCAGATTCATCTTCAAGGCATCGTGAACGAACGCGCCGGATTCAACGCGTCCCGGTCCGATTTTTTCGGGGGGAGACGGGCTGCACGCGGTCAGGAAGGTCAGTGCGGTGCAGGCCGCCATCAGGCGAAAGATCATGGTGTGGGCGCCTTTTGGGGCTGGTCGGTTTTTGCTTCGGGCGCGATGCGGCGCCAGTGCACTTTGGCCACGTGGCCCATGTAATGATCAAAGCCGAATTGGATCGCAGCGGCTTTGATGTGCTGCCGCGCCGGTTTTTGTCGCGCGTGCGCTTCGTGCCAAAGGCCGAGATACAGGTGGGCGTAGAACATCGCCGATTGTTTGGCGGCAGGATCAGTTTCGGCATTGGCGCGTTCGATCACACGCTCGGCGGTGCCTCTGCCCGCATACAGCGCGTAGATTTCAGCCATGGGCACGCGCGTGTCGCGACTGGTTTCGATGGGAATGATGGCATCGCGAGCGGCTTTCGGATTGGTTTCGCGCGCGTGACATAAAAAATGCCATGCGGCATTCTCGACATCGTGAGGATTGACCGTTTTATGGATTTCGAATTGCTTGCGCCCATCAGCAAAACGGTCGGCATAGTAGAGACTGATGCCACGCTGCCAGTGATAGGGCGCGGCCTGCGGCTGCAGTTCAATAGCGCGATCGAAATCCGTGATCGATTCGGCAATCTGACCGAGTTTGAAGTGTACGCCGCCGCGCTGATTGATCAAATCGATCTGGCCGGGTGTGAGTTTGATCGCCTGATCGTAATCGCCAAGGGCGGCTTTGAGTTTACCGTCGGTTTCTTCGAAGCGTCCAGCCAGAAAAAACCCCCTGGCGCGTTGCTCGTCATCCTTGGCAGCCGCAATGGCTTTTCGGGTGATCGCCACCGCTTGTTCGAACCGATCGGCGTTCGCTTCCGACACAGCCTGACTGATCAGCGTCTGGAATGTTTCCTGCTGCGCCCAGCTTGGTGTGGCGATCAGTATCAACAGGCCGAGAGCAGTTCGGATGGCAGCGGTGTGAGGCACGCTGGGATTATACTTGGACTGTGCGGCACAGCCCTTGTTTTTCACAGCATGCCGGTTTGCTTGGCATAGGCGAAGACGCCGCCGGCATCGACGATGGGCTTGGCATCACCGATGGGCTTGAGTGCGTAGGTCTTGCCGGTGGTGTGATTGGTGAACCGGTTGTGGTCGGGATCAATTTCGACGTCGTGGCCGGTTTGCACTTCGTCGATCAGACGCTGCGTGGATTCACAGGGCACCAGAAAACCGCCGTTCACGCAGTTGCGATAGAAAATGCGGGCATAGAACTCGGCGACCACCGCGGTGGCGCCGGCTTCGGCGAGTGCGAAAGGCGCATGCTCGCGCGATGAGCCGCATCCGAAATTGCGCCCGCCCACGATGATGGTGTAATCACTGGTGTCTTTGCCTTCAGCCACAAACGGGATATTGCCGTCGGGCAAGCCGCGCTGTCCGGCGGGCACACCGATGTTGGCATATCGCCCGTAAAGCTTGCGCTCTTCGGGGTCGGTCATCGAATAGACAAGATGCTCGGCGGGGATGATCTGGTCGGTATCCACATCATCGCCCATCACGTAGGCCTTGCCGCGGAGGGTGCGCCCATGGTGTACTGCTCCTGTCAGAAAGAGGGCAAAGCATAGCCCCGGTGAGGATTTGCGCCAACGCTCGGGCCGGGCAGCCCGGCCAAATCGTGCCGATTTTGGCAATATAAACTTAAATATATTTACACCAGTGGTTTATGCGCGTCAATTTGACAGATTCCGGGGGTTCGCTACAATCCGCCCTCTATGGCTAAATCCAGTTCAACCAAGAAGAAGACGACCAAGAAGACCGCTGCGAAGAAAGTCACCAAGAAGACGACCAAGAGCAGCGATTCTGAAAAGACCCCCAAAAAGGCGGATGCGGCCAAGGAGCCGAAGGCTCCAAAGGCTCCGAAAGCGAAGGCCGTGAAGGCTCCCAAGCCGCCGAAGGCTCCGAAAGCACCCAAGGCTCCGCGCGAGGTCCCCAAGATTGACGGGCCGATCGCCACATTTGCTCAGGCGGTGCGCTGGCTTTACGAGCACACGGATCTCGAGCGGCTGCGTCTGATCAAATACGAGCCGTCTACATTCAGTCTGGATCGCATGCGCCATCTGCTGAAGTTGCTGGATGACCCGCAGAATGCCGTGCGCTTCGTGCAGATTGCCGGCACCAAGGGTAAAGGTTCCACCGTCGCCATGCTCTCGGGTATGTTGCGCGGTTGCGGCTATACGGTTGGCGCTTATACGTCGCCGCATCTGGTCGATGTGCGCGAGCGCATCGCCGTGAATGACGACATGATCGGTCCCACGGATTTCACCGAACTCATGCGTCTGATTCAGGAAAAGACCGGTGATCTGGCCGACAAGGACAAGCCGACGTTCTTCGAAATTCTGACGGCAGCCGCCATCAAGCATTTTGCGAATCAGGCAGTGGATGTGGCAATTCTCGAAGTGGGCCTCGGCGGCCGACTCGATGCCACCACGGTGGTGACGCCCGCGGTTTGCGCCATCACGCAGATCAGCTTGGATCACACCAACATTCTCGGCTCGACCTTGGAAGCCATTGCGGCCGAGAAGGCCGGCATCATGAAGAAGGGTGTGCCGGTGTTCACGGTGGAACAAACGCCCGAAGTGCTGGCGGTCTTCCGTGAGAAGGCTGCTGCAGTCGAGGCACCGCTGCACATCATCGGTGAGGATGTCGAATTCAGCTACCGATTCGAAGCCACGCGTGAATTGGGGCCGCACACGCGTGTGTGTCTGGCCACCGCCGATCAAAATTACGATCATCTGCCGGTGCCGCTTAAGGGTGAGCATCAGGCGCTGAATTGCGGCCTAGCAATCGCGTTGCTGGATGCCGTCTGCGAGCGGCGCGCCGATGTCACCGAAGAGAACATCATTCGCGGCTTGGCCATGACCACGTTGGCGGGCCGGATGGAAAAAATCCTCGAAGAGCCGCGTGTTATGATCGACGGCGCTCACAACGGCGCCTCCATTACCTCATTGATCCGTTCGATCGGCGCGCACGTGCCTTACGACTCGCTGGTGATGATCTTCGGCTGCGGCGAAGACAAGGATGTCACCGGCATGCTTGAGCAGATCAATCTCGGCGCCGACAAGATCATCTTCACCCGAGCCAAGTTGAATCCGCGGGCGGTGATGCCGCGTGAACTGCACCAGCGGTTTGCGGAAATCAGCGGCAAGATGGCGCAGGTGACCGAGACGTTGCCTGAAGCGCTGAATCTTGCGGCTCGCGCTGTGGGCCGTGAAGATCTGATCGTGGTCACCGGCAGCTTCTATCTCGCCGGTGAAGCCAAGAAGTACATCACGGATTTGCGCAACAAGCAGGCCCGCCAGCGCGCAAACTGACCGATTGTTTTCATGGGCAGTGCCCGAGGCGCCACGATTATGAGCGGCTACGACCCCCAGGTCATCGAGGCCAAATGGCAGGCCCTGTGGGCCGAGCGCGGCACGTTTCGGACGGCCAATCCGGGTGATCCGGGTTTTGATACGTCCAAACCCAAGTATTACGTGCTGGATATGTTTCCGTATCCATCGGGTGTCGGTCTGCATGTCGGTCATCCGCTGGGCTATATCGCGACTGATATCGTGGCGCGTTACAAGCGCATGCGCGGCTTCAATGTGCTGCATCCGATGGGCTTCGATGCATTCGGTCTGCCGGCCGAACAGTTTGCCGTCGAGCATGGCGTGCATCCGGCGGCCACCACACAGAAAAACATCGACAACATGGTGCGCCAGCTCAAGCGTTTGGGGCTGAGCTACGACTGGGACCGTTGTCTGTCGACCACCGATCCGGATTATTACCGCTGGACGCAGTGGATCTTTCTGAAGCTCTACAAAAGCTGGTTTGATCCATCGGTACAGGCGGCGCGACCGATTGCCGAGTTGGAAAAACGACTGGCGGTCGGTGATTTGTGGATCGATGCCCACGGTGAACTGGTGGCGCCAGAAGCAAGTGGTATCGGATCGGTGACAGGCGATCCGATCGGCGCTCGCAAGTGGTCCGAACTCGAAGCCGACGAACGCGAGGCCGTGCTGGATGATCAGCGTCTGGCCTTTTTGGCTGAAGTGCCTGTGAACTGGTGCCCGCAATTGGGCACGGTGTTGGCCAACGAAGAAGTGACCAACGATGGCCGGTCCGAGCGCGGCAATTATCCGGTTTTCAAGCGTCCGCTCAAGCAGTGGATGTTGCGCATCACGGTTTATGCCGATCGTCTGGCCAGTGAACTGGATGATGTGAACTGGCCCGAAGCCATCAAGAAGATGCAACGCGACTGGGTGGGGCGCAGCGAAGGCGCACTGGTCGATTTTGCCGTGGCCGGCAGTGATGAATCGATTCGTGTGTACACCACGCGCCCCGACACATTGTTCGGAGCGACCTACATGGTGCTTGCTCCGGAACATGTGTTGGTGTTGGAGCTAACCACTGAAGCGCAGCGCAAATCGGTTGAAGCGTACGTCAAGCAGACGCAGGCTCGCAGCGATGTGGATCGCATGGCCGACGCCAAAACCAAATCGGGTGTTTTCACCGGCGCGCACGCGATCAATCCCGTCAATGGCGCGAAGATTCCCATCTGGATTGCGGATTACGTTTTGATGGGATACGGCACCGGTGCCATCATGGCGGTGCCGGCGCACGACGAACGCGACCATGCGTTCGCAAAGGCGTTTGATCTGCCGGTGATCGAAGTCGTCAAACCGCCGGCGGATTGGTCGGGCGAAGGTTGTTTCGCCGGGGCCGGTACGGCGATGAATTCGGCGCATGCCGATATCGCACTCGATGATTTGCCGACCGATCAAGCCAAATTGCGCATCACGCAGTGGCTCGCGGCCAAGGGTTGCGGCCATGCGAAAGTGCAGTACAAGCTGCGTGACTGGTTGTTTTCTCGGCAGCGCTATTGGGGCGAGCCGTTCCCGATTCTGCATACGCCGGGCGGCGGCACGCGCGCGGTCGATGAGTCGGAACTGCCTGTGGCCCTTCCGGAGATGGAAGATTTTTCACCTTCGGCTTCGGAAGATCCTGATGCGCCGCCTCGCCCGCCGCTGGGACGCGCCGATGAATCGTGGCGCGTGGTCGAACGTGATGGTGTGCGCTGCGAACGCGAGCTGAACACCATGCCGCAGTGGGCCGGTTCGTGCTGGTATTACCTGCGCTTTCTCGACAATCGCAATACGGATCGTTTCGTCAGTCGTGAAGCTGAGCGTTACTGGATGGGCGATTACGGTATTGATCTTTATGTCGGTGGTGCCGAACACGCCGTGTTGCATTTGCTCTACGCCAGGTTTTGGCACAAGGTGCTTTTTGATCTGGGCGAAGTCGGCACGCGCGAACCATTCGGCCGCTTGTTCAATCAGGGCTATATCCAGGCCTATTGTTTCCGGGATGCACGCGGCATCGCGGTGCCCGCCGCAGAAATCGTCGAGAAGGACGGCAAATATTTCTATAACGATGAAGAGGTTACCCGCGAATACGGCAAGATGGGCAAGGGCCTCAAGAATGCGGTCAGCCCCGACGAGATGTGCGAGCAGTATGGCTGCGATGCCTTGCGTCTTTATGAAATGTATCTCGGTCCGCTCGACGCCTCTAAGCCGTGGTCGACAAAAGATATCGTCGGTCTCGAACGTTTTCTGCAGCGTCTGTGGCGCCACTTGGTGAATGAAGATGGCTCGCCGCGCGTGACTGATGCTGCGCCTGATGACGCCTTGCTGCGCCTGACGCACAAGACGATCGATCGCGTGACCGTCGACATGGAACGTCTGGGATTCAATACAGCAATTGCAGGTTTGATCGAGTTGAACAACGCGATGACCAGGCTCGACGCCATTCCACGAGCGGTGGCTGATCCGCTGGTGCGCATGCTGGCGCCGCTAGCGCCGCACATGGCCGAAGAACTGTGGGAAAAACTCGGCCACCAGGCATCGATCGCAGCCGAACCCTGGCCGCAGGCCGATCCAAAGCTGCTGATCGATGATGAAATCGAAATCGTCGTTCAGATTCTGGGCAAGGTGCGCGGCCGGATCGTGATTGCTGCCGATGCCGATCAAAAAACCGTCGAGGCCGCTGCCCTGGCTGAACCCAAAATCGTTGAACTGCTCGAAGGCAAAACCGTCCGTAAAGTGATTGTGGTGCCCAAGAAGCTGGTCAACATTGTCGCCAACTGAATGACGAATCAGCCGGATCCGCGTCGCAGCCAGCGAAGCTCTTCGTTGCGCCAGAGCATGGCACCACCGCCGAAAATCACCGCGCCAAGTCCCACGGCCATGGTCAGCATGCCGAGGGCTTCGCCGCGCGAAAGCGCCCACAGAGTTCCATGTGTGTGTGAGCCCTGCGACGGGGAGGGCCATCAAGGTGGTCAGTACGGCCGTGCGGCACCAACTGTGGGTCACACTCGTATCATCGACACCCGGCGCATATTTTCGGATCAGACGGGTCATCAGGGCGCACTGCAGAATGGCGCAGATCGAAGTCGACAGCGCCAGGCCTGCAGCGCCGATCCACCAAATCAAGGTGAGATTCATCGCCACATTCAGGGTCACCATGCCCATTGAGATGCGTACTGGCGTGAGCGTGTCTTCCTTCGCGTAGAAAGCGCGCGTGAGGGTTTGGTTCAGTGAATAAGCCCAGACGGCTGGTGCATAACCGCAAAGCACGGTGGCAATGCGTGTGGCGGCTTCGGGGTCGAGGTGGCCGGCGCTGGAAAAGATCACGGCCGCAAGCGGTTCACGCACCAGTATCAGACCGACGCTCGCAGGCAAACCGATGAACATTGAAAGGCGCAGGCCCTGGCGCAGCAACGTGGTGTAGCGCGGCGCATCATGGGCCGCCGCCGCGAGTGCCGGAAAGATCGCCGTGGCCAGTGCGATGCCGAAGACCCCCAGTGGAAATTCGTAAAGGCGCTGAGCGAAGCTCAGCACGGCCACATCGCCGGCGATCATGGGGGCGGTGAAGGTCTGGCCGAACATCGAAAGGGGTTCGCCGTTCAGGCTCGAAAAAAACAGGGCGATCATGGCATCGGCCAGCACATTCAATTGAAACACCGCCAGGCCGATGATGGTGGGCAGCCACTTGCGCACGTGCGCCGACCGGCTTCGGCGATGGCGGGGCGATCGGGTTCTGCTGTGGCGGTCGGCAGTAGATTCAGATGCCAGAACAACTGCACCACGCCTGAGCCGACCACCGCCAGTGCGACCCAGAACACGCGTCGCTGGCCTGTCAGATCATCGGGCATGGTGCGCCAAGTGATGATCGCCGCGCCGATGATGGCGATATTCATGATGACCGGTGCGGCAGCAGGCGGGCCAAAACGTCCGCGGGCCTGGAGGACGGCACCGGCAATCGCCGTGGCGCAGATCATCGGCGCAAACCAGATCAGCATGGCGGTGAGCGAAGAAGTCAGTATGCCGCGCTCATCAAGCACGCCGGCTTGTGCCAATCCCCAGGCGATCAGAGAACCAAGCAGCGCTAGCGCGCCGAGTCCGAGTCCCAGGCGCAGAAGCGTTTGTCGGGCGAAATGCGTGGCATTGTTTTCGGATGTTTCACGCAGGCGTGTGTATTGCGGCAGGAAGGCTGCGGTCAGAGCGCCTTCACCAAAGAGGCGCCGGAACAGATTGGGAATCAGAAAGGCGATGGCGAAGGCGTCCATCACGGGGCTCAGGCCGAAGGCGAAAGCCAGTGCCCAGTCGCGCACCAGACCGAAGCAGCGACTGATGAGCGTCAGAACGGCTACCACGCGCCCGTGGGCGACGAACGATTCATCGTGATCGTTCAGCCATCGTGTGATGAACCAGGTAAGTGTGCCGAGGATCACGCCGAAATTGGAGGCCAGAAGATCCATCCCCGATGCGTTGCGCCCGGCGACCAGGCCTTGTGTCCATTCATCCAGTAGCGAATAGATCACGATGATCGCAAATGTGGCGCTTCGGCGTGGTGTCAATCGGGCGGTGAGCGCGAGCCAGATTAGGCCGAGATAGGCACTGATGTGCATCCATTTGTCGAGCATCATGAATGGCGTGGCGCCTTCATCGATGCCCAGCGATTTGAGTTGCGCAGAAAGATTCGGCCAGTGCGTGCCGACGGCCATGGCCGTCCACCAAGCGGCGAGTGCCACGCGGGCAAGCGTCGGCTTGCGATCGGTGTTCATGCGGCGGAATCAGCTGCGGAAGAAGTCTGTTCGACCGGTTTTGAAAAGGTATCGCCTGCAGTCTGCGGTGCCGGAGCTTCGATCGGAGCGGGTGCTGCGAGTGCCGGTTTCTGAGGCGCTGATGCCGGCGCGGTTTTCAGTGATTCGCGTATGTGTTCGGCGAGGCGTCGATAGTCGGTGGCACCCGGGCAGGATGGTTCGTATTGAAAAATGGTCTGGCCGAAACTCGGACATTCGGCCAGTTTGATATTGCGCCGGATGGGCGGCTCGAAAATGACGGCGTCTGACCATGGCATGGCCAGGCGACGACTGGACGTAAAAAAATTGCGCAGATCTTCGACCACTTCAGTGGCGAGATTGGTATTGCCGTCATGCACGCAAAGGACAACACCTGAAACGCGCAATTGCGTGTTAAGACCTTGTCGAACCAGTTGCACGGTTTCGAGCAGTTTGCTCAAGCCTTGCAGCGCAAGAAAATGCGCCTGCATGGGGACGATGACTTCGCCCGAAGCCGTCAGGCCGTTGAGCGTGAGCAGGCCGAGGCTCGGCGGGCAATCCAGAAGGATGTAATCGTATTGATCGCGAATGGGCGCCAGCTTCTGCCGCAGGATCGATTCGCGTCCGGCCACAGAAGTCAGTTCCTGTTCGGCGGCGGCGAGATCCACTTCGGCGGGAATCACATCGATGCGATCTTGGGCGGTGAGACGAACCGATTCGGCCGTGACGGCCGGATCGGTCAGCAGGTCGTATACGCTGGATTCGAGTGTGCCAGGATCGATCCCCAGATGCAGGCTCATGTGCGCCTGGGGATCCAGGTCGATCATCAGCACGCGGGCGCCGGATTCGGCAAGGGCCGCGCCCAGATTGACGGTGGTGGTGGTTTTACCCACGCCGCCTTTCTGGTTGAGCAATGCAATGACACGTGGGGTCGGGCTCGTCACGGCGGCTCCATCCGCTGAAGGGTCAATCCGTTACGCACAGTATATCAGCACAGGCAGTGGGATCGATGCTCTGATCCAACCTGTCGTAAATCCGCGAAGACCCGGCTCTTTTCACCTTGTCGATGGCGCAATGCAATTCCTTTGAACCCGACGGGTTAGCGGATCACCGCAGGGTTTCTTCAGCTCTCTTCGCTCGCATGCTGCGTGCGCAGGGCCTCGACCACGTTTGGATCGGCAAGCGTGGTGGTGTCGCCGAGCGTGCGCCCTTCGGCAATATCACGGAGCAGACGCCGCATGATTTTGCCCGATCGTGTTTTGGGCAGGTCAGCGGTGAAGATGATTTGCTCAGGACGAGCGATGGCGCCGATCTTGTTCGCCACATGCTTGCGCAGTTCGGCGTTCAGGGCGTCGCTCATTTCGACGCCGCCTTTGAGTGTGACGAAAGCCACGATGGCCTGTCCCTTGATCTCATGCTTCTTGCCGACGACGGCGGCTTCGGCCACGGTTTCGTGTTCGACCAAAATCGATTCGACTTCCATCGTGCCGATGCGGTGGCCCGAAACGTTCAGCACGTCATCGACGCGACCGAGCACCATGAAGTTTCCTTTGGCATCGCGTTTCGCGCCATCGCCGGGGAAGTAAGTCTGCGCATCCCACTTTGAGAAGTAAGTTTCGACATAGCGCTGGTCGTCGCCCCAGATGGTGCGCAGCATCGACGGCCATGGCTTGGTGATCGCCAGTAGGCCGCTGCCGGAAGAGACTTCGTTTTTCTTTTCATCGACGATGGTCGCCGCAACGCCCGGCAGTGCCGGTCCTGCGAAGCCCGGCTTCATGGTGGTGACACCCGGAAGGCCGCTGATCATGATCGAGCCGGTTTCAGTCTGCCACCAGGTGTCGACGATCGGGCAGTGTTCGCCGCCGATGTGTTTTTGATACCACATCCACGCTTCGGGATTGATCGGTTCGCCCACGCTGCCGAGCAGACGCAGTTTCGATAGATCATGTTTCGCCGGCAGGTGATCGCCCCATTTCATGAAAGCGCGAATGGCGGTGGGGGCGGTGTAAAACACGGTGACGTCGCTCCACGGGGACCTGAGCCCGACGCGTGTCGGTCCGGCCTGCTCCTCGCTCAGCTTCGATGGGTCGACCGGAGTAGGGACGGAGCCGTCAGCCATAGCGCGAGGATATGCGCGTGCGTCGCAGCGGTCAAATGCCCCAACGGTCCAGGTCCTCCCGATCGTCCTCGAGGGCGTCTAGCTCCTCAGCCGTCCGCCACTGGCTTGCCTCTCGCCTGGGCTTGTCGGTCTCGTAGGCGCTCCAGTCTGCCGCCCCTTGGAATGATGCCCAGAGGGCAAGAGCCAGGCCCACGGCAAAGTCGCAATGGCGCTGGCCCGACTGGCCCTTGTTCGTGCGCACGGGCGGCACGCAGGGCATGCCGTTGACCATCCTGAGCCCCATCAAGTCAGCAACGTGCAAGTCATCCGCGGGGAGCTCAAGGGTTCGCTCTTGCAAGGCTCGCTTGAGCGGCGGGAGGAGTTCGGGGTAGTTGAGCGATGTGCCCTTGCGCGCATCGGGCTCGCGGTACTTCCCGCCGATGATGTTGATGCCGACGATCTGCGTGCCGTAGCGCTGGCGCATGACCTCGGCCAACTCGGAGCCCTGTAGGCCAGCATCGAGCGCCATGATGGCCCGGCGCGGTAGCCGGTCGATGATGTACCGGTACACACGCCGCTGAGCGTCGAAGGTGGTGGCGCGCATCTCGACGACGAACGGAACCGAGCGCTTGAGCGTGTGCGTGGTGGCCATTGGCACAATCACCGTGATGTCACCGGAGCGGCCAAAGTCTGCGCCGAGCGCGTGAGATTGCGCGGGGCTGAGCGCATCGAGTGCGGGCTTTAGCTCCGCGGCGCACCAAGCATCAACGAACTCGTCCCGCTCGCCCTGGGGCCAGTCGATGAAAGGCACGCCCTCCTCGTTCTCGCGCGGTGGCTTGAGCCGCACGACCGGGCGGCCTTGGTGCATGCAAGCCTCCACGGTGGCCCGATCTAGGTAGATGTCACTCGCGCCTACCGGGATGCAAAAAAGCTCGCGGTCAGCATCGTCGCCGAGGTCGCGGATCTCCTCGGCACGCATGGCGAGCTCAGCCTCGCGCGTGTAGGGCAGCCCGCGCTTCTCGCACACGCGCCGGTAAAGGCCATCCGCGAGGGCGTCGTCGAACGTGATGACGTGCAGGGACCACCCAAGCTTTCCCGCCTCGATGTCCTCGCGCCACTTGTGAAACGCGGTCTCCGTGCTCCATTCCGTGGAGATGATGGCGATCCGTCCTCCCCACCGCAGAAAAGCGCGTGCCGCGGGGATGAACTCGTGCGCGTTGTCGTTGTATGCAGCCTCGTCGAACGTGACCTTGCCGCGCTTCCCGCGAAGGTTGCGCGGGTGCCCCACCATGGCGCGAACTGCGAATCCTGAGCGGAACACCACCGCGAGCACCTGGATGGCTATCTTGTCGGTGGGGTCAACGATCTGCTCCTCCGAGCGGTCGACGAGGTGCCCCATGGCCTCGGCCCACGAGATGACGTCCTCGATGTAGGTGCGGGTATCCTTCTCGGATTGAGCCAGGTACCAGCAATTCATGCCGCCGGCCGTCGAGTCCGCCGCTGCGACGAGCACGTCCTCAGCCGCGTTGCACCACGTAAGCCCTATCTGCCTGGACTTGACGCACAGCTTGATTGGCGAGTCGTCCGCGACCCACCTGCGCTGAAACGCTAGCAGGACCTCTGGCGACCCCATGCGGCTAGTGCACCTGCGCGGGCTTGTCTTCGGGCTTGATGCCGAGGAACTCGCGCTTGACCGTGTCGACGGTCTCCCGGCTCAGCCCCTTGACGTTGATCGCCCCGCCGTCTTCGCCCGTGTGCTCGAGTCGCCTTGGCTGCAGCGCACCGGGCACCATGGCCTGCAGGGCCCGCCATGCGGAGATCCGCTCGGCCCCCGAGTTCTCCTGGTCTCGCGCCTCGCTGAGCAGCCCTTCCATGATGAGCCGGGGCGTAACGATCGCCGCTGCTGCCGACGCGCCCTGTAGCTTCTCGATGGCTTCGGATATCGCGTCATTGCCGCGTAGCTGCGAGGCCATCTTCTCCGGGTGCTTCGACGCGTACCCCGCCAGCCTCACGGCCTCCGCCCCGTTCCCACACTCCACGTAATGGGTAACGAACGAGGCTTGTTTGGCTGTGAGTGTGCGTGCCATCACGTCCCTTGTTTCGGCTAAGACGCCGTTCCGTCCGTCGCCATTTCGCTCTTTGCCTCGACTACATCATGGCAATCACTGCGCGATGTCCATTTCGTCTCGCAGATCGGGCACTGGTAGTCCATCTCGATCGTCACTCTCGTAGAGTCGAAGCGCTCGCAGGCGCGGGTCATGAGCCTGTACCCGACCATTGGATGGCTCGTGGTCCGAGCGCACGTTGGGCAGTGCTCGCTCATTTGCTTGGTGCGCATTCCGCGAGATGCACGCAGATCGTCTTTCCCGGCCCCTTGATCGTGGCGATGTCGCCCTCGATGGCGGTCACTTCGCCGTGGAACCCGTTGCGGTAGGTGGCACAGACGCGGTCTCCCACCTTGGCTACGGCTCCCACGGTCATCTGACCCTTGGCCTTCTTGACGCTGGCTCGGAGGTCGGCGAGGTCGGATTCGTCGACGATGAGATGGTCGTGCTTGGCTCCTCGGTAGATGTCGACGCGGACACGGGGCGGGACTTCGAGGGGTACGGGCGGGTTCGGTGGGGTGAACAGCT
>CALOAZ010000069.1:0-21758 GCA_942491355.1 uncultured Phycisphaeraceae bacterium
TTTTCATGGTGTATGCCTCCAAGTCGAATGAGAAGGACTGTGGGCACGGAAGCGGGACAACTTGTTTCGGGAACATTTGTCCAAGGTTGCATCGCAAGTCTTTTGAAGTGGAGCTTGCGGCCACAGGTGATTTTGTGAGATTCGCTACGGGCCGTGGGCCCTTCGCGGCGCCCTTCGGGCGTCGACCCCACGTGATTGCCCGCTGCGCGGGCAATCACGTGTTCTTGGCGCGCCGGCGTGACTGGCATGCGCGTGCCCAATTGGTTTGCGCGCCGAGCGTTAACGGTGGGAGTGAGATTCGAACTCACGTTCCGGACGAGCCGGAAACCGGTTTTCAAGACCGGCGCATTCAGCCGCTCTGCCATCCCACCTGAGCAGGTGATTTTAGCAACTCAGGCCGGAGATGTGCACCCGTGATGGAACGAATGGCCGCGTTTATGTTGAAAATCAATGGCGAATGCCGATGAGATCGCTCGAAATCTCGAATCAAAATCACGTCGTATCCTGCGATCATGGGTTTGCACCGGTGGCCCGAGATCGATAGCATGCCCCGCTTTGTTGTGTTCGCCCGAAGTCTGAAGTAGTGACGTCGCCGCAATCTGACGCGGAAATCAGTTCACCCCTGAGATCGACTGGCGAGACCCACCTCGTGGGTTGTTGTGTCGTGAGTCGCTGGCTCACCTGGATAATGGCAGGACAGGTCTGAACGTGAATCCGCAATTTTCGTCGAATGTGAAGAATGATCTGCTTGCAGGTCTGACGGTGGCTCTTGCGCTGGTGCCCGAGGCGGTGGCCTTTGCCTTTGTGGCAGGCGTGAAGCCGCTGGTGGGTCTTTATGCTGCCTTCATCATGGGGTTGATCACTTCGCTGTTCGGCGGTCGACCGGGGATGATCTCCGGAGCCACCGGCGCAGTCGCCGTGGTGTATGTGTCGCTCGTGGCCTCGCATGGCGTCGAATATCTCTTCGTGGCAGCGGTCTTTGCGGGTTTGATGCAGATTGCTTTTGGATGTTTCGGCCTCGGCAAGTTCGCACGTCTGGTGCCGCATCCGGTCATGCTGGGTTTTTTGAATGGGTTGGCGATCGTCATTCTGCTGGCGCAGTTCGGATCGTTTCAAATCACCGTGACGGATCTTCAAGGTGTGGCGACCACGGCGTGGCTTGCGGGCATCGAGCTCTACACGATGATCGGTCTGGTGGCGCTGACGATGGCGATCATCGTCTTGTTGCCGAAAGTGACCAAAGCGGTGCCGCCGGCGCTGGCCGCCATCGTGGTGGTCACATTGCTTGCGAAATTTACCGGCCTGAACACGCGCACGGTGGGTGATCTGGCCTCGATCCAGGGTGGCCTGCCGATGTTTCACTGGCCGATCGGTAGCAGCAATGGATTGATGCCGTTCAACTTTGAAGCTTTTGGCGTGATCTTCCCGTATGCCCTGGCGGTGGCGGGTGTGGGATTGGTGGAATCACTCCTGACATTGTCGGTGATCGATGAGATGACCGAGAGACGCGCGGGCGCAGCAATAAGGAATGCATCGCACTGGGTCTGGGCAATACGCTTTCAGGACTCTTCGGCGGTATGGGCGGTTGCGCGATGATCGGCCAGAGTGTGATCAATGTGAAATCGGGTGGCCGTGGTCGGCTCAGCGGACTGACAGCCTCGATCGCACTGCTCGGCTTCATTCTCTTTGCATCGGGTCTGATTGAAATGGTGCCGATCGCAGCGCTGACCGCCGTGATGTTCATGGTGGTGATCGGCACCTTTGAATGGTCGACGTTCCGTATCATCCGGAAAATCCCTGCCAGCGATGCTTTCGTGATCGTCCTGGTGGCGGTGGTGACCGTGTTTGCCGATCTGGCGGTGGCGGTCCTCGCCGGCGTGATTGTTTCGGCGCTGACTTTTGCCTGGGAAAAATCAAAGCAGATCAATGTGATCGTGGATCGTGATTCGCACGGCTGGAAGGTGTACAAGCTGGACGGGCCGCTTTTCTTCGGATCGGTGGAAGGATTTCGGAGATTGTTCGATCCTCAGAATGACGCCGAGGATGTGGTGATCGATTTCGCCAATGCGCGGGTGTACGGGCATGCCGCAATCGAAGCCATCGATTCACTGGCGATGCGATATACGCAATACGGCAAGCGTTTGCACCTGGTGCATTTGAGTGCCGATTGCAGGGGCCTGCTCAAGAAGGCCGGCGATATGGTCGAGGTGAATGTGCTTGAGGATCCGGTGTATCCGATGGCGATCGCCGAACCGGCCTGATCACATATCGCGGGTGCGGCGATCAGATGCGGCGCGATCCTGTTCAGGGTCTGCGTCGCTTCTTTTTCGGGGTGTCATCTTTATCCTCAGGCATTGGCGCAATGGTGCCGGTGGTTTCGCTGGAAGACCGCGGTTCGTCGGTCACGCGCACATCGATCTGTTCGTCAGCATCGGTGTCGTCATCGGAATCCATGTGCGGTTTCGGCGTCGGCCGATTGATGCGTGACGGTCCGGAATCGGCCGATGCGGCATGGAAATCGCGGCGCTCGCGGCGCAACAGTTTGCGCAGGTAGAGCAGTACGAACAGATAACCGGCAAATGTGAAAAACCCCAGAAGCGTCCACTGGTAGGGCACCTGTTTCGACCAGACCAGATCGCGCATGGTTTCAAGCTTGTCGGCCTGGATGTGCGGACTGAAGGTCTGGTAGGCGTCGGTCCAGCCTTCGTTGTGGATGGTGATTGCGAGAATCACCACCACGCTGGCCCCCAGAAACCAGGTGTGCAGACGTTTGTAGATGTGCGGGTGCCGGTAGGCCAGAAAAGTCAGGCCCAGCAGCAGTGTGAGAACAGAGACAATCGGCAGAACGTAGGGCGGCATGTTCGGCCCCTCCCTGGGACTTGTCACGGCTCATGTGGCCGTGTGGCTTCCATGGTACCGGTCCGGCGGGAACCCGAACAGTTCAGGGGGTGCCGGCCGATGATTTTACGGATTTCAGATATGCGGCCAGTTCGTCGATTTGCACGTCGGTCAGTTCTGCGACGGGCATGCTGCCCGCAGAAAAACCGACTGTGGTGCGCTGGCGCGGGTCTCGTAATTTTTGAGCCAGATAAGCTCGGTCCACGGTTGCGGTGCTGCCATCGGTATGCGTCACGGTGCGTCCCCACATGCCGAGGGCTGCAGGGCCCAGGCCTTTCTTGTCATCCAGGCGATGACATGAGGCGCAGGCAAAATGGCGGAAGTAGGCACCGCCGCGCTGCTGCGGGGTCATGCGGGCCATCGTTTTTTCATCGGGGAGCGGTTCGCGGCGCGGACAGCCGAGAATCAGCATCAGCAACGGGATCAGACAAAGCAGTCGTTTCATGCTTCGCAGTATCCCGCGCACCGGCAGGCATCACAACAGGACCGTGGTGTTACCGCTGGTAGATCGGCAGGAAGTGATACTTCACGGCGAGTGCAAGAATGCCCATGGAGGTGGCGTAGACGTTGCCGGCGTTGCGCTCGGCGTCATGGCTGGATTCCCACGATCCGTCCTGGCGTTGTTTGGGCAGCAGCAGCTCTTCGACTTGCTGTCGGGCCTGTTCGGCGTAGCGTCCGCCGCGCTGGTACATGCCCTGGGCGTAATAGTACGTGCCGTAAAACAGCCATTGCTCATTCCATTTCGGGGGCTGTTCGGCAAGCCAGTCGGCGGCACCGAGTACGAAAGGTGATTCGTATTCACCGCAGACCTGCATGGCGAGCAATCCGGCGGCCGCAGTGGCATAACGCGGGCCACTGCCGGGTTGATAAGCAAAGGCATTTTTCTTGTCGATGGGATTGCCTTGCTCATCAAGCTTTGAGTGATAGGAACCCTTGAGGTAATCGACGGCCATGCGAATGGCTTCGGAGGGCACATTGAGTCCGGCGTTTTTACTGGAACGCAAGGCCATGAGTTGCCAGACCGTGACCGAAAGATCGGCGTCGTGTGAATCGGGAGCGTAACGCCAACCCCCGCGGAATTTCGGGTCTTTCTGGATGCGCTGCGAGCGCAGGATCAGATCGATGGCTTTCTGGCATTTGTCCTGGATGCGGGCATCCTGTGCATTGTCGATACCGTGGCCGACCATCTCCGAGAGCATGAGTGTGATGATGCCGTGACCGTACATTCGGCCACCATCCTTGTTGCCGAAATAGCCGTTGTCTTCCTGGCGTTCGTCACGCAGGACGTAGTCAAGGGCTTTGCTCATGGCGCGGCCTTCGGTGGTGGGATCACTGGGTTGATGACCCACTGCCGCCATCGCAATCAATGACAGTGCCGTCATTGTGGTTTCATGCTGTTTTCCTTTGTCGTTTATCCAGCCTTCGCCGCCGTCCTGTTTGCTGACCAGATATTGCACGGCGCGTTCGACCGCGCGATCGACTTTGTCGCGTTGAAAAGGACTGGCGTCGTCTTCGGCGCGAACCGGAGCGACGGTCAGTAACAGTGAACCGATGATGAGCAGGCAGGTGGACCGAATCACGGGCGTTGCTCCTCGCGGGCTTGTTCGGCAATCAGGCGGAAGTAGGTTTCCACGCGGTTGCGGTAGGGGCCGGCCACGGCTTCGCGCTGGCCTTCCATCAGATCCCGCGCAAGTTTGGGCGGCAGTTTGCCCCATTCCGTACGTTTTTCGGCCGGTCCGTCAGGCAGTTTGGCCACGGCAGTGCGCGGGGACTGCATCGAGGCGCCATCCTTCGATTCAGGGCTGAAGCCTTCGGCTTGCGGACTTTCACCCGGCACATGGCCATCCTGACGCATGGATCGCATCGAGGCGGCTTGTGCGGCTGCTGCGGCACTGATGGCTTGCGCCGCTTCTGCGAGCGAAGGATTGGCCGCGGCCTGCGCAGGAGCTGCTGGGGCCGGTTGGCCGGGGGCAGCGCCGCTGGGTGGTTGGAAAGCCGCCTGATCAGCGAGATCCAGAGCGCGTGCGAGATGTTCGGCGGTTTGGCCCTGGAAAGGCGAGGAAGGCTGGCCGGGATTCGATCCGGGTGAAGAAGGCGACGATGGCGGTGAGCCCTCGGGTGAGCCTGCAGGCGCACCTTCAGCCGCACCGGAGGGTTGTCCGCCTGATTCGGCTTGAGCCATGGCCTGTTGCAAGGCTTGAGCTTGTTGGGCAATCGCTTGTTCGGCATTGGCCGCCGCAGGTTGCGCGGCCTGTGCACTGTCGGCCTGACGAATCTGTTGCGCCGTTTGTGGAACCTGTTGCTGGGCAACCTGCTCGGTGCCTTCAGCAATTTGTTCAAGTGCTTTGGCCGGCGCTTCATTGTTCAGACGCTGTTCGTGTCGTGCCGCACGCGAGATGTCCTGCGCGGCTTGTTCAACGTTGTCGCCGATGGGGTTCTGCCGGGCTGCGGCCTGATCAAGAGCCTGTTGTTGTTGCTGGGCCATGGCTTGAGCCTGCTGTGCCAACGCGTCAGCTTGTTGAGCGAGTTGTTCGGCTTTTTGCTGTGCGGCTTGAGCCTTGGCGCTGGCAGTCTGCGCCTGCTGTTGCGCCTGCTGTGCATTTTTCTGCTGGGCCTGCGCCTGCTGCATGGCTTTCTGCGCGTTCTGTTGTGCGGCCTGTGCCTGCTGGTTGGCCTGGTCGGCATTTTTCTGCGCGGCCTGGGCTTCCTGTTGGGATTTCTGAGCTTCAGCTTGTTCGGTCTTGGCTTGCTGATTGGCCTGGTCAGCATTCTTCTGCTGAGCCTGAGCTTGCGCCTGCCTGAGCTTGTTTCGAAGCCTCCTATGCGCATTGGCATCGTTGGGATTCTGCTTGGCGGCTTCGGCGGCTTTCTGCGCGTTCTGTTGTGCGGCCTGTGCCTGCTGGTTGGCCTGGTCGGCATTTTTCTGCGCGGCCTGGGCTTCCTGCTGGGATTTCTGAGCTTCGGCTTGTTCTTTCTTGGCTTGTTGATTGGCTTGATCAGCATTTTTCTGCTGAGCCTGAGCCTGCTGATTGGCCTGATCGGCATTCTTTTGCTGAGCCTGAGCTTCCATCTACGCCTTCTTGGAATCAGGCGTTTGCTTGGCCTGATCAGCGGCTGCTGCGCCAGTTGCTTGGCCGCATCTTTCAGTGCGTTGGATTGCTCCTGCAGTTTCTGAGCCATCTGCTGCGGAGCTTTTTGGGCATCAGGGTTTTGCTGCTTGGCATTTTGTGCCTGCTTCTGGGCTTCCTGAAGTGACGGTTTGGCTGCATCGGCCTTGGCTTCGTCGGCCGACTTGGCGGCATCGGGGACTTGCTTGTCGGCCAGTTCCTGGATGCCGCTCTGAAGCTGCTGCATCTGCTTGCCAAGCTGTTCAGCCTGCTGGTTCTGCTGCTGTTGGTTTTGGGCGAGTTTGTTCTGTTCGGCGCGTTCCTGTTCGGCGGCGCGTTCCAGATCCTGCTGGGTCTGCTGCAGCGTGTCTTTGGTCAGAGCATCGAGTTCACGCTGCATTTGACGGTTCTGCTGCAGTTCCTGTTCGAGTGCGGCAAGCTGTTGTTCGGGTGAATTTTCAGCCAGTTCAGCCAGACGTTCGAGTTGTTTGTATTGATCATCGAGACCGGACTTGATACCCAGATCCTGCTCGGCATCACGCATGGCCTGTCGCGTGTCGGAGACGTCTTCGCCTTTATCGAGTTTGTCGTAATGATCGGCGAGTTTCTCGAGGGTCTGTGCGAGCTTGTCCTCCTGGCGGGAGGTCTCTTCAAGATTGCGTGTCTGATCCATGGGGCGGTTGCTGTCGACCGCTTCCTGGATGGCTTCCTGAGCGCGATTGGCCGGTTCGCGAATCATGGCCACGGCATCGTCGGCATCGCGTGATCGTTCGCGACCGTCTTTGGAGAAGGTGTCCTGAAGGTTGGCATCGCGGCGCAGCGCGTCGGTGATGTCGGTCAGCTCGCGACGGATTTCCTGTTCCTGCTTCTGGAGTTCGGCCGCTTCCTGCTTGGTTTGTTCAGGCTTCTGATCGGTTGCGGCCTTCGCCAGATTTTCGGCGCGCTGTTCAAGTTCTTCGGCCTTCTTGGCGGCGGCCCGCATCATTTCGGCCAGCGTGGGAGCCATTTCAGCAAGGGTGGCTCGTGCCTTGTTCACTTCAGGCTCAAGCAATTCGAGGACACGCGTGATGTCTGCGCGCACGCCACTGAGTTGACGCAGCACCGGGGCTGAATCGACATCGTCGCGATCCAATCGGCGATGCATTTCATCGCGCACCTGTCGGCCGTCATCTTTGTGCGGAATCTGCTTGAGCAGTTCGCCGGCCTCTGTTGAAAGTCGGGCGGCGAGAATCTCGCGGGAAGAAGGCTCGGTTTCGCCTTCGGTATAAGTCCAGAGTGCCGGGTGATGGGTCATGGTGGCCGGATTGCTGCCGCGCCAACGCTCCCGCTCATCGAGTTCGACCGAGGCCGACTGAATTTGACTGACCCCGTGTACCACTTCGAGTGTGCGGAACGCCTGACGGATGGCCGTTATGCGTTCACTGAGCAGGGCGGCGGATTCGGGTGCGTCGCGTTGAACGTTGTGGGTATCAAGCAGCGCCTGAAGCGTGCGTGCGGCGGCTCCGGCATCGGCAATGAAGCGATGGTCGGCATCGGGCCGCACTTCTTCAATAGCTGCGTGTGAGCGCAGCAGGGCGATCACTTCCGGGAAACCATGGTCGAACAGCGCCTGGGCGTCAGTGCGATCGCGTTCGAGTTCTTGCGCAAGTCGGTCGGGGTTTTCGGCGATCTTGGGATCGTCGGCCAGTTTGCGCAGGCGATCGGCCCGGCGCTTGGCGACCTGAACGAGGGTTTCAATCCGCTCGTGATTTTCACGGTCGCGGCGATCGAATTCCTTGCGGGCTTTGCCGCGTTTCTCTTCGAGTTCACGGTGCATCGGACGCAGGGTGCGCATCGACTGTTCGAGCACGCGCATCATCTGCTTCGAGGCAGCAGCCAGACGCTGCGCCGGATCTTTCACGCCTTCCAGCTGCTTGGGAACCGCTACGCCATCGGCACGGAAGTAAAAGCCGGATCCCGAAGAACCGTTGGTGATCTTGATGAGCAGGTTGTTCTGTCCCGGTTGAAGCGGGGCGGTGATTTTGTCCTGATCGGGCGCTGCGCTTCGGTCGACCTTCTGGGCAAGAATGGACTTGCCGTTGAGCCACACTTGAATGCCATCGTCGGATCCGAACGACATCGGCAATTGCTGTGCCGAATTCACGTGAATGGTTCGGTAGAGATAGGTGGCTGAATTATCTTTCGTGGGCAGTTCGTGGACCTGGCCGTCAATCCAATCCGGATGTTCGGTCCATTTCAGGTCACCATAAACCTTGGTCAGATCGATTTTGCGCTCGGGTTCGTAACGTTTCTGAAAGGCTTCGTCGTGACTTTTGGCTTCGAAAGGACCCACCACCTGCCAAGGGCTCAAATGGGGTGCCACATCGAGATGGGCGTTTTCATCGGGCAGGGCCTGGGCGAGGACGCGTTCCATCACGTCGCGCTGGCGCGCCAGTTCTTCCACCGTTTGTTCGATGCGTTTGGCGTAGTCATTGCCGTATCGCTTGTCGAACGTGCCGAGCATCTGTTCGACCACGCGGGTCTGGTTGATGGCCACGCCCTGGCCGCGGCTGATCCGCATGCGCGACGCTTCATCATTTAGCGAAGTGGCGTCACCTTCAGGATGCAGGCGATGTTGTTCGCGCACCAAAATGCGCAGATCGTTGAGGGCTGAAGCGGTGATTTCGCCCGCGATCACCGGACGGAATTTATTTTCGGTCTGACGGTAGGCATCCATCGCGCGGTCGATTTCACGCCGGGCCTCGGCCAGTTGTTTTTCACGCACGGCTTGATCCGGTTCACGGGCTGCGGCTTCGAGCTGCCGTGTGGCCGATCGCAATTGTGCGTGGCGTGCGGTAGCCAAAGAGTGCGTGGCCAGTGCGATGTCATGCGAATCGACGCCTTTGGGTGCTGTCTTGATGGCTTCGTTGAGGTCTTCGAGCGTGCGATCGGTTTCGACGCGCATCTGTTCGACCGCTTCGGTGGCATTGAGCAGATACACGCGACTCTGGACCGGATTGTTCGGATCCTTGCAGGGCTTGATCAATGGCTTCTGCCGCGGCATCGCGATGACGATCGGTCGTGATGGCCAGGCGCTCGATGGCATCCATGGCCTTCTGCTTCGATTCGAGACCCGCCAGTCGCTTGGTGCCGAATCCAGTTGAACTGATGGTCAGGCGTAACGGGGCGGATTCGCCGCGACTGCCCTTGAGATCGATGGCCACGAGTTTGGTCGTGACGCGATCACCGGCTTTGAGGTTGTGGCGGATCAGATCCCAGGTGCGGCTGATGGGTGTTTGACGGCCGATATCCTTGGCGAGCGGAACGCGTACCCAGGATTGGTTGTTGACCTGAATCCATTGTTCGACCGAAGCCAGGCCCAGGTCATCTTCGGCTTCGCCGGTGAGGCCGACGATTTCATCCGGGGGCAGCAGCAGATTGCGGCGCGGTTTGAGAATTTCGACACGCGGCACCAAGTCGGCCTGAGCGCTGATTTCGTAAGTGGGGCGGAAGCGGTTTTCGAAACCGGATTCGGCCGACGTGAGATGCACTTTGTAGGTGCCCGAAGCTTCGATGGGCACTTCGGCGACGAGTCGATCAGGGCCTTCGGCCTTGAGCGGGATGACTTTGGTCTTGTCGCCCAGTTCCAGGCGCAATTCGCCTGTCGCGGGCTGGTCCGTATTCAATACCAGTGCCACACTGGTGCCTTCGACGGCGGTGAGATTGCCGTCTTTTTCGCGCCGGGTCTGTTCATCCATGCGCGTGTAGGTGGGGAAGCGATAGGTTTTATCGAACTGGGTGACGTAGGGGCGTGCGCGTGGATCAAGCTTGTAGCGCGCCGTCACGGCGTCGCCGGCGAGAACACGGTATTCAATGGCCTCGCGACCCACCACGAGATTCGTGCTGAACAGACGTTGGCCACGACCGCTCATCGAAACGCGCTGACGACCTTTTTCCGGATGAAAGGTTTCGAGGATGGCTTCGCGGACTTCATCTTTGGAGACTTCGATTTCAATCAGGACCGGATCGCCTTGAGGCACGATCAGATCATGGGGTTTGGGACTGATGATGGTGACCTGCACATCCGAGACGCGGGCGATGTTGGCCATCGGCAGAGCGGCGCGCACCAGCAACTGGCCGAAGGGCAACGAGGGCGAAAACGCCAGCACCAAACAGATGGCGAGAATGCCGGCGGTGCCGCGCAGCCACCACTGCACCATGCGCCAGGGCAGCAGGGATTCGACATCGACTTCGCGCATGCGCTTGGCCACGCTTTCCTGAAGCAATCGGCGAAAGACGGGTGAATCCATGTCGGCATTGGACGACGCGCCCAGTTCAATGGCTGAAAGCAGATCTTCGCGCAGGTCAGGACGCACCTGTTCGACCAAGCGTGCGAGCTGTGTTTGCGAAGGGATCTTCAGGATCATGCGCACGCTGGTGATCCACACCGTGGTGATGGCGGCCACGTAGCCGGTCAGGCTCATGCCCCAGCGGACGGAGTCTGGGATGACGAACAGCCAGTCGAGCAGGGCGATGACAGTCATCACACCCAACAAGCTGACCACTGCGGCGCATACACCACGCAGCACGATCAACCCGCGACGTCGACGGCCGAAAGCCGCCATGCGTTCGAGGGTGATGGGATCGACACCTATGGTCTGACTCATAATCAAGGCTCCTTAGAGCATGCCGCTGCGTTTGCGCAGCACCCATTCAACGGTGAAGAGCGTCACGATGGGGACGAACCACCAATAGCTCTGCCACAGCGCGGTCTCGGATTCCACCACACGACCCCCGCTGAGCGGTTCCAAAAGTTTAGGCAACTGATCGGCCCGATCCTCGCTGAGAGCCTGACCGCCGGATGTTTCGGCGATACGACGCAGCAGGACGGGATCGGCGGAAAGCAGCGACAATTCGGCAGAATCCTCTGCCTCCACGTCGAAGGTCGCCCGGGCTTTGATCAGATCGTCGGCGATGCCGGTCACGCGAACGCCGACTTCATGGCGGCCACCTGCCAGCGGAGGGGTTGTGCCGCGGAAGACGCCACCGGCGTTGGGGTCGGCTTCGAGACCGATGGCGGCCACTTCACGGCCATCGCGATAGAGGATGGCTTCGGCGGTGGCATGAAGAATCGGTCGGCCTTCGGCATCTTTGAGTCGGATGCGCAGTGGTGCGTTTTGGCCGGGGCGATACACCGTGGCGCCCGCATCGATCGAGGCGAACTGGTCGCTGACGGCATAGGGCGTTTCCATCACCCAGGCGGCAGCCTGATTCCAATAGCGCTGGTGGAAACGGTCGGCGATTTCGAAACGCCAGCGCCAGGATTCATCAAAGCCCTGGTACCACACGCGTCCGGCACCGAATCGGCGCTGGACCAGCAGCGGAACCGTTTTGCTTTCAGCGGTGGCTTCGGCCAGGGTTTCGGTGCCAGGCAGTGCGATAACGGGGGCGGTCCAGTGTGGTGCAGGCAAGGTGCGCCAAAGGGCGGTGTTGGGTTCCTGGCCTGAAACCAGGCTCAGTGCCGTGACGTTGGCGCCGGTGTCGGTCAGATGCAGACTTTCCGGTTGCTTCGTGTCATCGCGTTCCACCCACTTCACCGGCAGAAGATCGGCGATGGGTGTGCCCTCGTAGCCGCGCAGGGCCTGACGCTGACCGTCAATGAAGATCAGGCCGCCGCCGCGTGTTTTGACGAAGTCGCGAATCCATTCGGATTGTTCAGGGGTGAGCGTCTTGGGATGCACTTCACCGAAAATGATCAAGTCATAAGCGAACAGGGCTTCGCGATCCTGCGGGAAAGTCCCCTGTGCCTGGCCGGTTTTCGGAGCCACACCCGGCGGGAGAATCAGCGTGTTGACCTTCCATCGCTGGTCACGCTCGAACAGGTTACGCACATAGCGTGTTTCCCAGCGGGAGCGGCCGTCGAGGATCAGTAATTGGCCTTCGCGTGTGGTGGCACGAACGTGCATCGGTCGAGTGTTGTTGTCTTCGCGGGCTTCACCCTCAAGCGGCACCACCGAAACCTTGAAAGCCAGCGGCATGCTGTGCAGCTTGATATCGCGATCCGAGACCGCAGCCATTTTGGCGTCGACCAGTTCCTTGATCGGAAAATCAAAGGGCACCTGGCGGGGCGAGCGCCCCTGAGTGACGAGCTTTTTCGACCAGAGCAATTCGCCTTCGTGTTCGATCTTGATGGTGAAAGGCTTGCGCGCGGGCATATGGTCTTTGAGATCAATCGTGCCGCGCACTCGGTCTTCGTGGAAGACGATGTCGGGATGATTGATATCGAGGATCGCCATGTCGTGCGGGGGATGCTCGCTGCCCAGCGTCACGGTGTAGACCGGCACGCGACGCGTGCGAAGCAGGCGGGCCATTTCAGTGGGGGAAGGCCCTTCGTTGTGTTGACCGTCTGAAATCAGAACCACGGCAGAGCGCTGGGCCGGTGATTCGGACTCATCTTCTTTTTGATCGTCGGGATTGGTTTCTGCGGTGGTGCCGGTGCGTTCAAGGCGTGAGCGCACGCCCTCGGTGAGATTGGTGACCGGGGAAGTCGCTTCGATCGGCAGGCGTGGCAGGCGCTGCGTGTCGGTATGCGTCCACAAGGTTTCGCCTGTGGCACCCAGCGCCACCAGTTCCACTTCGTGTTGCCCGACCAGTTGATCGAGCAATCCATTTTTCTCATCCAGCAGCATGCCTTCGGCGCGTTTCCAGCGCGAGAGACTGTTGAATTTGTCGAGTGCCGCCGCTACGGCAGGATCACCCGATGCAGCCAGGGCACCGGCATAAGCCTCGAATGCTTCGCGCATGCGCTGTTCAAAGTATGAGGTGGCCTGCGCGGACAAGCGCGACCAGTCGGCCGCGAATCTGAATCTGATTGTCGGCATTGAGCGGTTCGTCGGCGAGCGTGCGAGCCGTACGGGCGACATCCTGACCGAAACGAGCGACCATCGCCGCGAAATGGCTGGTGCCACCTTCGGGATTGGGTGTGGCCAGGCGATGGCCGGGAATGGGCCTTTCCTGTGTGCCGTCGGGGAGTGTCCAGCCGACTGCGACAAAGTCTTCGCCGTTGCCTTCCTTGTGTTCGGCCTCAATGTAATACGCGCGACCCGCTTCGAGTTGGATCGGCGCAGATCGCGCGCTGCCTTCGGGCCATTGACCACGCGGGCTGAAGCTTTCGAGCAGGGCCACGCGCTGCTTGTTGGCCGGATTGTCATCGACACTCAGGTAGAGCGCGGCGGCGTCATCGCAGGCAATCCAGAATTGATAGGCACCCGTGGCCGGCGGATAGACAAAACCGCTGATGCGTTGGGCGTGATTGTCTGCCCAGTTGGCGGGTGATTCGAAGCGGTTCAGAAAATCATGGCCGGTGGCGGGTTTGCCCGAATCGAAGAGGCTGCGCAATTCGTTGAGCGATCCGCCGTTGATGTTCGTCCAGTATTCCCGCAGCACGGAGCCGCTGCGCAGCGGCGGTGCGGGAATGCGATCGGCGGGGATTGCCGTCAGACGTGTGTGGACGTTGGCCATCTGATCGGCGAACTGGCGGGTGGTGGCACCGAGTACTTCGATGGAAGAGCCCGGGCGCTGTCCTTCAGCGCTTTGCCTGACCGATTGAGCCAGTGTGTCGGCTGTTTCACGCAGGGCCGGATCAATGGTGCCTTCGGGCAGCCAGCCGCGCGATTGGGCCACCAGCAGTTTGCGGCCGGCAGATGTTTCCGGATCCACAATCGACATGCTTTGCGAGGCATCGAGGAAAACCAGCACGCGTCCGAGCTGGCCGATCACCTGGCGATGATGCAGTACCGGGCCGGTGAGAATCATCACAACCAGAAAGTCGGTGGCAGCACGCAGCGTCGGCAGCAGCCATTTCAATACACGGCGCGATTGCGATGTGGTTTCGCGGCGATACAGCCACCAGGCCGCGGCGGAAGCCACGATCGCCATCATCAATCCCTGCCACCAGGGCAGGTCACCCATGAAACGCAGGTCCATCAGCTTTTGCTCCGGGCAAATTTCTGGGCGAGCCACAGTTCGGCAAACATCAACGCAAGAACGCAGGCAAGAAGCGGTTTCCAGACTTCACGGCCATGTCGGCGTGTTTGCTCAATGCTGGCATATTCATCGCCGTTTCGAACCACCGTGGCACCAAAGGCGGTGGCGATGGCATCGAGACGTTCTTTGGGCAGGCGTTCGAGTCGGGATTCGGCGCGGTCGGTGGTGACCACGAAGTGCATCACACGATCATTTTGGGCTGTCATGGTGTAAACGCCGGGGCGTCGTGTGTCGCTGAATTCGGCCACCACGCGTCCGCCGCGGCGCGTGGCCTGCAGGCGGTGCGTTTTTCCACCGGGGGTCAGCACCGTGACGTTTTGTTTTTCGTCTGCATCATCCAAGTAAGCCAGCAGGGGACGCCCGGCGAGCACGTTGTGGGCGGGCGTCGCACTGGTGGCCACATGCGTGACCAAGCCCTGCATGAGCGGCACATAGAAAGGACGCATCGGCAGATTCGACCAGTCGGCATCGCAGGCGGAGGAAAGCGCACTGAATCACCAGGCCGTCACCGAAGGCTTTTTGTGCAAGAAACGGATCACCGCGTCCAGACGGGCCATGGGTTCGGCGGCTGCGCCTTCGGCGGGAGACAGGCGATACCACATGCGTACCTTGCCGGCCGACAGACTGCCGTTGCGACGATCGTTGAACAATTGCAGTGAAGGATGTTCGTAATGTTGTGCCACGATCGAAGCGTGACGGGTGGCATCGTTCAGGTCGCCGGAAAGTGCATCGATACGAAGAGGAAGCATGCCCGAGCCGCCGGCCACCAGGCGCTGGTTGTACCAATCGACATCGATTTTATTGCCGGCAAAGACCACCAATCCGCCGCCGCGTCGTACGAAATCCTCGATCGCTTTGAGGCGATCGTCTTCGAGTTTCGCCACATTGGCGAGGACCACGGCTTTGCGGCCGTTGAGCATTTCCGGTTTGAAGGCCCGGACTTCCACCGATTCGGCCACCAGCAGATCGGCCAGACTCATGCGGGCCGAAGTGAACGGCTGCAGCGCGAGGCCGAGGAAGCCGGTTTCGCTGCGCAACGGATTTGAAGCCGGATCGCCATCGATCAACAGCACGGGCAGTTTGTCGAGGACCGGAATGGCGGCGGTGTAGACGTTGTCGGCTTTGAGCCGGTCTGCCGAATCGACTTCGACTTCGATCAGATGCGAGCCGGGCGTTTCAAATCGGCAGGCGAACAAGGTTTGAGCGTGCTCGCCGGGTCCGAGGCTCACTTCCGAAGCGCTTTGCTGTTTGCCGTCCACGCGGAAGTAGATGCGCAGATCGCGATAGGCTTTTTCGCCATGGTTGCGCAGGTTCGCTCGAATGGCCAATGGCTGGCCGACGCCGAGCGCCATATCACTGAAGTGCAGCGATTCAACGCAGACGTTGTCGCCACCTTCGTCACCCACATCGAAGAAGGTCACTGCCGGGCGCCCTGGAATGGCCTGGATTTGTTCGCTCAGGCGTTGCAGCGTGGGATTCGGTCAGTGCATCCCAGTCATGGCGGCGAAAATCACTGACGACGATCATGCTGCGCCGGCCATGGGTCATGTCGGTCAGGATCGTCGCGGCATTTTCAAGACCGCTGGCCAGCATGGATGCGCCGCGATCGGCTTTCTGGCCCTGCAGTTTGTCGGCGAGTACACCGGCATCGAATGTGGGTTTGTCGAGCAGCGGTTCGACCATGCCGCCCGTCAGCAGGACCGACACATCCGATCCGCGTTTCAGGTCGTGAAGAAGCCGGCCGGTTTCTTCCACCCGCGCCGTTGAAGACGCTGCTCGTGGCGGAGCCGGCGTCCATCGAATAGCTGTTGTCCAGCAGCACCACGGCTGAACCCGGAGCGTCGCCCACCAGGGCTCGCCATCCGGTGATGACCGGGCGAGCCAGACACATCGCGAGGATGATCGGGATCGCACATCGGATCAGCAGCAGAATGATTTGTTCGAGGCGGACACGGCGCCGGTTGGATCGCACCACCGTGTCGAGCAGGTGCATGGCACCCCACGCGCACGACACGGTAACGACTGCGGTTGAGCAGGTGGATGATCAGCGGGATGGAAAAGGCCGCGATACCGCCGAGCATGATGAGGTTGAGGAAGGTCATCGGCTCAGCGTCCCTTTCGCCAGGCGAGGTATTGTCCGAGGCCTTCGCCGTAGGACTGGTCGGTCACCAGAGGCACGAGATCGATGCGGTTGCGGTAGCAGCCTTGGCGCAGGTCTTCGCGGAATCGCTCCAAGTTTTTAAGGTAGGCCGCGCGGAGATGCGACGGATCGACCAACTGCTGATCCGTGGGATTTTCGAGTGATTCGAATCGCGTGCGTTGCTGGAAAGGGAATTCCAGTTCGTCGCGATCCCAGATCTGGAACAGCACGATGTCCTGGTGCTGGTGGCGGAACTGCGCCAGTGCTTTGATCAGACTCGGCACATCTCCGAAGCAGTCGGAAAGAATCAGCAGCATGCCGCGTCGGTGAATCTTGGGCACCAGAAGACGGAACACATCCGAGATTTCCGTTTCTTCACCGGGCTTCGATGCCGCGAGTCGATCCAGAATGGCGCTCAGATGCGCCGGTCGTGAGCGGGGCGGAATGTGATCGCGAATCTTGGTGTCGAAGGTGACCAAGCCTACGGCATCCTGTTGTTGCAGCATCAGGTAACCCAGTGATGCGGCCAGTCGGCGGGCATATTCGAATTTGCTGTGCGTCGAGTTTTCGCCGCGGTAACCCATCGATCCGCTTTTGTCGACGAGGATGCTGCAGCGGAGGCTTGTTTCCTCTTCGTATTCACGAATGTAGAAACGGTCGGTTTTACCGAAGACCTTCCAGTCCAGGTGGCGAATTTCGTCGCCCGGCACGTACTGCCGATGCTGCTTGAACTCGACACTGAAGCCTTTGTGCGGCGAGCGGTGAAGACCCGAGCAGAATCCCTCGACCACCTGCTTGGCCAGCAGCTGGAGGTTGGTGACATGCTTGAGGTCACTGGGATTGAGATGGTCGGCAAGCGTCGCCATCGAATAGGTGCTCCGGGGCGCTGGACTTCAGGGCTTTGAAAACGCGTTCAGATGACCTTGGCGCCGGCACCGCGCGGAATTTCACGCAGCAGTCGACTCACGATCGCATCCACGGTGATGCCTTCTGCTTCGGCATGGAATGTGGGCACGATGCGGTGACGGAGGACCGGCATCGCCAGTGCTTCGACATCGTCAAGTGTCACGTGGTATCGGCCACGCAGCACGGCGCGTACTTTGGCGGCGAGTACCAGTTGCTGGCAGGCGCGCGGGCCCGGGCCCCAATCGATCAGATCCTTGACGAACGGCAGCGCGTCGGCACCCTTCGGGCGGGCGCTGCGCACCAGGTCGAGTACGAAGTCGAGCACGTGATCCGGCACGGGAACCTTGCGCACGGTCTTCTGGCATTCGATGATCTGTTCGCCGGTGATCACGGGCTTGAGATGCGCTTCGAAACTGGAAGTCGTGCGTTGCACGATCAGTCGTTCCTGTTCGCGCTCCGGATAATCGACGACCACCAGGAACAGGAACCGGTCACGCTGCGCTTCAGGGAGCGGATACGTGCCTTCTTGTTCGATGGGGTTCTGCGTGGCGAGTACGAAGAAGGGTTCTTCGAGTTTGTAAGTCTTGCCGCCGGCGGTGACCGAATGCTCTTGCATGGCTTCGAGCAGAGCGGCCTGTGTTTTGGGCGGCGTACGGTTGATTTCATCGGCCAACAGCATCTGTGTGAAGATCGGGCCCTGTTCGAAAATCATCTGGCGATGACCTGTGGTCGGATCTTCCTGGATGATGTCGGTGCCGGTGATGTCGGCCGGCATCAAGTCAGGCGTGAACTGAATGCGGCGGAACGAAAGTTCCATCGCTTCAGCCAGGCATCGCACCATCAGTGTTTTGGCCAGACCCGGCACGCCTTCGAGCAGGCAGTGGCCGCGAGCGAGAACGGCGATCATCAATTGCTCGATGACGTCGTCTTGTCCGACGATGATCTTGCCGACTTCTTCGGTGATCTTTTTGTAGGCATCGACGAGCATTGCTGCGCGGGCCTGATCGTCTGCGGAGGGCTGATTTGAGACAGCAGGTTTACTGGGGCGGTCGGTCACGGCTTCACGCTCCTTACCGTTGATTGATCCAAAAGGGTCAGATGGGAACAGCGGATGTCCATGCACTCAGCGCGGGGTGTTCGACACCCGTGGCTGCATGTCCAGACTCGGGTCGCCGAAAATAATCCAGTCGTGGGCCAGGCGGTTACCGGAATCGGTGGCCACCAGCGTCAGGAACCGGTTTTGATCGGTGATCGGCACGTCGATTTCAAACGCGCCGTGTTCGGCGCGAATTTTGGTTTGGCTGAAACGTTCGCGTCCATCGACGAACACCCACACATCGGCGGCGGGAGGATTCTTGGTCGCGGCGTCGGCATCGATGGCCTGCGCGGTTTCGGTATTACCGGCTACGGCATGAAAGCGTGTGATAGACCAGGCCGGGTTGGCCAGGCGAATGGCATCGAGATCGAAGGTGATGCCCTTGTTGGCATGCATGCCGATCACACTGCGATCGTCGGTGCCGTAGTCGACACCTCCGAGTGTGGTACGCACTGCTCGCAGGCGATCAAGGCGTGCGAAGAATTTACCGCCGGACCATACCGGGCCATGGCTGGCACCTTCGGTATCCGGGAAGTTCCAGTAGGCATGACCGGCGGAGTCGAGTGCGACCGGACCGTCACCGCCATCGGGAATGAACACGCCATCGATGTAAGCGTGCCATGCCACCGGACGATAGACGCCTGCGCCACTGACCGAGTCGATGAAGGACTGGGTCGACACATCGCCCGTGGCCGGATTGATACCGCGATGACGTTTGTTCATGAAGCCGTCGCCGCCGGCGACCACATCAGACAGATCGAATCGGCGATGCAGACGACGCACGAAGCGTCCGGCGTCGGCAGCGATTTCGGTCAGATCTTTTGATCCGGCCACACAGCGTACGGCAGAGTTGGCGGCCAGATGGCGTGCGGCGCCTCCGGCAGCGGGCTCGACCACCACGCGTCCTGTGAAGACGTGGATTTCAGCTCCGACGGACGGTTCGACCGACACACCGAAAGCGGTGCCGAGATCGACCACTTTTGCGAAGGGGGTTTCGACGGTGAAGCCTTCAGCGCCTTTCGGCACGGTCGCGGTCGCGCGACCACTGAGCAGTTCGCCACGATTGGCGCCCAGCGTACGGAATTCGGCAGGGCCTTCAAGAATGACCGCAGCACCACTGCCAAAGCGGATTTCGGCAAATCCGGATTGCAGTTTGAGCGGTTCGCTGGAAAGGGCAGCGCCGATACCGCGATCACCGTAGGCCCAGTGTGCACCGGCCTGATCCGTGAGTTCAGCGTGATAGGGTGCGTCCTGGCCGGGATCGGCCGGATGGGTTTGCAGCCAGGCGAAGCCGGCAACAAGTCCGATCAATCCAGTACTCAGAGCCAGCATGGCCGCGCGGGCGAATGGGCCCAGGCCACTCGAGGCAACTTGGCCTGCTTCATTTCCGATGCGACCGGCCACCGCAGGCATGGCACTGGGCTCGGGCAGAATGCGATCGCTCAGTTCGTGGTTGAGCGATTCATGCATCACACCGGCGTGCGTGCAGATCGTGACAAAGTGTTCACGTTTCTCGGTGTTGGCCAGCAGCGCATCATTCAGCACGCGGCCTTCGGTCTCACTCAGATCCGATTCGAGATAGCGCAACGTCAGTTCAGCAAAAGCTTCGTCGCTCATCATGGATGTGGGGGTGCGATCAACCATGGGTCAGCCCCTCATCTGCGAGGCGTTTTCGGACGCAATCACCGAGTGTGTTGTGGATACGGCTCAAAGCCTTGTAAACCGTTTCGACTTTGCGGTTGAGGACTTCGGCCACTTTGCCGCTGTTGAGGCCTTCGCCGTAACGCAGCGAGACGATCTGCTGCGCGTTGGGCGTCAGTTGATTGACGCAGGCCTTGAGTGCTTCGGACACTTCAGAGGTGCCGGTATCGTCCTGCTGATCCCATTGGCGATCGAGGAGGTCGAGTACGGCACCATCGAGCATCACCGGCTGTTTGCCCGAACGTCGCAACGCCTTGAGGGCTTTGAAGCGTGCGGCACGCCGAAACCAACCCGGCAGATGTTTGACATCCGCAATGCTCTCGCGTTTGTGAATCGCCAGAATCGAGACTTCCTGGAAGACATCTTCGGCCACGTGGTTGTCACGCACGATGGACCAGATGTAGCCCAGGAGCTTGGCCCGGTCGGCTAGCAGAACGCGGAGGATGGTGTCTTGTTCAACGGCCATAAGCGGTGGTGAGCTGGTAGAGGTTTACTTCCTTTATGGGGCGACTCCGCCCGTCGTGTTTGTATCCCGGGCGGAGGACTTGATCTGGACATCCCTCACACCCCGGGCTTTAAAAAAAGCCACGGATATTTTAGCGGCGTGAGTCGTTGCCGTAAAAAAAGAACTGGAGAGGGTTTAGCCGTGTGGCGTGGCCGGAGATGTCAAGGGGTCGGGGTGGCGGACTTCAAAAAGCGACTGGCCGGCGTGTCGGGGTCGAGTTTCAGGGCCTGGCGGGCGGCGGCATCGGCGGCATCGAAGCGTTCGAGGCGGTGCAACAGGGCGGCGAGCCGGGCATGGTGAACGGTTCGACTTATGATTTTCTGCCCCGTCCTCTGGATGAAAAACATTTTTTGTTCACTTCGCATCATAAGGGAAATTCAGATGTGTGGAAACTGCCCCTCGACGGGACCATGCCGAATAAGTCGGGTCTGGAAGAAAGCGTTTGTTCTGAATGGGAAGCCAGTTATTCCTGTGTGTTGGTATTGAATAATGCGGAAGTGTCGAGCCGAACCCGGTACCGATTAGCCAGGCAATATCTGGGGCTTGGGCATGTTGAGTCGGCAAGGCCAATATTAAAACAAATCCTGGAAGAAGGAACTGGGGAATATCAAGGGCTTGCAAAAATAGAACTTCTGCTTTTGAATTTTGAGAATGAGGAGTTGAAGGGAGAGGCAGGTTTAAAACAATTGGAGAAAATCATTGCTGATTACGCAGGGGTGATTACCGTCGAAGCGCGCGGATTGTTGGAAATGGGAAACCTGTCTCTGGCTTTAGAAAAAACCCGGCAAGGCGTTGAAATATTTTCAGCAAGTGATTGGGCAGTATTCTTCTGAGCGCGAAATTTCAGCAGAGGCGGCGTTTTCCCTGAACCGTTTTTATGCTTTGGTTGGGGATCGAGGAAAACTGGTTGAGTCATTGGTCCAGGTAGTGCGGGATTATCCTGATGTTTCGTACTGGAAACAAAAATCAATAGAAGCTGTTCTCCAGCTTTATGAAGACCACCCCACACTTGAGAAAAAAGTTTCCAGCCTTCAGGTTTTGGCTGAAACGGATCTTCCTTTGTTATCTGCCATTGTGCAGAACCGTATCGGAGAACTTTACCACCAGTCAGTAGAAAACCTTCTTGCCAAAGAGGCTTACCAGAAAACAATCGCTAAGGGAGTGGATGAAGAGTCTATCAAGGCCCGCTTTGCACTGGCGCGTATTTATGCGGAGGAAGAAAATTTTGACAAGAGCCTGAGTCTTTATCAGGAGATATCAGTGAGAACAATGAGCCCTATGTGCAGTCCGCCCGTGAAGGTTTGATACAAAAACTTTGGAGAAAGGTGACTGGGAATTGCGTGTCGGTGAGGTGAAGCTGGCACGAAAAACATTTCTTCA
>CALOAZ010000070.1:0-17102 GCA_942491355.1 uncultured Phycisphaeraceae bacterium
GACCGAATCGGCGCGCCACTGACCGCGAGCAGCAGCCGACTGCCCGGTTCGATCCGGCAGCGATGGGTGAGATCGGCTTCGATTCGGCGCACAAACGGGTGTCGGTGTTCGTGTCGGTGTGGGGCCTCGGGCATGTTATGATCATACCTCGCAGTCCCGGAAAGGCGTCTCAAAGCACCCATGATGGATCGCACACCCACACAGGTCGTTGAAATCCAGGTGAATCTGGATGATGCTTCGGGCGAACGTCTGGGCGTGGCGGTGCAGCGCTTGCTTGCAGAAGGGGCGCTGGATGTCTGGACCACGCCCATTCAGATGAAAAAGCAGCGTCCGGGCGTGATGTTGTGCGTGTTGTGCGCGCCCGAGCAGCAATCGGTGACGGCGCGGCGCGTGATTGAGTTGACCGGTGCCTTCGGCGTGCGTTACCGCACATGGGATCGTCTGGTATTGGCAAGAGAGATTCAGTCGCTGGAGACGGAACTGGGTGTGATTCGCGTCAAAGTCGGACGTCTGGATGGCAACGTCGTCGTCACCAAACCTGAATACGACGATATCGTGACCGCAGCTCAGCGGCATGGATTAAGCGTGGTGGAAGCCGAGCGTATCGTGCAGGCCGCCATGGTGGCTTGGCGCGCGGAGATGTCCGGGTGAAGGTGTTTATGCTGGCACAGTCATGGATTGAGTTACTCAAGGAGCAGGGACTCGGAACCTCTCTGCTTATGGGTGGAGCGGCCATGATTGCCGTCTGGCTCATGATGCGCGGTCGGCTGCGTCGTGATCATCAAGCCGCCCACGCCGCCACGCCGGCCGAGCGGATTGCCCAGATCAAACAGACGCACGGCGTGCGGGATGATCTGACACGCATGATGGTCGAACTCGAAGAGATGGCGCGGCATGTGTCTTCGCAGCTTGATGTGCGTCAGGCTGAGCTGGAACGTCTGATCCATGAAGCCGAAGAACGGGCTGATCGCCTGGAAGCCATGCTCAATGCATGCGGCGTTGCCGAAGACTTCGGCTGAAACACCTGCGCCGGTCCGTACGACAGATCCGGTGGATGCCCGCACGCAACAGATTTATGCGATGGCGGATGAAGGCCGGACACCTGTTGAAATTGCGTCGGCGCTGGAGGATCAGATCGGCAAGATCGAACTGATTCTGGCGCTGCGAAGCAGCCGTTCCTGAAGCCGGTTCATTGTAAATCGAACCACGCCAAGGCGGCTTGCTCGTCATCAAACAATTCAAGTGATCCGCCACGATTCTGGGCAAAAGCCATGGTCGAAAGTGGTCGGAGAATTAGGTTCAGATCGGCCATTCACCGCTGAAAACTTCGCTGGCGGGTCCGGTCATTTGAACATGCTGATTTTGTGCGCACCACTCCAATTTCAGATCACCGCCGGGCAGATGGGCGGTGATGGATCGTTCGGTGCGTCCGGTGAGGACGCCCGCCACGCATACGGCGCAGGCTCCGGTGCCGCAGGCGAGCGTGGGGCCGCTGCCGCGCTCCCAATGCGTGACGGTCACTTCGCCCGGGTGATGCACCTGAACAAAGTGGACATTGATGCGATTTGGAAAAGCCGGATGGATTTCGAGTTTCGGACCGAGCGTGAGGTGTTGGTCGCTCAGATTTTCCACGTAGAACACGGCGTGGGGATTGCCCATCGAAACCATGGTGCCGCTCAAGGTTTGGCCATCGATGTCGAGTGTGAACGTATGCGGTTCATCTGTGGCGATCATTTTTGAAGGATCGACGGGCACTTGAGCGGGCGTGAGAATCGGTTCACCCATGTCGACCTGCGCCAAAGCGAGTTTGCCGTGTTCGAGGGTGTAATCGATGGGCAGCACACCGCGACCGGTCTGAACGCGCAGCGGTTTGGCGCTCGACAGCGCGTGGTCGATGGCGTATTTCGCCACACAGCGCACGCCGTTGCCGCACATTTCCGATTCGGATCCATCGGCATTGAACATGCGCATGCGCACATCGGCCTCCACGCCGTTTTCAGGCGGCAGGATCAAAATCAAACCGTCTCCACCGATGCCGAAGTGGCGATCGGCCATGACCCGAGCCAGCGCGGCAGGATCGGTCACGGTTTCGGCAAAGCCGTCGACGTAAACGTAATCGTTGCCGATGCCGTGCATTTTGGTGAATTTCATGGCCGACATTATAGAAGTCCCGTCTCCATCACGCCGAGTCCGACCAAAGTCAGAATGGCGATCCAGGCCAGATGTCGGATGATGCGATCAATCCGGCAGGCGTTTGTGGGCGTGCCGGTGAGCGATTTTAAATATTGCAGTCGCCAGGCAATGGTGCCGTGGCGCCAGTGGCGCAGTTGCATCAGGCTGCGGGAAATCACGCCTCGATCCGATTCATCGCCTTCGGCCATGTAATTCAGGCGGGCCACGCCGCGCAAGGCTTCGGTGAAAACGCCCACGGCGTGTTCAGTGATGACGTCGGAGTCCCGACTCAGATGCTGGACGGCAAAGGTGTCGGCCTGACGTTCGAAGCGGCGCGAGATCCATCCGAAGACCGCGATCCATCCGAGGATCAGCAGCACCAGATGCAACACATCCGGCCATCCTGACTGGTGGAACGATTCCAGGCCCGCTCGCATGCCGGCTTCACGCCCGAGGCCGATCAGCAGATCGATCACGCCCAGTGTGGCGAGTGCGGCCATGGCCATCAGCGGAACATGTCGATATCGCACATGGCCGATTTCATGCGCCATGACCGCTTCGATGTGTTCGGGTGCCATGCGCTCGATCAGGCCGTCAGTCAGCAGAATGTAGCGCAGGCGGCCGACCAATCCCATCACCGCGCCATTGATCATGCCCGAGTGCGTGCGCCACAAAAGGAGGCTTCGAACCTTGATGCCGTAGGTCTCGCACAACGCGCGAAGTCGACGATGCACATCGCCTTCAGGCAGGGGGATGGTATCCCACAAGTGACGCATGACCAGAGGGGCAAAAAGGAAAACGCTCAGGCCGCCGGCCAGGGTCAGTGCGGAACTGTAGTCGGCATATTCGGGCCAGTGATTCGTGATGCGGCGTACGGCCTGAACCCAGGCGAGCAGAATCAGCGTGGGGCCGAGCATCAGCAGCAGTTGCTGCCGGACTTGGGTGAACACGTAGGCGCGTGTGCGGATCGGCCATCGATCACGTTCCGATTCGAGGGCTTGATCCAGGGCCCGTTCGCGCAGGACACGATCCACGGGATAAAACGACCACCAGCCGAAAACAATGACTCCCAAGGGCAGCGACAGAGCGATCAAGTCATTGATGAGATACAGATCGCCGAGCGTCGCCTCGAGCCAGTGTCGCCAGCCGAGGCCGAAAAGGGCGATCAGAAACCCAGCCAGCGTGAGTTGCTGCAGGAGAGCTTGGGCTAATTCATGACGGCGGAAAGCCCGCACCGGTCGTGTGCCTGAGGCGTCGAGGGCTCGCCGCAAGCGCCGACACAGCAGCCATTCCACACCGGCAAGCACCGCGAACATGCCTAGGACCAGGCTGTTGAGCGGCAAACCCGGCAGAGGTGGATCGGCAGCCCAGGGCATCTGCCCGTGCACCATCAGCGCCATGATCAGCAAGAGCACGAAGACCTGCATGTTCGGATACAGCCTGATGGAGACGAAGCGTTAGTCGTGCAGCGTGCCCAGATCGATCACGATGCCACCGGGCTGATAGTAATCCACATTGAGCCGGTTGGCGTCGATGGAGGTCAGCACCAGATTGTTCAATTGGTATTTGTCGGCGAATTTCTGATCCCCCATGCCCGGTCCCGCATAGCGCCGGTTGTGTTCGGCGTGAGCATGAAATGAAAGTGAGCCATCGCGGTATAGGCATCCGGGATCAGTTGTTTCGGGGGCACGTAGCGCAAGTCACCGCGATACATGGCTGGTGGATACGCAAGCGGTGCGGCCGACGCGCCGGTCGTGCGGCGAATCAGGCCGCCGTATTCGGTCTGGATGTTGTCGCGGTCGGCCTTGGCCAAGTCGAACCAGAAGCGGCGATAACGTGGATCGCGGACGATCGGCATCAGCACACGCAGCGTGAGAGCATCGCCCCAGGATAGTTTCGACTTCCAATGCGCGAAGTTCTGTGGGTAATCGGTCATCGGTCCGTCGAATGACGGGCCGGTCAGATGATGTTCCTGGTCTGCAAGCAATCGGTCGATGGCCTGGAGCTGCGCGGCACGGTTTTCGTGCAACCATTGCGGATGATGATCGGCGGCTTCGATCAGCGCCGGCAGATGCCGAAGTGCAAGTCCTTCACAGGCGGAGGGATCGAGTGTGACAATCAGGTCGGTGCAGCGTTTGCGAAAAGAAGTGTGTTCAGCGTCCAGGGCGTGCGACCATGCGATGGTCTCAAGGCGTTCGGGCAGGATATGGAGTTCCTTGGTGGTGGCACGTAGGCTTTGAACCAAGGCGTTGGGCGGTCCCGACGGTGGATTCTTTTCCAATATCGCGATGCGCAGGGTCGGATCCGGAACCAGGCGCATCAACAATTCCCATGCGGCTGCTTGCTCGACAAGATTGATTTGAGCGCCATCGTCAGCAAACACCGCGTAGAGGGTTTGTTCGACCGGTTGATCCGGGACCAGCTTTTCAATCGCATGTCGTTCAGGGCGCTGCGCATCAGGCAAGGCCGGTGTCGGTCGTGCGTAGCTTCGAATCAGCGTGGGAATGAATGCCGTCCATTGGTGATCGGCAGCGGTTTGGCAGATGTGCGTGACGGTTTCCCAGTCTTCGATTCGTAGCAGGGTCTGGTCGAAGTAAGCCATGGCCTTGGCTTCGTCGAGTGCGATCATGAGATCGACGGCATGGTTGGAAAATTCGGCGGGGTAGCCTTTTTCCCAAACCAGTTTGCCGTAGGCCGCAAACAGGCGGCGGGTGTCGCGGTTTTCCTGTTCGGCCTGGTGGATGGCATCCCAGCGGTCTTCGGCACTCATGCCCGAGCGCAGCATCGCCGCCACCGGATCGTCGTGGACTTTGGGTGTGGATCGGCAGCCCGACACCGAGGGCATCAGGGCGGCGGCAAAGATCAGGATCAGGCTCAATCGGTACATAAAGAAGCCGGGATTGTACCGCAGCTTTGTGAGCGGTTTGCGTGGGTGGGGCGGGGGCCTTTTAATACGTCACTGACTTTCAGTGGAGCCCAGACGTGGATGACCACGCCCCGAACGACGCCCATCCGACCCTTGCGGTGATCAAAGAGGCCTTTGCCGGTCGCGGCCTGACCGCCGCGACCTTTCGCGGTCTGACCACGGTGGTGGTGCCCAGCGCGATGCTTCACGAAGTGATGACTTTGCTGCGCCATGATGAGCGATGCGCCTACGACTTTCTTTCGGACGTCAGCGGCATCGACTATCTCGACTATCCGGCAAAGATGCCCGGTCGTTTCGCGGTGGTCTACAACCTCGTGAGTACGACGCTCAATCATCGTCTGTTGGTACGCACGCATCTTGAACCGCGGCTTGATACCTCGGGTATCGAGGATGATCCGGGTTTGCATGTGGCCAGCGTGTGCGATTTGTGGGCGGGTGCAGAGTGGAACGAGCGAGAAGTCTTTGACATGTTCGGTATTCGATTCGATGGCCATCCCGATCTGCGACGGATTTTGTTGTGGGAAGCTTATCCCGCTCATCCGCTGCGCAAGGATTACCCGTTGCATGGTCGCGGTGAACGCGAAATGTATCGCGTGGTCGATCGCGATTCGGCCTGATCGGATCACGTTTTCAACAATGAACAGGCTGGTGGCTGTTTTGATCAGAGATTGATCAAGACAGCAGTGGCGCGATCACTTTGCCGGTGCTGTAGGGCAACGGTCGGCCCACGGGGGCCATGTGTTCCATGGTGTGGTTCACCCCCAGCGCCTGAAAGATCGTGGCATGAAGATCGGCCACGCCGACCGGATCTTTCACCGTCTGGCTGCCTTCAGGATCGGTCTCGCCGATCACACGCCCTCCGGCCAGACCGCCTCCGGCCAGAGCCACGCTGAAACCATGCGGCCAGTGATCGCGACCGCCGGCAGGGTTGATGCTCGGCGTTCGGCCGAATTCGCCGCCGCACATCACGACGGTGGAATCCAGCAGGTCGCGTTTTTTAAGCGCCTGAATCAGCGCTGCGAAAGCTGGATCGAGCGTGGTCACCAGCGCGCACCCAGCTCGTGGTGGTTGGGATGTGCGTGTCCCATCCGTTCAATGTGATTTCGATGCAGCGCACGCCGACTTCGACCAGGCGCACTGCGGCCAGGCATCCACGGCCGAAAGGACTGTCGCCGAAAGACGCCTGTTCTTCGGCTGAGGCTTCGGTGATATCAAAAGCCTTGAGTTGCTCGGAGCTCATCATGGTCAGCGCGCGTTGTGTGGTGACGCGATGCTGGGTTTTGATTTCATCCAGATTGGCGAGGCGTCCGCGGAGGAATGCCTGTTCAACCACATTCAGATCCGACAGTCGTCGGGTTTGTCGATCTTCTGGACGTGGGTGTGATGTCGGGCTGCAGGCCGCGGCGGGTCATGAATTTTGAAGGCGTCGTACTTGTCGCCGAGATAACCGCGCGCCGGCCACTGATCAGGCATGATGGAAATGTAAGCGCGGATTTCATGCCGATCTCAGGCAGTTCATGGCAAAGCACCGCGCCGATGGAGGGATGGACCAGTGTGGGATCCGGACGGAAGCCGGTTTTGACGTGGTATGCGGCGCGTTCGTGGTCGCCTTCCTTGCTGACCACCGACCGCACCAGACTCACGGCATCCATCTGTTCGGCCAGATGTTCCATGCCTTTGGCCAGTTGGATGCCGGGCATGCGCGAGTCGATGGCCTGTGTGCCGCCGGCGATCATGGTGCCGGGATGCGGGTCGAAGGTTTCGAGTTGGCTGGGACCCCCGGCCAGCCAGAGCACGATGACGGATCGGGCCGGAGCGCCTTTTGGATCTTTCTCTGCATCGCGGGCAAGAAGCGTGCCCAGCGGGGTGAGCCACGACAATGCCGCGGCGCCGCCCGCTTGCAGCAACGTGCGGCGCGACCAGTGATCTGCGCCACAGACATGAGATGGCATTAATGGTTCCATGCAAACTCCGTGACGTTGATCAGTGCCCAACAGAGATCTTCGACCACGCGCTGGCGCTGATTTTGTGGGTGGTCCTTGAATCGATCGTTGAAATGCGCCAGCTCATTGGGCAAAGGGCGTCTTGTGAGCAGCGTGAGATAAGCGATCTCGATGGCGCGATCATTGTCGGGAGCGAGCATGGCGATACGCGCTGCGGCATTCAAAAACGGATTGTCGTGCGTGCGTTCGTGAACCAGCTTGCCGTTCATCAAAACCAGCCGCTGCGGGATCGTGCCACCATCGTCTTTGAATTCATCTTCGCCGGCATCACCATATCGCTGGATGAAATCGTTGGTCTGTCCGAACTGCATCAGGCGTACCAGAATGTGGGACTGCGCATCAAGCGTGTTCAGGCTGGATCCCTGAATGATGGCGCCGGCGACTTGTTCGGGGCGCAATCGCGTCATCGGAAAAGCGGCCCAGGAATCTTCGTGCGCCGCAGTGGGTGGTACTGCATCGTCGGAACTCCGACTGTCGCGATGAAAAACGTGGGTCGCGGCGATCACGTGCAGCAGGCGTCGAATGTCGAACTGGTGAGCGATGAAGTCATCGGTCAGGATTTCGAGGCCCGGTGGAAAGGGCCCCTCAAGCGGCACATCGTCGATGGGATCCACCAGCGGTTTGCCGGTGATCAATGCCCAGAATCGATTCACGGCGGTGCGTGCGAATGAGCGGTTCTCCGGATGGGTGGCCCAGAGGGCCAGCCGTTCGCGGGGCGAGCCCGTGGCGGGAAGTAATTCAGGATGGAAGGGCACTGTGGCATTCACGGTTTCTTCGGTATCAGCATGATGGAATTTGAATTGGTATGGATGTTTTTTGTCGCGCACGCCCGACAGTGTCATGGAGGCATCTGAAAAGAAAGCCGCTGCCGTGAAAATCATGCTGCGTCCAGGTGTCTCCGAGTTGATCGTCGTGGCATTGCACGCAGTCGAGTCGCACGCCGAGCATCGCGCGCGAAACGCGTGCGGCCAGTTTGACTTCATCCGGATTGCCATCGTTGACGGTGACCGTGACAAAATTCGTAGCGGGATTGTTGGTCCAGAGTCCTTCGACGGCAATTAGATCGCGAGCAATCTGATGAGACGGTGTGTTGGCGTGCCGTTGAGCGGTCAGCCAGGTGACGAAACGACGTCGGCGGTACACCAGAAAAGGCCCGCCCTCGACACCCACGAATGAACGGGCCAGTCGTTCGGCCGCATGCTCGGCGAAGCGCCGATCGTGCAGCAGATATTCGACATGGCGATCAATGCGCTGATCCGGTGGCCATGCTTCGAAGCGACGGATTTCTTCCAGAGACGGCAATGTGCCGGTCAGACCCAGAGCCAGACGACGCAATACAAGAAGATCATCTGCGAGAGGTGTGGGTTGGAGATTGATTTTGCGCCATGATTCGGCGAAGGCTTCGTCCACCTGTGCGGCCACGCGGTGAATATCCGTCACGGCTTGAATGGCAGGTGTGTATTCTGGACGAATGGATTGGCGCGGATCGGTCAATGCCCAGGCCAGCGCGGTGAGCGCGGTCAGTGCGATCAGTCCGAACACCAGATCCTTGCGTGTCATGCGGGCATTTTCCAGGTACAGATCACGTGAAAGCTATCCATCTGATTCATGATACGCCGTGGCACGATCAGGGGTTGCGAGTCCCATGTCCGCAACCGGATGCGGGCCTTGAGCGTAAACTGGCATGTGAGATAGGCAGATGAATCTCTGCCGATCAGGGATGACATGCAAACAGCTGTGGTTGAAATCGAGTCTTCTGCTGAGGAACCTCCCGTGCCGGCGCATCGGCCAGAGGTGTTGCCTCCGAGTCTTTTGGGGCGTGTCTGGCGCCGGATCAAATCGATCTGTGAATGGTTATTCGGTGTCGGGTGCCTGATGGCCGGGTTATCTGTTTTGGCCACCATTCCCGTATTGAATCTTCTGAGTCTGGGATATTTGATTGAAGTCAGTGGCCGCGTGGCCCGCGATGGATGGCGAGCCGGTTTTCCCGGCGCGCGTCTGGCTGCGCATGCCGGCGGGCTCATTCTCGGGGTGTGGCTTTGTTTGTGGCCGCTGCGCTTTGCGCGATCCATGTGGTATTCAGCCATTCTGATTGATCCGCAAGGTTCTGCAGCCGGCGGCTGGGCGGTGGCGGTATGGGTGATCGGTGTATTCACCGCATGGCATGTGGTGTGGGCATGTTTGCGCGGTGGCCGGTTGCGATCTTTTTTCTGGCCGGCACCCCTGGCTTTCAAGCGATGGCTTCGAACCTCCGGACGATATGTGGCGGCGCGTGATGCTGTGTGGGCGTTTGTCACGCATCTGCATCTGGATCGGTTGTTCCGCCAAGGATTTTGGGGGCTGATCAGTGCGGTGGTCTGGTTGAGTGTGCCGGTGGGGCTGTTGCTTCTGGCTTCGTCATTGCCTGAAGGTGGCGCAGTACTGTTGAGTCTGTTGGGCGCTTTGGTTTTGATGCCCATCGTAGTTTGGCTGCCGGTGATGCAGGCACGCTATGCGATGGAACCTCAGCCGCGCCGACTGTTTGATTGGCGTGGCGCGCGACATGCCTGCGGACGGGCGCCTCTGGCCTGCAGCTTGGCATTGGTCGTCACACTGGCGGCATCGCTGCCACTGTATTTATTGAAGATCGAACTCACGCCTCAGGAAGTTGCGTGGTTGCCCAGTTTGCTGTTTGTGATCTTTCTGTGGCCCGCGCGTCTGATATTCGGGTGGGCCATTGGTCGGGCTGAGCGATGCGAAGCGCCGGCGCATGGTTTCTGGCGGTGGTCCACACGTTTGGCGATTGTGCCGGTGATCGCAGCTTATGCCGGCTGGATTTATCTGACGCAGTATCTGTCGTGGTACGGCACGTGGAGCTTGCTGGAGCAGCATGCTTTCGGTGTGCCGGCACCGGTATTCAGTTTTTAGAATGGGCGGCGATGATGGTGCCCTGCACATCACGCCGGCGCTGATATGTGGTGCCGGCTTCGGTCCATTGTTCGTTGAGTTGATCCGTGTCGATCCATGTGATGCGAGCTCGAGGATGCGGCGTCCATTGGCTGATGCGCTCGTGGTGGTTCAGATCAAAAATCTGAACCTCAGGTGGGCCGTAAACGCGACATGCCACAAAGAGGTAGCGGTGATCTGGGCTGGTGGCATGATCGAGAAGGATCATGGGCCGATCGAATTGCGTGAGGTTGACCGCGGTATTTCCGACCTGTTGGTAGAGATCCATGGCCCCGGTGGCTGGAGTGGTGCGCCATTCCAATACGGCAGGTTGGACGGTCTCTGAGCAGGCGACAAGGCTCAGAAGCAGCAGGCCGGCGCACGCTTGAATCGCGTAGCGCGTCACTTGCCCGAGTAATCGATGATGCGCGAGATTTCGCTGCGCAGATCGCGACGGTGAATTACGCGGTCCACAAAGCCTTTTTGACGCAGAAAGTCGGAGCGCTGGAAGCCATCAGGCAGATCTTGCTTGACGGTATTGGCAATCACGCGCGGGCCGGCGAATCCGATCAAGGCACCTTCTTCGGCCAGGATGACATCGCCCAGCATGGCGAAGCTGGCGGTGACGCCGCCGGTGGTGGGGTCGGTCAGAACCGAAACAAACAGGCCGCCGCTTTCATGCAGGCGCGAAAGTGCTGCGGAGGTCTTGGCCATCTGCATCAAACTGAGCGCTGATTCCTGCATGCGTGCACCACCTGAGCAGGACACGATCACGAGCGGCAGGTTTTGTTCGTGCGCATGTTCGATGGCGAGTGTCAGGACCTCGCCCACACACTACCCATCGAACCCATCTGCATTTGGGATCGGGCAGGCCAGCGTCGACGTGGCTGACGCAGCCGTTGCCCACGCCCGTGGCATCGTAGGTAAGGCCTTTTTGGCTTCGCTTTCAGTCGATCACGCGACTGGATCGACGAATTCGAGATCGTTAAACACCATGGCTTCGCATGAAGGGCAGCGTTCCCAGAGTCCTTCCGGAACGTCAGCCTTTTTGGTGGCGTCGGTCACTTGCTGCCAGGTCCGTTCGGCGGGCGTCATGCCGGAATTCTCCGTGTGTCGCATTCTTCATTGAGACGATCGGGTGTGGCCACAAATTGCCGGGGTTCGGGATAGTCCCCGGATTTGTAAGGGGCGGGGTGCTCTTCATCGTCCAGCCAGGTGGTTGCCAGGTAATGCAGGATCGGACGCAGCACGAAGGCGACGGGTTTATCGCCATTCTTGCGACACAACTGACGGAGTGTGGTCCGCAGGCGCTGGTCGGCATCGAGCATGGATTCACCTTCGGGGGGCGTCACTTGCGTCGAATTCTGACGCCATTGCTGATAGGCCTTCGGATACCGATCCTTCAGTTGCTCGCACGGCAAACCCTGCCAGAGACCCAGATCGATTTCGATCAGATCATCGATGGTTTTCACCTTGGCACCTTCGGCGCGTCGCGCGAATTGTTCGGCGGTACGAATGCTGGCTTCGTCGGGTGCACAATAAATCGTGCGCAACTGTTTCGGTGCAATCCATGTGGCGGCAGCCGCGGCTACGGCGCTGGTGCCGGTATCACTCATGGGCAGGTCGGTATTGCCCTGCATGCGACCTTCGCCTTGCCAAGCGGTTTCGCCTGAAGCGATAAGGCAAATGATGATGTTTGAACGATTGGCCATTGGGTGTGCGTGGATTATCGAGGGGGCTGCGTGATGCAGCAAGCGTGTCAGGCTTTTGGACGTGCGGTGGTCTGAACATATCGTGCAGCCAGATCAGTCAGATCGTCCCATTGGGCTTCGCGAACCAGGTCTTTGCGGATCATGGAAGTGCCGACACCCACAGCGACGGCGCCGGCTTCAAGCCAAGTGGTGGCATTGTCGAGATCCACACCGCCTGTGGGCACGATACGGGCTTCAGGCAGGGGACCGAGGATGTCTTTGATGTATTTCGGGCCGAAATAATTGGCCGGAAACAATTTAATCAGATCGGCTCCGGCACGCAGTGCCAGAGCAATTTCTGTGGGCGTCAGCGCACCGGGGACCACGGGGCGTCCGGTGGCTTTGGCGGCCTCGATGACTGCAACATCGACATTGGGTGCAAAGATGAAGTCTGCACCAGCACGGGCGGCATCGCGGGCGGTGGCGGCGTCAAGCACTGTGCCCACGCCCACCAGGCGCCGGTCACCCATTTCAGAAACCACGCATTCGATGGCCCTGAGGGCATCCGGCGTGGTCATGGCGATTTCAATCGCGTCGACGCCGGCCCTGTCCAGAGCGCGACAGATGCCGATGGCCTGATCCGCTGAATCAGCGCGAATCACGGCAATCAGGCCGCCTGTGCGCAGGCGGTCGATAAAGTCAGCCGCAAGGGTAGTCATGGTGACAGAACGGCCATCAGCCGCGCGGGATCTCAAAAATCGACTGAGTACGCAGGACAAAGCCTGCCGCGCCGATCAGGTGATAGCTCTGAGCGTGAATCTCGTGCTTGTAGCGCTGGACATCCAGCAGCGAGAGATTCTGGGCTCCATCTGATTCGGTCCATGTGTAGTGCATGGCACCGGCATCAGATGCAAAATCCCGCATTTCTCCGAGCGTGGCTGCGTAGAGGTTGTCGGACAGCAGTTCGGTCTGAACGCTGGAGACATACCGGATGGCGCCATTGCTGAGCGTCTCGTCCAGTTCCTTCTCGCCGAGGCAGGGAACGGTCTGAACGAGGCCGCGTTGCGGCAGGGCGACATCCTGATCGGCAATGGCTTCAGTCAGGCAGTGTCCCTCGGTCTGAAACCGAAGTACGTGGCCGCCTGGCATCAGCCAGCTTTCGATCTCATAACAGCCTTGCTGAACCGTGCGACGCTTCTGAATCCCGAACAGTTCCGGGTGCAGTGCGCGCTGATAAAGCAGGAGTCGGTACGATTGAACACTTGGTGTCTTGTGAAGGCTCATCACTGCCATTCCTTCATGCATGCCGCACGTTTCTCCCCGGCGGCTCAAAGCGGGACAATATAGCAACCTAGCGGCCTGATTTCACTTTCTTTTTTTGGTGGATTATAAATCCGCTGTATATATAGTGATATGTTCGCTTCACGACTTCGGCCAGATGGGGCCGATAATAACGAGATGGTGATCTGACATGTGTGAAAGGGGCTGGATCGACCATGAAGGGGGTTGATCGAGTTTGGGCGGTGATGAAGGCGACGGGCGATCCCATGGTGGATCTGTCCATGGCTCAGGCCCTGCCGACGGCGGATTCCGATGCGCAGGTCCAGATGGTTCGTCTTTTGCTCGACAGGGGGCATCAGCCGGCTCTGGCGGCCCTTGTGCGACACTTCCATGCCCTGGATCTAGAACTTCAGCGGATGATCAGTTCCAGGATTTCCGAGATGGAGACGGCCATCCGGTCGGTGGCAGGTGATCGGGATCGCGATACGCGGCTGAATGTAATCAATCTCGTCACGCAGTCTCGAAGTTATCACCTGACTTATCTTTTAAGTGCTCAGCTTCAATGGGAAGATCGAGATGTACAGCGTGCGGCGGCTTCCGGCCTGTTGGAATTGGGTTGGATTCTTCAATTTGCGACGCAGCATCCCGAAGCTGAAAAACCCGAAATTGGTGTGACGCGTGCGGTGGGCCTGTTTTCTTCAGCCTTGCTGGAAGCCTTTGACAGCTACCACAAGCACAAGGAACACATGGTGCTGATGGCCGCCGCGTGCCTGGCACCGCGCAAGCCGCCTCAACTGCTGGAGAGGTTGACCAATCGCAGATCGGCGGTTTACGGCCATCTCAAGCAGGTCATCCTTCAGCTGGATCATCACCTGATCAATCGGGCATTACTGTGTTATGCAGGCATTTCTGGATTGCGCAGTGTGGTGGTCGAAGCGTTGCGTCGCAAAGAATCGCAGGATCGGCTGGAACAACTCATGGCCAGCGTTCATTTGCTGGTCGCACCAGAAGTGCGTCTCGCGGTCCGTCAGATCGGACAGGCAGACCATCTGCTTCCGTCTGAGCAGTTGTTATTGCGATTACCACCCGACCGACAGAGACTCGTTCCGATGTGGCTGCTGGCCTTGCGTGCTAATTCTGCCCGAAAAGCAGCTTTGCTGGCTGAGATGGCATCGACGGTGGATCGCGCTCAGCGCATGTTGGTGCTTCGAGCCATGATGGCGATGCGGACACGTGTGGCCGATGACCGCGTGGTCATGATGTGTCTGGATGCTGATCCGATCATCGCGCGTATTGCTCTTCGCCACTTGATTTTACGTCAGTGGGTGGGTTTGACGCGCCTTCTGGGTCTGATGGTTGATTCGCCGCATCTGGAGGTTCGACGGATTGCCGAGCGCTATCTGATGTCAGTGGGGTTTGGCCATCTCTGGGATAAATGGGATCGTCTGGATCCGCAGATGCGGCTCAGTGCCGGTCGCGTGCTGGTCAAGGGCGGCGGACATCTGATTCAGCGTCTGGCCGGCAAAATGAAGTCGCGTGACAATACGGATCGCTTCAAGGCCATCGCGATGGCTCGATCGCTGAAGTGCCTTGCGGGTCTCGAAACAAGTTTTGCCGGATTGATGGCTGATCCAGATCCGCGTGTGGCCGCGTCGGCTGCTGCGGCGCTGGGGCAGATCCCGAGCGGCAAGACCTTTGTTCGTGGTCTGGCGGAGTTGTTACAGCATCGCAATGATCGCGTGCGAGCCAATGCGATCGAATCGCTGATGCAACTGGGTGTGGCGGGGGCGTATCGCGATCTTCTGGTTCACGTGGCGGGTGCCGCAGCCGGTCCGCGCAGTGCCGCCAATGCCGCATGGATTCTTGGTCGTCTGGGTGATTCGGCTGGCGGAGAGTTGCTCACGCGATTGCTTCAGCACCCACGAGCACGGACCCGACTCAGTGCGCTGTGGGTGGTGGAACATGAAAAATGGGCCGAAGGTCATGCGATCGTCACGCGGATGATGGTCATGGATCCAGATCCCGAAGTGCGATCGCGGGCCGGACGTGTACAGGGCGTGCTTGAAGCGGAGTATGCGAGTTTGCGAGAGCAGGCATCATGATACCGTTGTTGGAGATGCGCAATCCATTTGGGGAGATCGCACGCCATGCGACGCGATCGCAAGGGGATGCCACGCCCGTGGTGCTTGGCATCTTGGTCGGGCTGATCGTGTTGTTGCTTGCTCTGATGTTGGGGCGATATCTCATCACGATGTATATCCAGTCGGCACCCCTTCGCCTCTACTTGCGTGTGGCTCGGGCGATCGGCCTCGATTTTTCGAGTCGCTGGTGGCTTTGGCGTGTGGCACGCCAGCAGGGACTCGTCAGTCCGATGGCGCTGCTTATGAGCGTGCAGACGCTTGAGCATCATGCCCAAAATTACATCGATCAGATTTCGGCGGCAGAAGCGCGTTATTCACAAAGCCGTCTGTTTGTCCTGAAGCAGCAGGTTTTCGGAGTCGAGTCCAAATAAAAAAACGCCTCGCGATGCGAGGCGTATTTTTATTAATCTTTCAGATCCGTTGCAAGCTGATTATCGAGCCGCATCAGCTTGTGCGCCAGGCGCCTGTTCCTGCCAGACTTTAATCGCATCTTTGTCGTGATCAATGCGGCGCAATTCCAAAACATCGCCATTCGAGATCGTTGCCTGGGTCGTCTTGATGATGTTGCCGATGGGACCGATGACCTGCAGGCCGAATTCCAGATCCACGAGATATTTTCCGGTATCGAAATTCACCATCAGTTTACCGTTGCCCGCTGTGATTTCGCGGGGTCGGCCAATGGGTTCGCCGGGCCGCAAACCGTCATGGTGAGACTCGTCGAGAGGCTCTCGACCCTGGAAAGACCGAAATCCGTGACCCGGGGACGACCGTCCAGTCCGATCAGGACATTGGCGGGCTTCAGATCGCGGTGGACGATCCCCTCGGAATGTGCGGACTCGATCGCCCGGGCCAGATTGAGGATCAGGCTGGCCGCGGCCCGCGGATTCCAGCGATACTCCGGGATCACGCTCGCCAGGGTCCCCCCCTCGATCAGGGGCATGGCAAGGTAGAGAAGCCCGCTGACTTCTCCCGCCTCGAGGACGGGCACGATGCCCGGGTGTCTCAGGCGCGAGGCCGCCTGGATCTCCTGGCGAAATCGCTCGGTTTCCCCCCGCGAGGCCAGCTCCCCGGCCCGGAGGACCTTGAGGGCCACGTCTTGCTCGCCATCCGTCCGACGGGCCCGGTAGACGACCCCCATGCCCCCGCGAGCGATTTCCCGTACCATGCGGTAGGGTCCGAATTCCTGACCCGCCTCGAATGAAAACAGGCCGTTCGCACTCACTCGGGGCCCTGCGGGCGTACCGATCCACTCGTAATCCCGGGCGAACTCTCGCAGTGCCTCCTCGTGGTCGGGGTATTCCGCGACGAGGCTCTCGAGATCGACCGACTCGCCGCGCTCGCGAGCGCGAACGTAATCGGCGATGATGCGATCCACCTCGTTCTCGCCGGAGTCAGGATTTCTGGCTGCGGGTGACATGATGCTCGGTGACTGAGTTCTCTTGAGGGTCCCGATGGGTCCAGATCCGATTTCCGTCACCGGGAACCGGAATATCTTCGAATCCCGAAACCATCGTCTTCAGGTCATGGAGATCCCGCCAGCATGAAAACCCGCTCCGAACGATTCTCGATCTCACTCGCCGAGTGGTCGCTGCACCGGGCCATCGAGGCCGGCGAGTTTCCTCGCTCGCAATTTCCCCGCGTCGCGCGGGAGGACTTCGGGATCGATGCCGTCGAGCTCGTGAACACCCTGACCGACGGGCCGGGCCAGGCCTCGGTGAAGGCACTCGGCGATTCCGCCCGCGACGCCGGAGTCGAGATCATCCTGATGATGATCGACGACGAGGGGGACCTCTCGACGCCCGACCCGGGCGAGCGTCGCAAGGCCATCGAGGGCCACCGCAGGTGGTTCGAGGCGGCGCGAGAGCTCGGCGCCAGGGCCGTGCGGGTGAACACGGGCCCGGAGGCCGAACGAGATGCGACGATCGATGACGTAAAATGCTGTGCCGAATCGATTAATGGGCTT
>CALOAZ010000071.1:0-8599 GCA_942491355.1 uncultured Phycisphaeraceae bacterium
TGCATTGCTGGCTGGACGGCGCAGTGGTTTTTCCGGTTCGATCCAGCCCATCAGGGTGTTACGCAATGCCCTACTTCCGCCGAATTGCCAAGCGTGGTTTCAATAACGCCAACTTCACTACACGCTATGCCGTGGTGAATCTTGCTGACCTTGATCGACACCTAATGGGCGCGACCGTCGATGGCGAAGTTTCCGGCGAAAGCCGGTTCAATCCGTCATGCCGCCGACCCGGTCAAGATTCTTGGCACAGGCGAACTGACTGCCGACCATCAAGGCCACCAAAGTCTCGGCCTCCGCCCTGCAGAAGATTGAAAGCGCCGGTGGTTCGATCACCACCGCCGGGGTGCCGTGGTCTGGATCTGGCTGGAGAAACCAAGATCAAGGCCTTTGCAAACATCTTCAAGATTCCCGAACTTCGTGGAACAAATTATTGTTCACGATCGGGATGCTCTTGGTGATTTACCGCATCGGCTTCCGGGATTCCACTCCCCGCCGTGAATCAGGCCGAACTCAAGGCCTTCTTTGCAGAGCAACAGGGTAGCGCGATCGGCGACTTAGCCCAGTTCATCAGCATCTTCACCGGGGGTGCTCTCGGTCAGAGTACGCTGTTCGGTCTAGGTATTCTGCCGTACATCTCGGCAGCCATCATTGTCCAATTGATGGGCACAGTGGTCGAGAGCCTCAAGCAGCTCCAGAAAGATCCCGGCGGTCGTCAGAAAGTCCAGGAATACACGCGCTACCTGACTTTCGGCCTTTGCATCGTGCAATCGATCTTTTACCTGGGCTTTTTCAAAGGTCAGGGTTGGGTGTATCCCGGTTTCGGTGGCTCGGTCACCTACTGGACCTGCGGTGTGCTGGGCATGACCACCGGCACGATGTTCCTCATGTGGCTCGGTGAACAGATTGACAAGTTCGGCATCGGCAACGGCATCTCGCTGATCATCACCGCAGGCATTCTCGCCCACATGGATGACGCGATTGGCACGATCATCACCCGTTTTGATATCTCCTCCACCGCTCCAGCACGTCCATTGGCCCGCTCATGGATGTTGCCATCCTGATGGCATCGTTCGTGCTGGTGGTGGCGGGTTCGATCCTGATCACGCAAGGTCAACGCCGTATTCCGATTCAGCAAGCTAAACACACGCGTGGACGTCGCGGTTATGGCGGCCAGCGCAGCTACCTGCCGCTTCGCGTGAACCACGGCGGCGTGATGCCGATCATCTTTGCCAGCTCTCTGATGATGTTCCCCGCGATGCTGTTCCCATGGCTGGCCAGCGTCGGTCGCGCAAGCGAGATGACTGGCTTTGCTGGTTTCTTTGACTGGCTCAGCAATGAACTGAGCATGAGTGGCTACCACTACCTCTATGTTCTCGTGTACGTGTCGATGATTTATTTCTTTGCCTATTTCTGGACGAGTGTGCAGTTTCAGCCCAAGGAAATGGCCGAGAACCTGCGCGATCACGGCAGCTTCATTCCAGGCTTGCGCCCGGGTCCGCGGACCGCTGACTATCTTGAAACCGTGATGGAACGTATCACCTACGTTGGAGCGGGCTTTCTGGCGGTGATCGCGATTGTGCCCACCATCATCAGTGGCGCGTTTAACATCCCGTTCTTTGTCTCGAGCTTTCTGGGCGGCACCGGCCTGTTAATCACGGTCAGCGTGGCGCTCGATTTCGTTCAGCGCATCGAAGCCAACCTGTTGATGCGAAACTATCAGGGTTTTCTGAGTGGCGGTGACGGTCCGGGCGGAGGAAAAGGCCCCCGAATTCGCTCATCCCGCGGGGCCTGAGGCACCGCTGCAATGGTTGGACGGCCCACGCGGCGGGTCGTATACTGGAACTTTTGTCCCTGGGCCGGCGTCCAGGGCATGACAAGTGGATAGCTGACCACCGACGTGACCACTGCGACCCTCAAGACGACCGAGCAGATTGCGCAAATGCGCGCCTCAGGCCGTCTGGTCCGAGAGGCGCTCGACCGCTGTCGAGCCATCTGCAGACCCGGTGTTACGACGGCGCAGATCGACGCCGAGGCCGTCAAGGTCTTGGCTGAGAATCCCGGTGCTGTACCCCTTTTTAAGGGATATCCGGCACCCGGACCTTCGACCCCCGCCTTCCCGGCGGTGACATGCATCTCCGTGAACGAGGAGGTTGTGCATGGCATTCCGGGACCGCGCGTGATCGAAGAAGGTGACCTGGTCAGTGTGGATTTTGGCGTCCGCCTCAACGGGTGGTGCGGCGACTCGGCCACGACAATTCTCGTCGGCCAGGTCCCGACCCGATGGCGGGAGCTGTGCGAGGTGACCGAGCATGTGCTCGAGATCGCCATAGAAAACATCCGTCCGGGCGTGCGATGGAGTGCGGTCGCCCGACAGATGCAGACATACGCCGAAGAGGCGGGGATGGGTGTGGTCAAGGATTTCGTGGGTCACGGCATCGGCCGACAGCTCCATGAGGAGCCCAAGGTCCCGAATTTTGTAGGCCCCGAGCTTCTGAGGAACGACATCGAACTGACGCCCGGCATGGTGCTGGCCGTCGAACCGATGTGTTGCCTCGGAACGGAACGCGTTCGACTGCTCAACGACGGCTGGACCGTCGTCACCGCCGACGGAAAACCCGCGGCGCATTACGAGCATTCGATCGCGGTGACTTCCAACGGCTGCGAAGTGCTTACCGATGGTCGGTGAGCTCCGGTCGTTAAGGATTGGAACGAGAAAACAGTGGGCAAAGAAGACAAGATCCCGGTCGATGCAGAGGTGATCAGTGCCCTGCCCAATGCCATGTTCAAGGTCAAGCTGGAGAACGATCACATCGTCCTGGCCCACTTGGCTGGCAAAATGCGAAAGCACTACATCCGTATTGTCGAAGGCGACCGCGTGACTGTTGAGCTGAGCCCTTACGACCTGACCAAAGGTCGGATCACATACCGCCATTGAGCGGCAGGAACCCAGAGGGAAGACCATGAAGGTTCGATCCAGCGTCAAACGTATCTGTGAACACTGCAAGATCATCCGCCGAAAAGGCGTGGTCCGTGTCATCTGCACCAATCCCAAGCACAAGCAGCGCCAGGGTTAATCCAACCCTGCTTCAGGAGAAACGCCATGCCCCGTATCGCCGGCGTCGACGTGCCCGAAAACAAGATTCTCCGGATCTCCCTGCGTTATGTGCACGGGATCGGTCCTAAATTTGCCGAGGCCATCCTCAATGAGGCTGGCCTGGATGGCCAGGCACGCACCCACACCCTCACTGAGGATGATGTGGCGCGCCTGAATCAGATCATTGAAAACAATTTCGTGGTCGAAGGTGCTTTGCGGCGCCAGGTATCACAGAACATCCAGCGCCTGCGCGAAATCCGCAGCCACCGGGGCGATCGCCATCGCCGCGGCCTGCCGGTCCGCGGGCAGCGCACTCAAACCAACGCGCGCACCCGCAAGGGCAAGCGAAAAACCGTCGCGAACAAGAAGAGCGTGAAGGGTTAAACCTCCCGCTGAAACACGAAGCGAGCTGCCCGAGTGGCAGCGATCGCAGCTTCGGAGAACCTCATGGCCAAGAAGTCAAAAATTCGTCGCAACGTCACCAAGGGTGTCGCCCATATCAAGGCGACGTTCAACAACACTCAGGTCACCATCACCGATGTGAATGGCGAAGTCCTTGCTTGGGACTCCGCCGGCACACTCGGTTTCAAGGGCTCACTGAAAGAGCACCCCTTCGCCGCCACCCGCGCCGCCGAAAACTGTGCGGTCAAGGTGAAGAAGATGGGCATGAAGGAGCTGGAGTGCAAGATCAAGGGCCCCGGCCCCGGCCGCGAATCGGCTGTGACCGCTCTGCAAAACAGCGGCCTGAAGATCACTGCCGTCGAAGACTGCACGCCGATTCCACACAACGGCTGCCGCCCGCGGAAAAAACGTCGCGTCTGATTCCGGTCGACTGACGACACAAACCAAATAACAATTCCGCGAAAGCAGGAAGCCATGACCCGGCGGTGGGCCATGATTCTTCCGACAGCCGGAATTGAAGGCCCCACAAAGCCACACCGCCAAGAGAGGAACGCATCATGCGTGCACGATGGAGAGGATTGGAACTACCGAGCCGCGTCGTCCCCGACGCCAGCAACACCGACACCTATGGCCGTTTCGTGGTCGAACCGTTTGAACGCGGTCTGGGCACCACGATCGGCAACAGTTTGCGCCGCATTCTGCTTTCGACCATCGAAGGCGCTGCGGTCACCAAAGTGAAGATCAAAGGTGCATCCCACGAATTCACGAGCCTTGAAGGCGTCCAGGAAGATGCCACAGACATCATCCTGAACATCAAGAATCTCGTGGTCTCGATGGAAGGCGATGAACCCAAGACCATGTCGCTTGCCGCGACGGGACCCGGCGAAGTCACTGCCGACCTGATTGAGGCCGACACTTCCATCACCGTGCTCAACAAAGATCTCAAAATGGCAACCCTGACCAAGCCCGTCGATTTCGACATCGAATTCACGGTTGAAAAGGGTCGCAGCTATGTCCCCGCCAGCGAACTTTACGAACGCGAAGTTGAGCAGCAGGCCGGCATCATTCATGTCGACGCCATCTTCTCGCCGGTGCTCCGCGTCCGGTACAAAGTTGAAGACACCCGCGTCGGCCAAAAGACCAACTATGACAAGCTCACGCTTGATATTTGGACCAATGGTGCCGTCACCCCGGAACTGGCGATGGTCGAAGCCGCCAAGGTACTACGCAAGCACCTCAACCCGTTTGTGCAGTACTTCGAAATCGGTGAAGAAATCGTCAGCGCCGACGCCCCTGCCGCCATCGAGGCAACCCAGGAACAGGACGGTAAATTCGGCATGTCCGTCGCCGATCTTGATCTGTCGGTCCGAGCCAGCAATTGCCTGGAATCCGCCGGCATCAACACCGTCGGCGAACTGATCATCCTGAGCGAAGCCGATCTCCTGAAAATTCGATCGTTCGGCAAAACCAGCCTGCGTGAAATCAAACGCAAGCTCGAAGACTTGGGCATGAAGCTTTCCGGCGCACCGCTCGACGATGATGAACTGGCTGACGCCGACGATGACGATGACGATGACGAATCGATGATCAGCGGCGCCGAGTCAATCGACGCCTGAAGCCCGCCGCAAGGGGCTTGGAGCATCCAACCATGAGACACGCAGTAGCAGGTTATAAACTGGGCCGAAAGACAGCGCATCGTCGCGCCATGTTCCGCAACATGGCCGTCAGCCTGATCACACACGGCAGCATCACCACGACCGCCCCCAAGGCGCGGGCTCTGAAGCCCTACGTGGAAAAACTCATCACACTCGCCAAACAGGGCGACATGGCGGCTCGCCGCCGTGCGATCCAGCGCATGGGCAATCCCATCCTGGTCGCCGAAGCGATCGACTGGGATAACCCACCGAGCCTGGCCGATGGCTACAAAGTGAACAAGAGTTCCGAAAAGCTGATTGACGGCCCGCGCGTCGTCTCGAAGCTTTTCGACGAGATCGGTCCGCGCTACGCCAATCGTCCGGGTGGCTACACCCGTATCGTCAAGCTGGCCCGGCATCGCATCGGTGATGGCGCCGACTTGGTCGTACTGCAACTCGTGGGAGATGATGAAAAGCACACCCACCGCAGCCGATCCAGCCGCCGACAGATTCAGGACAAGCGAACGGCTTTCGCCGCCAAACTCCGCAAAAGCGGTGGCGCCGAAACCGCGGTCGCCGCAGCGGCCGAGTACCGAAGCCGCTGCCGAAGAAACAAAAGCCGAAGGCGAAAATACCGGCGAATAAACGCCTAATATCACAAAGCTTACGCACAAAAGCCGCGACCTGATGGGTCGCGGCTTTTTTCATGGTTTTCACGCATCTGGGCAAACTCAGGCAATAGCAAGGGATGCCGAAGCGTCCGGTCTACGTATTACGACTTGGAATGCAACGTCCTGCATGCCCCATGTCTAAAATCGGTTAACACCTCTTTGCCGGAGCGCCACCCCATGCCGAAAATCGCCCTGGCCATCAGCTCATGTCTGATGATCTGTCTCGCAGCCTCTCTGGCTGATGCTGCCGAACGTCCGCTGGTCGCCAAAACCCAGGAAACCCGCGCCGCGGTCTCCGGCAAGCCACACCCTTCAGAGCTGACGCCGACGCAGATCCGTTCCGCTGCGGATCAAATCGACAAGCTGGTCGAAGCCGATTTGAAACGCCACAACATCAGGCCCAATGCCCCCATCGATGATGCCACGTTTCTGCGCCGCCTTTACCTTGATGCCACAGGCCGCATTCCCAGCCACGATGAAGCCAAATCATTTCTTGACGACAAAGCAAAAGACAAACGCGCCAATCTGATCGACCAACTGATCGGCTCCGAAGGCTATGTCAGCCACCAATTCAACTTCTGGGCCGATATTCTGCGCATTCAAAGCCGCATGACCGGTGGAAGCACCGGCAACACTTACATCGACTGGGTCAAGCAATCGATCCGCGACAACAAACCCTACGACCAATTCGTCCGTGAACTGCTCACCGCCAGCGGCCACATCTACGACAACGGCCCGTCGGGCTACTACATGCGCGACGACGGCATGCCGCTCGACAACATGGCCAACACGGTCCAGATCTTTCTGGGCACGCAACTGGCCTGCGCCCAGTGCCACGACCACCCGTTCGATAAATGGACGCAACACGAATTTTATGAAATGGCTGCGTACACCTATGGCGTGCAGACCCGCGCCAAGCCTTCCAATGAAGAACGCGGCAAATATCGCGAACTCCAGAAACTGACCACAAGCCGCGACGTGGACAATCAGACCAAGCAGATTCTTCGCAACCTGACACGGCGTATGCGTTATGAGGTCAGCGAAGACCCTCGGCGTATGGCCAAGCTGCCGAAAGAATATCAATACGACGATGCCAAGCCTGGTTCAGTCGTGGAGCCCATGACGCTTTTCGGCAAAGCGCCGGAGATCAAGCCCGGTGATTCACGCCGCGAAAGCTATGCCCAGTGGATGACATCATCGGACAATCCGCGATTCACCACCGTCATCGTCAATCGTCTCTGGAAGCAGGCTTTTGGGCGTGCGATGGTCGAACCGATCGACGACATTCGTGACGACACGGTGGCCTCGAATCCGGAACTCATGAAGTACCTCGAAGCGCTGATGAAACGCCTTGATTGTAATCAGCAGCAATTCCTGCGCGTGGTTTATCACACGAAGACCTATCAACGCGAGGCCACGGCTGTCGAAGTGGATCTTGCAGAACCCTACCACTTTCAAGGCCCGCTGCTGCGCCGCATGACCGCAGAACAACTCTGGGATTCGATGCTTACGTTGGCGCTTCCCGAACCGGATCTTCGCCAAGGACGAAAAATCACCAGCCCGTATGACGGCAAAAACCGCTTGGAAGAATTGCGCGATAAAGATGCTCAGCAGATTCTCGCCATGGCCAAAGAGATCGCCGACAACCAGCGCGAAGCCCCAAATCGCGCCCGGCAGTACCGCGAACTGCAAGCACAAATGAAAGATGCCCTCCGGAAACGCGATGCCAAAGAAATCGCAAAAATCCGCGGCCAAATCGAGGCTTTACGCGACAAATCGAATTTCAGATCCGAATCGGACCCCGCCGACGACAGCCGCTGGAACGGCTATGGCCGCGAATTGGTCCGGGCTTCAGAAGTGACTCAACCCGCCCCCGCCGGACACTTTCTGCAGCAGTTCGGTCAATCCGATCGGGAAGTGATTGACGGCGGCAACACCGAAGCCACCGTCACGCAAGTTTTGACCTTGCTCAATGGCCCGATTTACCGGCAGCTCGGTTCGGCCAACGCCGTGCTGCGACAAAGCATTGAAAAAGCCGGCACGCCGGATCAGAAGATCGATGCGATTTTCCTCGGCACGCTGGCGCGTTATCCGTCTGCCGAAGAACGCTCTCTCATCAAAACTGAACTTGCCACCGATGCCAAAGAAGGCTTCGGCAATGTGGTGTGGGCTCTGCTCAACACCCGCTCGTTCGCCTTCGTGCAGTAAAACAAACGCCACGCCTTGACCGAGGTGACTTCCATGAAATCATTCCTGAACCGATGCGATGAACCGACCCGACGCAACTTCATGACCGGCACCGCCGGTGCATTGCTTGGCGTGAGCCTGCCCTCCTTCAATGGCGCGAGCGCCTTCGCGGCGGCCGTCACACCCAAAAGCGGTGCCGCCAAACATGTGATCTATCTCTACATGTCGGGCGGCATGAGCCATCTTGATACCTTCGACGTCAAACCCGGCTCTGAAGTCCAGGGCCCGGTGCAGGCCATCAAAACCAGCGCCGACAACCTGCGTATCAGCGAATATCTGCCCGAAACCGCAAAGCACATGCACCATGCTGCCATCGTGAATTCACTGAGTTCCACACAAGGCGCTCACGAACGCGGCAATTATCTGATGCACACCAGCTACACGCAGCGCGGCACCATCGTGCATCCGGCGATGGGTGCATGGGCCATGAAAATGCAGGACCGCATCAATCCCACGCTGCCGGGCAATGTGCTGATTGCCGGTGGAAGCCGACATCCAGGTGCGGGCTTTTTCGAAACGCGCTTCGCGCCGGTTCCCATTGGTGATCCAAA
>CALOAZ010000072.1:0-13702 GCA_942491355.1 uncultured Phycisphaeraceae bacterium
ACCCACTGTCAGCAATACATACGATGCGGCCGGCCAGCCTGGCTGGCACGCACCGATGCACTCAAGCGCACCACGCAATATACGTATGACGACCGCGGCCGGTTGACCCACACGCTCTATCCGATCCGGATGGCGCCGGCCCCGATCAATCACCCGAAGAATCGCTGGTTTACGACCTGTACGATCGCCTGATCTCGCGCACCAATCAGCTCGGCGAAACCTGGACCTACAACTACGACGATCTGCACCGTAAAACCTCAGAGACCGATCCCAACGGCCACAGCGTGCTTTACGGTTATGACCTGCGCGGTAATCTCACTTCGGTCACCGATGCGGTAGGCAACGTCACGCGCTTTGCCTACGACAACTGGGACCGCAAGGTTTACGAACAGATCAATGTTGAAGGCCAAACCTTCGCCCGCGCCTGGCAGTACGACATCGAAAACAACCTCACGCTCTCGGTCGATCGCAATGGCCGGGCCACCGCGTTCAGCTACGACGAAGTCGATCGCCTGGACACTGAAGTCTGGTACAGCAACGGCACCGATGCCGAATCCGGATCGAATGCCGACAACACGATCATCACGACTTACGACATTCTGAATCGTGTCCATTCGATGGCCGATGATTTCTCGTCGTACACTTACGGTTACGACGCGCAGGATCGCGTGGTTTCGATTTCCAACAGCGGCACGCCCGGCGTGGCCGAAGTGGTGCTGACCTACGGTTACGATACCGAAGGCCGCAAGATCAGCACCGCGGCAACGATCGGCGGCGTGGCCGACTTCCTGACCGCCTACACCTACACCGGCCGCGATCTTCTGGCCTCAATCACGCAGACCGGCCAGGGCGGCAATGCCGTGGCGAACAAGAAGATCACCTACAGCTACGACGTGGAAGACCAGCTCGATCAGATCGCGCGTTACACCGGCGCGGCCATGGACGAACTGGTGGCGACCACCAGCTACACCTATGACAGCGCATCGCGCTTGACCGACCTGATTCACGCTCAGGGCGCCACCACGCTGGCTAACTATCAATGGACGTTCGATTCAGCCAATCGCGTGACAAGCTTTGATAGTTTGGATGGATTGCTTGAGTATGCGTACGACGATCGCGGCCAGTTGCTCGATGTGGATTTGGATGGTGTGGATCTGGAAGCCTACACCTACGACGAAAACGGCAACCGCCTGAGCGATGCGGCCGCCAATACGTACGACACACCGACCGACAGCCGCAACCGCCTGATGTCCGATGGCACCTACAGCTATCAGTACGACGGCGACGGCAACCGCATCAAGCGCACACATATCGCCAACGGCACGGTGACCGAATACGCGTGGGACACGCGCAACCGCCTGATCGGCGTGACCGAGCGCGTCAGCGTCGGCGGGGCGATCACGTCATCGGTCCAGTACGCCTACGACATGAATAACCGCCGCATCGCCAAACAGATCGATGTTGACGGCGACGGCGCGATCGATCAGACCATTCGCCAGGTCTACGACGGTGACCACATCGCGCTGCAGTTCGAAGACCAGAACGGCGACGGCATCGCCGATGCCACAGAACTCACGCACCGTTATCTGCACGGCATGCGCACCGACGAGATCCTCGCCGATGAGCAGGTGACCGACGTATTGCAGGCAGGCAACGTCATCTGGCCGCTGGCCGACAATCTCGGCTCGGTGCGAGATCTGGCTGATCACGACGAAACCACCGGTACGACTTCGGTGGTGAACCACCGGGTTTATGACGCCTTCGGGAACATTACGTCAGAGACGAACCCGAGCGTCGAGCACATCTTCGGCTATACCGGCCGTGAATTCGATCGCGAGACGGGATTGAACTTCTATCGTGCGCGGTATTACGACGCGACGGTGGGGCAGTTTATCTCTGAGGATCCGATTGGGTTTGAGGCGGGGGATGCGAATCTGTTTAGGTATGTGGGGAATGAATCGCCCAATGATGTCGATCCAAGTGGCATGGTGCGTCCGACCAAAAGCAACTTCACATTGGAATTAGAGAAAATACAGAGGACTAAAGGCAATATTGAAAGCATCGTAAAACAGCTGCAGTTAGGTGCGATGGCCTCCAAGCCGGGAGAACCCATCCTGATAGATCCAAACGGAATCGAGAAGCTAGAAAAAGAAATATTCAGCTATCGCGTATCTTTGCTCGGTTTACATGAATTTGCGGCAAGGACGGGGAGCGATGGCGCTTCTAGGGCTGTATTTGCCTTGCCGCAAGGCCAAGTGGGTGGAGTTGGGATCTGGATTGGCGCAGAAATTAACCACCCAAATAGTGTTTATCAGCGAATTCAAAGACACACTGGCCAGATGGGGAATAATGCCCTTAGCACGGCTAGCAACCTATCAACAGCCATACAGATTCTCACTTATGCAGATTATGCTGTAGCAACTGTCGGCATTGCTACTGGCATTGGTGGTTTGGCTATATCGGCTGGCAAAGTTGCAGCCGTGGCCGGGACCCGAGCGGCGGCTACTTATGTTGCTAAGGCTGTGGGCACTGCGGCGGCGGTTTACGCAGTAACAGAAGCTGGTATTTATGGTTTAGAGTTGGCGGGTGCTTCTCAAGAACAGATTGCCGTTGCTCAGTTCGCTACTAACTTGGTACAAATTGCCTTGTTACATCGGGCTCAGGTTCGGGCGGGGAGGATTGCGGGAACTAGTCCCACTAGTATGAATCCAGAGCAGATTCGCTTTTCGCAAAATAGCGCAGGTGGCAGAGGGCGAGCTGCTCAACTTCGCGAATCAATGACAAATAAGGGCTGGAATGGTCCGGCTGTTGATGCGGTGAACACATCAAAGGGTGTTGTGACGATTGATAATACGCGTATTGCTATTGCTAGAGAGCTAGGCATCACCGATATTCCTGTGAATGTTCGATCGCCAAGCGATCCATTACCTAAGTCGATGTTGGGGCGATTTGGAAATGCGCGTACTTGGGGTGAAGCACTGCATTACCGAACAAGCAATCAGCGACCACCTTTGCCGGCTACTGGAACGTTGGCTTCGCCTCGGCTACCCAAATAAGGAATGATTGATGTCTGTTGAATTCCAAGCGCCATGGAGAATGGTTGAACAGTTTTCAGAGAATCTGGTCAACGAGCTTCAGCATGAAGTGACCGCACATCATCCATTGTGGGGTAAAAGCGTTCGTGCGATCGCTCAACGTATTGATTCTGATGCTGTTTTATTCGAGATAGCTGGAGAATCTAAAGCTTATGCAGTGGTGCATTTGACGTGGAGCGGCGAACCAGAGAAAGATTCTCGCTGGCCAGATACAAAACTATTTCCATCGCTAGATGAATGGGTTCGCGACGGCATGGTGCCGGACCACCGCGAATATACAGGAGATGGGGCATCCTAATAGGAAGATAAAAGACACCCACCAATTTAAGAAGTTTCGTGTTCGGCCCGTGGTCAATTCTTCAATTACAATGCGATGAATGCCCACCACTCACCTAGACAAATGGTGTCAAGGCAAGCCCGCGATGGTGGGCTACTACGCCCGCATGCTACCGATCGCGGATGACGCTCACGAATTCTTCCTGACACTTCGCAAAGGCTGGGCGACCAATCTAGAACCACCTGCTTTGGTTCGATGGGCGGTTTTATACCGCCGCTCGCGAGGTCTGCGCCGAGTTTTATTCACGATTATTTTTGGCGATAAAATTGCTCACCAAATTCATCGCGGCGAATTGAGCGATTTGCCCAAAGCCGAAAAACTCGAAATATTAGAAGCAGGATTTAAAGCGTGGATTGAAAACCCCAACGCCACCGCTGATAAAAACATCCTCGAAATCACCGCGAATAATCCGCAGGCAAATGCGCAAGCCCAAATGGTGATCCAGTGGGTGGCGTATTATTTCGGCGCCATTCAATTGCCGTGTTTATTTTTGCATGATGAATGCCCGAGTTTAATTCTCCGAAAAGCTCGCCAGGGCGATTTGGAGGCTTTGGATCAATTAATTCGAATTGATAAAGTAATTATTCTTTCCGACCCTAAATTAAAAATAATTTGGCATTATTTAATGACCAAGGGCGATGCGGATACGCGCAATAAAATATTAAAAGCCATGGCCGGTTCGCCAATTCCAAAATTAACTCTTGCGCAAATTAAATTACGAATTGGCGCCATGATTAAATTAATTTCTCAAAAGATAGAATTTAAAATACCCAATAATCATTTAAATGAATTATTTATTGCGGTCGCCAAAGATCGTGGCGAGCGGGGTTACGGTAACGAAGTGCCGTATGACGCCGAGACGCTCACTCGAAAAATCAATTTGCAGCTTCAAAAACTCAATGCGGCATTTGATCAATTCGATGTCAAGGATTAATGGCCAAGATTGCTTGGACTTTTTCAGGCTGGCCAAACGTCCAACGTCAAAATCGTCGGCCTGCAGAAGTCCTTAACCTTTGAAGATTCGTGATTACTGTTGCGGGGGTTATGAATTGTACTGGCCCAGCCGCTTGTGACTCCAATCTGCCTCTATTGATCAGACGCCGCGCGTATAAATCATCGCCTTGAGAGCAACTTCATCGCGCTTGGCGCGCACTGATCTCGTCTGATTGGCTCTGCGCTGACTGAATCATCCGCTATTCATGCGGCTAGTCGTGTCTCCTTCTGCAAATGAATATTGACCACGGGCAAGGCGGGATCGCCTCGGTAGTTGACCCGTCGAATATCGATCTGCGGCATGACAGCGTCACATGCAAAAATCGGCAATGGCTCTGGCAATTCCGTATGGCACCACGCCTCAAGCGGCGTTCGTCCACCCGTGCCGCCGCGTGTGGCCGGTGGGTGTTGAACCAGTGCCGGTAATCTTCAAGCTGCATGTTGATGCTGGGCCATCCCCACGGCAACAGGGCGGTACGCCACCATCGCTTAAATGTGCGGAACAGTCGTTCGATCTTTCCATTCGTGCTGGGCTTGCGAACACGACTGTGAACCACTCGAACGCCGATCCATTTCATCGCCCGAACGAATCGAGATCTGAACTGTGATCCATTGTCGCAGATCACGGCGCCGGGCTTGCCGTATAGACGGGCACATTGAGTGAATGCCTTGACGACATCCTTTGCGGCAGGATGGCGCGGAAATGCATACAGCGACAACAGCATTCGTGAGTAGCCGTCCTGAATGGCTATCACGTGAAACGAGAGCCACGCTGCATGCGCCGTAGTGAGATCAACGTGCCAGGTCTGGCTCACACGTTTTGGCGCAAGCAGGCCTGTAGGTCTGAGACCCATCGGCCGGATCAATGGTGGCCTAGTTCTGGCAGAGCCATGGAGCACGCGCTGTACGGTCGAGCGACTGACCTGAATCCCTGCGCGCACCAGGTGTCGGGCGATTTGTCTGGTTCCGAACTCCGGTTCGGGACAGAGCCGTCGGATCTCGGTGATGACCCATCGAACTGCGTCGTGATAGCGATTCCACGGGACGGAGAGTCTTCTTTCGCCACCGTCTTGGGCTTCACGGATCCACGCTCGCACGGTATTCGGATGGAGGACGAAACGGTTTGCAGCCTGAGTGGCATTCCATCCGCGAAGGCGCATCAGCAGAAGGATCTCAAGACGCTGTTCGCGACCATAATCCGGGCGTTTGTGAGGGTGCATCGCGGCACGCTGAGCACGGAGCACATCGAGTTCGCGATCGAGCAGGCGGCTCTTGGTGGCTTCGTGATCTTTCTGGGCCAATAGCCGAGCGATGGGCGAGGCACTGGTAGCGATGCGTGACTTGGCAAGCATGTAAGCGCCCGCAAAAAGACAGGCGATACGGTCAATGAGTAATAGTGCTGATGGCATGTCCAGCCTCCCATTAGGGCCGGATCTTACCTGTCGCGGTGGCCGCTGAGAGCCAGTTGCTTTATATCTTCACCATGCCATCAATCGAGTCGACCACTTCAGCCAATCCACGTTCCGGTGCTTGCACACAGACCGATAGCTCAGATGCCCAGTTCGCCAGTCGCGTACTCAAGCCATCGAGATGATGCAGTTCCAGACTCACGCCCGCGCCGAGTTGCTCCACACGCTCGGCGGTAATCCGCTGTTCCTGGTAAAGCGGCGCGATCAGCGTCGGCGTGCCGGCCAGCAATGCTTCGCAGGTGGAAGTGAGGCCGCCATGCAGTACCGCGAGATCGGCATCGCGCACGGTTGCGGGCCAGTCCAGAGGCGCTGCGCTGAATCGAATCGACGGATGGGCAAAAGCACTCAGTTTCGTGTGATCCATATCCGAGACATAGAGCAGGGCGCGCAGGCCGGAATCGGGAATCGCATTGAGCAAAGGCTCCAGCAAGCGCGAAGACTTGAGATAGCCGGCAAGTCGAGGACCATCACCCTTGGGCCACTCGGGGGCGGCGCCGCAGATGGAGGCGGGCCAGACGCCTGTGAAATTTCCGGCGCGATCACTTGCATAAGCATCGAGCTCGGGAATTCCCAGTACATGCATCTGATCGATCTGCGTGTAAAGTTCGCCCGCATGGGCAAATGGCGCAAGGCTCAGCGTGCCCAGAGCATTGTTCATCGCGTCGAGCAGTCGCGCATCGATCTGCTGAAGTGTGTTTAAGTCGGCATCGCTCGCGCCGTGGAAAGCCGGAAATCCTTCACCGCATGGCGGACAGGCGAATGGAATACCGGTCACGATGCGTTTGAAGTCATAACCGCGGCTGGCCAGTTGAGCGCCCGGGCTGTAATCAAAAACCATGACATCAGGCTTGTGGTGGTTGAACAGGGGCGCCAGCCATGCAGGATCGGCATGAGATGTTTGGAGCTTTCCCAGCCCTGCAGCAGAAGCAGTTCGGCCAGAGATCGCGGGGTTTGCTTTGAGTGCGAAGATGCCCGATCGACTTTAGGCGCTGATATGACGCGGATCGCATCGAGATCCGCAGGCATGATGGCGCGTACGCGATCCGGATTTTTGACCGCGAGAGTGCAGCGATACCCACGAGTCACCAGTGCAAGCGACCGAGTGAGATCAGCGGCATGGCATGACCCAGACCGCCGCCTAGTTCCCAGACTAGAAGAACGTGCTGCTGCATCGGCAAGACATTGTCGGGTGATTAAAGAATTAAGAAAAGAGAAGCATGGGATAATTATTCAGTTCCGAACTCTCAGCTTGAGGGATCAATACGCGAGGCGCATGCTTTGGTTAAATCGGAGCGATTGATGTGCGAATTCACCTCACCTGGCCTCTCCCGTCGGATACGCGCGGTTGATGAGGCAAGTGGCGATAATGGCCATCGATACCTTGCGAGAATATGGCCTTTACATTAGTTGGCAGGGCCTTTTGCCCTCGTGCTAAGATATCGGCCATCATCCTTTCTCACCCTTTTTGTGGTGGTGGCAAATCGCATGGCTTGGCAAACCCGATCGAACATCGTGCGGTCTCAAAGCTTTCTGGCGGCAGGCGTGATGACGCTTGCCGTGGCGGTGAATGCGATTCAGATCCGTGCTGCCGATGACGAAGGCGTCAAGGTGGTTCCAACCGCCAAAGCGGCCGAGCCTGTCGCGGCGATCACGGATGAACAGCGGGCGGTCGCGGCAACAGTGTATGGCGATTTGTTCGGCGAACAGGAGAACCGGGTCAAAGCCACTGCCGACACGGCCGATGATCTGGATTTCGTGTCTTCATTGATCACCGCAGTGGATACGGCCAAGAGCAGTCCGGCCTTGCAATCACTGCTTCTGGAAAAAACCTTTGAAGCGGCGATGACGCATCCTTCCGGGATTCAGATCGCGCTCAAGGCGATGCAGCAACTGAGCAAGATTGATCCTGAGCGCGAAGCCTTTGCAGCGCAACGCATCCGCGCGGCTTACGAACAACTGTTTACCACCGCGCGCGGTGAGGAAAAAATCAAGGCGGGCACGCAATACCTCGATGTGTTGATGGATGAAGCGGTGGCCAAGTCGGGGGCGGGTTTCGACGAAGATGCCATGGCGGCTTATCGCGAGGCCTTGAAAGTGGCTTCATCGATTCGTTCGCCGTTTCGCGAATCCATTCGCAAGGAAATCGAACAACTCAATCGCCGGGTCGTGATCCTGCGTCGTGCCGACCAGTTGAAAGAGCAACTTAAATCCGATCCGAAAAACGCCGGCGCAGCGCTGGATCTGGTCATGCTGTACATCGTGGAATTCGATAATCCGATCGAGGCCCGCAAATACACCTTCTTGCTGACGGATGAATCGCTCAAAGACAACATTCGCGATGCGGCGAAGGAGCCTGCGGAGATCGAACCTGCGCGGGCCCTGATCTTGAGCGACTGGTACACGGAATTGGCCGGGCGAACCGGCGGCATTGCGCGATCCAACCTGCTCATGCGCACCGAAGCTTATTTGACGAGCTATCTGGACAGTGACGCTGCGATCGAACCGCAGCACTCAAAGGCGAAACACGCTCTGGATCGCACGCAAAAGGCATTGGCGGCACTGGGACAGACCGGGAAAACGATCAACCGTTCCGGCGCAAAGACCGTGGCCGGCAATGTGGCCCTGGCCGAGAACGGCGCCGTCGTGCTGGGCAGCATCACCAATGCCGCCAATCTGATCGACGGCAACACGACGGTCTATACCGGCAGCACGGGATTTACGTATGGCTCATGGCCCTGCTCATGGACCCTCAAGCTTTCGGATCGCTATATGCTGCGCGAGATACGCATGCTTTTGTGGGATGGCGCCCCACGCTTTTACCGCTATGCCATCGACGTCTCGAAAGACGGCGAAAATTTTGAGCCGCTGCTGGACCGCACCGCGCAAACCGAAAAACCCACGGGCTGGCAGGCGATCAATTTTGCGCCACGTCCGGTTCAATTCATTCGGATTCGCGGCACTTACAATTCAGCCAATGGCGGGTTCCACGTCGTGGAACTCGAAGCCTACTGCAAACCACCGGCCCAAAAGCCGATCAGCACGCATGGCGACGGATAAAAGTATTTTTCTGAATGATGTCGGTCGTCATCAATCTTATTCAATCAAACAGTGAATCAATATTCGAAGGCGACTTATTCAATTCGCTTTCAGGGCGTCGCCTCCGGATCTTTCTCCGGCAGGATGAATCCCAGAAGGATCGAACCTCCGAGAATCGCGAAGATGGCTCCCAATGACCAACCGATGGGCACATGGCCGATCCAGTGCGCACTGACCATTTTTCCACCGATGAAAATCAGAACCAAGGCCAAGCCATAATGCAGATAAGTAAAGGCTGACAATCCGCCGGCGAGCGCGAAAAACAGTGCCCGCAATCCGAGCAATGCCAGAATATTGGAGGTGTAAACCAGGAATGGATCCGGTGTCAGGGCGAGTACGGCGGGGACTGAATCCACGGCAAAGATCACATCGGTCACTTCAACCATGCATAGCACAGCGAAAAGCGGCGTAAACAAACGCCTGCCATCCCGCTTGACGACAAATCGATCGCCTTGAAGCTCCGATGTCATCGGAAGCCATCGGCGCATGAGGCGCAACAATGGGTTTTTGTCGGGCTGCATTTCCTGTTCGCGCTGCAGCGCCATTTTCAATCCGGTGACGATGAGTACGGCTCCGAATACATACAGCGTCCAATCGAAGGCATGAATCAGCGCCACGCCGGCAAAGATAAAACTGCCGCGCAGCACGAGGGCTCCGAGAATGCCCCAAAACAACACACGATGCTGCAGAAACGCCGGAATGCCGAAATACCGGAACAGCACGAGAAAAACGAACAAGTTGTCAACGCTCAGGCTTTTCTCGAGCACATAACCGGCCAGATATTTCAAAGACGCTTCTTTGCCGCTGAGTGTCCCCAATCCTTCCACTGCCGTGGGGGCCCCGGGTGGCACGGCCCCGGTGAGCAGCGTCGGATCAAAATGCGTTTCGTAATGCCAGTACACAAAGCCGGTGAAACTCAGTCCGATGCTGATCCAGAAGATGCTCCATCCCACCGCTTCGCGCATCCGGATTTCGTGAGCTTTTCGATGGAATACCAACAAATCGATCAGCAGCATCACGAAGATCATCGCGTTGAATGCGATCCATGGCCAAAATGAAAAGATGACGGTCATGTGATCGAAACTCGGGCGGTGATATCGGGGCGATTATCTTAGCCGTGCACTCTGCATGTGGCGTGAGATCTGAATGCTTTTACGAGATGGCGGGCCACGGCCACCGCGCCATACATCCGTTGGCAGATCCTTAACGCAAGAAGGGTACCGGCCAACACTCTGATGCGACCCAGTCAGTACAGCTCAGGTTGGATATCTGTCCATCCCGGCCTCATGCATGGGATAAGCCTTTGTATGGATCCCTGTTTGGCCGGAACCCCGATCCTGACTGAGAAAGCTGAATTTCGGCTGACAGTCGATTCGTGATGGCAAGGCTGATATGGTACGCAGGCACAGTAATCGGCCTGGCGATAACAACCGGTTGATATCGACCGCCCAAGTGCCTCGGAAAACCCCGTGGGGTGGAATCAAACATGCGTTGGATAGCCGGTTTGGTATCGATTGCACTGTTGGGCACATTGAGTTGGGCCGTGGTGCGTCAACTTCAGACCCAGCAGTCGCAGGCCGTCCGCCAGAATCAGTCGCTGGTGGCCCCCGTCTCGGTGGCCCCTGTGGTTCAGAGTCGGATTGCCATGCAACGTGTCTATTCGGGAACCCTCGAAGCACGGGCTCGTTTTGTCGTGGCCCCGAAAGTGGGGGGACGCATCGTCAAACTGACCGTCGACCTGGCCGATCCGGTCCAGCAAGGACAGGTGGTGGCCCAACTGGATGACGCTGAATTCGTGCAATCCGTCGAACAGGCCAAGGCCGATCTGGCAGTGGCTGAAGCCAATATCGCCGAAGCCACCAATGCGAATATTATTGCGGAGCGCGAATTGCAGCGCATTCTGACGCTCCGTGAACGCGGTGTGGCTTCGGATTCTCAGCTCGACACCGTCAAAGCCAATCAGCTGGCGAAATCTGCGGCGGTGATGGTGGCCAAGGCGCAGGCCCAACGCGCCCGCTCATCGCTCGCATCGGCCAACATCCGACTCGGCTACACGCGCGTCACGGCCAGTTGGTCGGGCGCGGATATGCAGCGCGTGGTGGCCGAGCGCAATGTGGATGCCGGTGAAACCGTCACCGCCAATACACCTCTGATGACCATCGTCGATTTGCATCCGATCATCGGTGTGATTTTTGCGACCGAAAAGGACTACGCCGGTCTGGTCGTGGGCCAGAAAGTTTCGCTCTCGACCGACACCTACCCTGACCGCGCCTTTGAAGGGCATATTCACCGAATCGCCCCGGTGTTTGACGCTCTTTCGCGCCAGGCACGGATCGAATTGACCATCGACAACCAGGATCATGTACTGAAACCCGGCATGTTCATTCGAGCGCAGATCACTCTGAAGGTGGAAGAATCCGCCACCATCGTCCCTGCTGATGCACTGACGTTGCGCGATGGTGTGGACGGTGTGTTTCTTCTGAATGAAAAAGAACAAACGGTGTTCTGGTGCCCCGTGCAAATCGGCATCCGAAATGGCGATCAGGTCCAGGTCAAAGGCGAAGGCATCCAAGGACAAGTGGTCACGCTGGGCCAGCAGTTGATTGAAGATGGCGCAAAAGTCACGATCCCCGAAAATATTCCGAACCCTGCATCAGGGGCGCGTGGGTGAGTCTGCCCGGTTTCAGTGTTCGTCGCCCGGTGTTCACCACCATGATCACGCTCATGATCGTGATCATCGGCATCGTTGCGCTGTATCGGTTGCGCATCGATCTTCTGCCTGAAATCGAAATGCCGACCTTGTCGGTGTCGACCGCTTATTCAAATGCCAGTCCCGAAGTCGTGGAACGACTGGTCACTCAGATTGTGGAAGAAATTCTTGCCACCGTACCCGGCGTGGAGGAAATGACCTCGACATCGAGCGAGGGGCGATCCAACGTGCGATTGCGCGCTTTGCCTGGGGCACCAATCTCGATGCTGCGGTCGCCGACGTGCGGAGTCGACTCGAAGACGAATTGAGTGAACTGCCCGAAGACATTGATCGACCGGAGATTCGCAAATTCGATATCGCCAGTTACCCGGTGGTCATCCTGGGGATTTCAAGCAAACTTGATCCGGTCGAACTGACGGATCTCATCGACACCAAGGTGCGGTATCGATTCGCACGCGTGCCCGGCGTGGCACAAGCCGATCTTTTCGGTGGATTCGAACGTGAAATCCGCGTGGAACTGGATCCCGGACGCATCAAAGCGCTTGGCCTGCCCCTCGATATTGTTTTGACGGCGCTGCGTAATGCCAATCTCGATCGACCCACCGGCGAAATCCATCAGGGACGGTTTGAAGTCACGCTGCGTGCCCCGGGTGAATTCGCGAATCTGAAGCAAATCCGGCAAACCGTGGTGACGATACGCGACGGCGCTCCCATCAAATTGGGGCAGATCGCCGAGATCAAAGACACCTACCGCAAGCTCACGCGCATCGTGCGCGTCAACGGAGACCAAGGACTCCGCATCGGCATTCAAACAAGCCAATGCCAATACGGTCGAGGTCTCCAATGCCATTCTCCGGGAGATCCGGCGGGTCAATGAAGACTTTCCTCAGATTCACGTGGTTTCAGTGGCCAACCAGGGCAATTTCATCGAACGATCCATCGACAACGTCGCGCGATCCGTTCTGTACGGCGGCGTGCTGGCGATCATTGTGCTTTTGTTTTTTTTGCGTCAGTTTCGCAGCACGTTCATCATTGCACTGGCCATTCCCATTTCGGTGATCGCCACCTTCGCCCTGATTTACTTCGGCGGCTTCACCATCAATCTGATGACACTCGGGGGATTGGCATTGGGTGTGGGCATGATGGTGGACAATTCCATCGTGGTGCTGGAAAACATCTATCGCCGATGCGCCGAATACGATGAGTCGCCTGAAATCGCATCGGTCAAAGGCACCGACGAAGTCGCTGCGGCCATTGTCGCATCCACCATCACCACGCTGGTGATTTTTCTGCCTCTGGTTTTCATACGCGGCGTTTCCAGTATTTTGTTTCGCGAATTTGCTTATGTGATTGTTTTTGCATTGATTTGCTCGCTTTGGGTGGCGCTCTCGCTGGTACCCATGCTCTGCTCGAAATTGCTGCATCCAAAGACCGAGTCGGCGCTGAAACCTTCGGTCATGCAACGATGGATGGCCGTCTCGGAAAACATCTTCCGCCTGCTGGAGACGGCCTATCAGGACGCATTGACTCTGGCGATGCGCTTTCGCCTGGGCACCATTGTCATCACGGCTCTGTTGCTGGGAGCCAGCCTGCTGCTTGTGCCGTTTATCGGCACTGAATTTCTGCCGCCCAGCGACGAGGGTGAAGTGCGGGTGACCGGCGAACTGGAAGTGGGCACGCGACTGGATCTGATCGACCGTCAATCTCAGAAAATGGAAAGTCTGGTCAAGGTGGCAGTGCCCGAGATGGAATCTCACGTGGTCAGTATCGGCTCGTCGAGTCGAAGCTCCGAAGTGTCGCGCACGGACATCAGCATGTCTCTGGTTCCGGCAGCCGAACGACATCGCTCCAATGCCGATATCGCCGCCGATCTGCGCAAACTGCTCAGAGGTAAAGTCGCCGGCATGACCGTTCGCACCAGAGCGCCGCAAGGACAATTCGTGTTGGAGCGCATTCTCGGTGACGAAGAAGGCCTGACCATTGAAGCGTGCGGCTTCGATTT
>CALOAZ010000073.1:0-15770 GCA_942491355.1 uncultured Phycisphaeraceae bacterium
CCGCTGCCGGAAATCAGAATCGCCAGACGCATCGGCTGCGCGGCGCTGGGCTTGGATGAATGATTTGCGGTGTCAGTCATGGCGTGTGGGGCGTATCATAGCAACCCGTGAAGATCCTCCCAAAGACAACCTCTGCACTCGCATGAATTCTGATGGCGCTGGCCGCGACGGCTTGCACAAAGGATCCCCCCGAACGACTCCCTCTCGATCTCGCCGGACAGCGGTTCAAACTCGAACTGGCACTGACCGATGCGCAGATCGAAAAAGGCATGATGTTCCGCGAGGCCATCGGCGACCGCGAAGGCATGTTGTTTGTCTTTCCGGATGCAGCACACCGACGCTTCTGGATGAAAAACTGCCGCGTGCCGATCGACGTGATTTTCATGGACGGCCAGGGATGGATTGTCGCCATCCGAACCATGACGCCGCCCGATCCGGCTACAGATGAAAACGATCTGCCGCGCTATCCCAGCGGTCGGCCCGCACAATTCGCGATCGAGCTTCAAGGCGGCATGGCTGAAAAACTGGGATTGAAGCGCGATGATCAGATTGCGCTGCCGCTGAGCGATTTGAATCGCTGGGTGCGATGATTGGGACGCGGCACCGTACTCGCTAGTTATTTTCTGGTTCGGGTGATTCTGTGAAAATGGGCGTGTACATCGCAAGCCAAAAGCCACCCTGCCTCTATGCAATATCGCTTCGCCGTCAGTGGCGGTTTTCCCGTATAGCCATCGAAAAAGCCATCGTCTAGGATTCGGCCAACAGGCGGGGACGGCCTCGAATGAGGCCCGGAAAGACATTACAACAAAGAAGATACGGAAATCGATGTTTTCAGACGCGTGGGCTTCCGATATTCTGTTTCGGTCGTCAGGGATTGACTCGACACTTCAACGATCCGGCGGGTTCTGATGTACGGTGAACTGGTGGTGATGATCCGCGATGAAGCGGACGCCGAGGCTGCCTCGCGTCTGGCGGATGCGGTATTGGCCACCTGGACCGACGACACCGTCCCGGAAATCCAGGCCATCACGCCAAACGAACTGGATGCTTCGGTTTCGGAATCGGATGCGATCTGGCTTTTTGCCGGCAGCGACAGCCCGCTGGACCTCTATGCGGTCCTCGAAAAACTGGAACACGATCAGGTGCCGACCCTGCTCAGCCGGGTCGGCGATCGCCAGTCGCTGGGCAGTATTCTTCAGGACGGCGTGATCATCGGCCCGCCCGAATCAGATGCCACAGGCCTGCGCCTGGTGTTGCAATCGCTCATGAGCCAGAGCGGTGCGATTTATCAGCTCCGTCAGGATCTGCATGTCTCTCAGAAATCGCAGATCGGTCTGAGCAGCCAGGTCGGCAAGCTCGATGAGGAAATGCAGCTCGCGGCCAAAATGCAGAAGCTGTTTCTGCCCAAGCAGCTCCCGGAACCCGAAGGCGTGAAATTCAATGTGCTGTTTCAGCCTGCGGGCTATGTCAGCGGCGATATCTACGACATCGTTCAAATCGACAAGGAACACATCAGCTTCTACATCGCCGATGCCGTCGGCCACGGTGCCTCAGCTGCACTGATGACCATGTTCATCAAGCAATCATTGCAGCTCAAGGAATATACGGAACGCGGTCAGGTGGTGGTGATGCCCGACGAAGCCATCCGGCGCGTGAACATGGATATCGTCCGGCGACAGCTTGAAACATTCCGCTTTGCCACGGTCTGCTGCGGCACGTATCACCTGCCCTCGCGACGTCTGATGCTCGCCCATGCCGGGCATCCCCCGCCGTTTCTGTTCCGCAAGGACGGCTCGGTTGAAACCATCAATCTTGAAGGCCCCCTGCTAGGGATCTTCGAAGACGAGCCGTTCGAACTGACGACGATGACCCTCGAACCCGGCGACCGGCTGCTGATGTATTCGGACGGTTTTGAAGTCGCATTCGGCAATCCCGATCAACCCATGAATGCCGAATACGTGCGCGAACTGCACGCCATGCAGGTCGGCAAGCCCGAAGCGGCCATTGCCGAACTCAAGACAAAACTGGATCAGGCCACGGGCTCTCTCAATCAGCTCGATGATCTGACGGTGGTCTTGATGGATGTGCTTTGATCACGCAGACGGCGTTCGGTTCATCTGCATCACGTGAACCACGGCCCGCACTAACATATCGGTTTCGAGATTGACCGGATCTCCGGCCTTCAGTTCACCCAACGTGGTGTGTGCCAGCGTGGTGGGGATCAGCGCCACATCGAATTGATTTGATTTCGGTTCCACCGAAGCCACCGTCAGGCTGACACCTTCGATCGCGATCGATCCCTTCGGAATCACGCACGATGTCAGTTCTGCATCGAGTTGCACACGCAGGCGGTAGCCGTCGGATTGATCCACCGCAATCACTTTGCCCAGGCCTTCGACGTGACCCTGCACGAAATGTCCGCCCATCGGGGTACTCGGCGTGAGACTCGCTTCGAGATTGACGCGATGCCCCACTTCCAGCCGCCCCAATGACGTGCGACTCAATGTCTCGGGCACCACATCAAAACCCAGAAGACCGGCCGGATCTGCATCGCCGGGCGCGAACGTCAGACAACAGCCCTGCACGCAGATGCTGTCGCCCGGTGCAGCCCCGGGATCCCATCCCCGGGAATCGATCAGCAGACGCACACCTTGCGAATGCACCTGCCGCGTCTGAATACGGCCGACCGCCTGAATGATGCCTGTGAACATAGCCCGGAGTATAACCCGCCCGAAGCGATCCGGAGGGCTCGCCACCTTCTACACCCTCTAAGCCATGGAAGGTGTAGACGAGGGAGCGGCAGCGCGCAGAACTTCGACGCGCTTGCGCAAGGCGGCGGGACGAATGACCCGTGCCCCATCGCCGAAGCCTGCAATCCAACCGGCAATTTCTTCCAAACCATCCACTTCGAATCGAGCTTGGCATGTTCCGTCTTCGAGCGGCTCAAGATCCTGAGTGAAGTGCCAGCAGGCTCCGATCACGCTCCGCGCAGCCGAGGCTTCAAATCGGATTTCAATTTTCTCAACGCGCCCCTCAGGTCGAACGCGCCAGGCATGACCGAGATGATGGTTCACATCGAAAGGGGTCACGGGTTCAAAATAACGATCAGTCAGCGTGATCCGGGCCTCAGAACCCAGCGTGACCACATCGACTTCCCCGGAAGCTGCTTCCTGAAAAAACAAATGCCACCGACCATCGGCCAGGCGCAAATGACGCGGATGAATCGGTCGCGGTTCGGCCCCGGCGACACTCAGTTCGATCACGCGATGATCCTGAACCGCACGACGCAATGCACTGAAAACATCTGCCGACGGGCCAGTATGCACCGGCGCGGCATCCACCGAGATATCCCGCAACGTGCGATCGCACCCCTGACGCACCGATTCGGGCAGCGTTGCCATGATCTTGCGCAATGCTTCAGCAGCACCGTCAAAAACCGGCGAGGGCCCCTGCCCGAGCGTCAGTCGGCATAAGGCCACCAGACCTTCGGCCTCTGAGGTGCGCAGATTGACCGGCGGCAGGAAGAATTCCGGCTCAATGGCATAACCCGCACCCGCTTCGTAGCGATAAGGCACGCCCGAAGCTTCGAGTACTTTCAGATCGCGAAACAAGGTTCGGCGACTTACCCCCAAATGCTCGGCGAGCCCGTCTGCGGAGCGCGCAGAACCACTCTGCAGTGTGGTGATGAGTCGAAACAGTCTGTGTATCCGCGTGGCGTACTTCATGCGCACGCCGCCGCGAACAACGCGTATGGCTTCGGTGGATACCCCATGGGTGCCAATGATAACGCGGCAGTCACACGACGGCGAGTGTTTTGATCACCCCGCCGCGCGTGGCAGATGGCAACACGCACCGGCCACACTTGAAGCACATGCGCACACGCCCGGCAGCCCCTGCGGCGAACATCCTTTTTGGGCTGTCTGCACCAGATGCGCCTTGACTTCGTCGACGGCATCGGAGATTTGGTCCGAAGGCGATTTCACCACGCCATGACGCTGACAACTCAGGCAGTACCACGTGCCGCAGACATGGCCATCAATCTGCTCAGTACGGATCAGATACTCGAAGTCGCCGCGTTTGAATAATTCAGTGTGCTGAACCATCAGTCGAACCTCCTGAAACTCCTCCAGAGGTTTGTAAACCGGATACGCGCCGCCACATTGCCGACGCACCGATTGCCTGCCCCCATATCATGAGGGCCACGTCCACAAAATCCCATCACGATTTATCACCAGAACCCGTCAGGGTTTTTCCGGAAACGCCCTGTCAGGACTTGGGTTGAAACAGGCGTAGTGCAAAACCGAATTCGGCTCCACCCCTGACGTGATTGCGCACCCACATCCGCCCATTGTGTGATTCGATGATCGATCGGCAGATATGCAAACCCATCCCCAGGCCGGTGGTTTTGGTGGTGTAAAACGGATCAAAAACCCGGTCGGGATTCTCACCGGAGACACCCGGTCCCGTATCCCGGACCAACACTTCGACCTCGCGCTCATTGACCTGTCGACACCGAACTGCGACACGTCGATCTTCATTTTTCGAACCGTCGATGGCTTCCATGGCATTGAGAAGCAGGTTGAGTACGATCTGCTCCACCTGCACCGGATCTGCCGCCACCTGCGGCAAATCCTGGCTGAGATACAGCCGAACCGTAACATTGTGCTGCCGCAGTTCAGGCCGAACGAGATCCACCGTGCGGACAATCAGATCACTCAGATCCACCGCCTGCTGTTGAACCTCACGCCGTTCCACCAATCGGCGAAGATGTCGGATGATCTGACCGGCGCGTTCGGCCTCCACACCCATGGTGCGGATCATGTCACGAGCCTTGGCCGGCACCGCCGTCGAATCACCGATCAGGTACTGGCAGGCGGCAGAATAATTCGCAATCGCGCCCAGCGGCTGATTCAGTTCGTGCGCCAAGCCACTGGCCAGTTCACCGGCCATGATCACACGACCCACTCGGGCCAATTCAGCCTGTTGCTGACGCTGACGATGATCGGCTTCAATGCGCTCGCGGATATCCGTCACGGTGGCCAACAACAAATTGCGATCTCGCGCCGGCAATTGAACCAGCGAAATCTCGCAGGGCAACTCCTGGCCCTCGGCATTCACATGCCACCATTCGAAAGTTTGCGGCGTCCCTTCAAGCGCAGCCCGAATATATTGCGCTGCAGCCACATTTGACGCCCGTCCATCGGGCTGCGTGAGAGGACTTGTTTCCAATGGCCCCACACGCATGATTTCTTTCCGCGACAATCCATAAATGCGAGCCGCATTGGAGTTCGCCATGATGAACTTCCCTGCATCCACATCCAGCACCACAATGCCGTTGGGGGATTGATCGAACACCGTGCGGAATCGCAATTCAGTCTGTCGCAACAGATCCAGTGAAGCCTGACGCTCCATTTCACCGGCCCCGCGCACGCCGAAGACCTTCAGCAGATTCTCCACCATCGTCGGATCGGCAAATGGCTTGTCATCGCGCACCACCAGCAGGCCGCTGATCTGCCCCGTACTGTCTGCGAGCGGTGTGCCGGCATAGCTTTCCACACCCATTTCAACCAGCAAATGATCATCCGGAAACTGAGCCGCCACACCCTCAGCGTAAATACACGTATCGCGCTCACGAACCAGCACGTTTTCACAAGGTGTTCCACCCAGTTCGTACACCATGTTGTCCACCACCTGGCCATTGGCGTAGACGGCCAGCGTCTCGATCTTCGTGGAATCCTGCGGCACCATGCGCCCAATAAAGGCATATCGCACGCCCAGCGCCTCGCCCAGCGACTGCACCAGCGATCGGTAAAAAGCCTCACCGGTGGCGGTGGTCAGACCTTCAGCCACACGGCGCAATGCCTCTTCAGAACGCTTGCGTTCAGTGACATCTTCATAGGTCCCAAGCACACCGATGATGTCGCCTTCCGGATTCTTCAACGGCACTTTGCTGGTGCGCAGCCAATGCTCCTGACCATCGGGTTGAAACTGCGGCTCTTCGTATCCCAGCTTGGGAATACCGCTGTCGATCACACGGCGGTCATCACTTCGATACAGCTCCGCATTTTCCTCGGTGAACATGTCGTAATCGGTCAGGCCACGCACATTCTCGTGCGACTTCAACCCGCCATCACTGGCAAACACCGCATTGCATCCCAGGTAGTTGGACTGCCGGTCCTTCCAAAAAATCCGTACCGGAATGGTATTGAGTACCCCTTCCAACAACTGTCGGGATTCAAACAATTCCAGTTCGGCCTGCTTGCGATCATGCACCGCCTGAATCGAACCGGCCATACGCAACGCTTCGCCGGAGGCACTCCAGACCGCCTGCCCGCGAATGCGGAACCACTGATATTCCCCATTGCGCATGCGCAACTTGATTTCCACGTCATAGGGATTGCGCTCACGCAAATGACGCTCAACACCTTCCCACATGGCCTTTCGTTCGTCCGGATGAATCAAATCACGAAAAGCTTCGATATGGTGCGCTAATTCGTGATCACCATAACCCAACAGCTCTTTGAATCTCGGCGAATAAAACACTTCATTCGTGGCGATGCGCCAGTCCCACAAACCGTCCGACGTGCCCTTGAGTACCAGGTCATAGCGCTCCTCGCTGCGCCGCAAGGCTGATTCGGCATTCACGCGATCTGTGATATCAATCGCCAGAAAGATGACACCGACGACGGCACCCTCATCATCGCGCAACGGGTACTTGTCGACATGCAGCCAATGGGCGGCTTCCAAGCCGGCGTGTACCGGCTCGATCAGACCGAGGATCGGTTTGCCGGTTTCGATCACGCGGCGATCTTCTGCCGCATAACGGTCGGCCTCATCGGGATACCACCGCGAAGCCGGCGTATTGGCCATCTCCGCCGGCGTCACACCCAATGGATCGGACACGGCACGATTCACGCGCAGAATATTGTTTTGTGCATCTTTGAAAATGACTCTGACGGGCATATTGTCGAGTACGGTCTGAAATTCCTCACGCTGACGCTCGGTTTCGCGCTCGGCAAAACGGCGCTGGGTGATGTCGGTCGCCACGCCGATCACACTGACCACCTGATCCCCCTGCCAGACCGGTTCGTACTGAATCTCAAAGACCAGATCGTCCAGCTCCGTTTCTGTAATGAACGATTCTCCGCTCAGAGCACGACGAATGCTGCTCAAGATATCCGGATAATCCGCATACATTTCGAAGACATTACGACCCACCACCTCACCCGGTCGCAATCCGAGTTGCGCAAGACCGCGGCCTTCCGACACGGTAAATTTTCCATCCCGGCCGATCGCGAACAGCACGATCGGGCTGTTTGCGATCACAGCTCGCAAACGCCGTTCCACATCGGTCAGCGCCAATTCAGTCTCGAGGCGCTCGCGACGTTCAATCAGGTGCGTCACCTGATCGGCGATGGCAATCGCAAATGATGTTTCATCTGCCGACCATCGCCGGGGAGCATCCACATGCTCGAGGCACAACACACCCACCACGCGACCCGCCACACGAATGGGCGCATCGAGCATGGAGGTGATCCCCAGAGGTTTCAGATAACTCTCGGAAAACTCGCATGTCCGTGGATCGGTCTGTGCCTCATGGGCATCGACCGCCAGCCCCCCCATGAGGGCCTCGAAATAGGCAGGATAAGCATCGGCCAACAACGTATGACCGGATTCACACCGATCCTGATCCTTCAAATACAACGATTCACAGCACAAGGCCCGACCTTCGTCGCGCAGCAACCAGACGCTCACACGACTCACATCCATCGCCTCTGCGGTAGCTCGCCCCACCTGCATTAACGATTGCGTCCAATCGCCCTGCAGTATCGCCGATGAAGTGGCCAGTTCCAGAATGGCCGATTGAAGCCGCCAAGCCCGTGTCAATCGGTCATAACGATCTTGTTCCTGACGTCGCCGTTCAGTGACATCAGAGGCGATGCCCTGGATAAACAAAGGCTCGCCTTCATCATTCCTCACAAGCACGGCGCGATCGCGCAGCCACTTCTCCTGCTTGTCTTTGGTGATGACCCGATATTCAAAATCCACCGGGTGACCTGATTCAATGCAACGTCGGAATGCCGCCATGACACGCGTGCGATCTTCGACATGAATGATCTGATCGAAATAGATTGATGACTCGGAAATGATTTCGTAAGCGCTGTACCCCAACAACGCCTCGCATTGCGGGCTGACATACATCGGCGCCATCGGATACGACGCGGTCGCGGTGTAAGTCATGCCGGGCACGCGCTCGATCAGGGCTCGCAACTGAACTTCAGACTCGCGCAATTGCGTTTCGAATCGCTTGCGATCGGTGATATCTTCGGCACTGCCGATGATCTGCCGGACAGCACCTTCGCCATCGCGTGTGAAAACAATATCCCGGCTGATAAACCTGCCGCCATGAACCATCGGCATAGCAAAAGCATGCGGTATTCCGATTCCACAATCTGGCCGTCCGCCACGTCCTCCCACTGCTTTGCCTCATCACGCCTCCGGCCCTTGTCCTCCGGATGAAGCATCTGCTCTATGAAATGCTGACCCATGACACGAATCTGCGCGTCTTCATAACCCAGATCGCGGGCAATATGCCGATTGACATACACATTGCGATGCTCCTTGAGGTCGAAGACATACATGCTGTTCGGTGTTGCTTCGGCGATGCGCTCCACAAAGCGCCGACTCTCTTCCAAAGCCCACTGGTCATATTTCTGTGCGGTGATATCCGTACACGTGCCGACAAATCCTTCAAAAGCCTCGTCTTCTCCGTAAAGCGGCTGCGCCTGCGCATAGACCCATGCATCCTGGCCATCCACATGCTGAAATCGAAACTCATGCCGCCATCCCTGCCGATGTGCCACCGCATGTCGCCACGAAGCCACCACCGCTTCGCGATCATCCGGATGAACAGCCGCAATCCATCCCTCTTCCATCCATTGCCCTGCGGGTCGCCCCGTGACCTGCGTCCATCTCGCATCATTGGCATAGATGCTGCGACCACGGGCATCGGCCTGAAACACAAGCGCCGGCGAAGCTTCGGCCAGCGTTCGAAACCGCTGGCGGCTTTCGCGCAACTGTTCTTCGGCCAACCTCCGCTCTGTGACATCCTGAGCGGTTCCGAACATGCTCACCAATTTGCCATTCTCCGTAACCACCTCGCCTTCACCCAAGATGTATCGCACCTGGCCACTGGGCAGGAGAACACGAAATTCAAGCGTTTCGCCGCTCCCTGTGGCCACAGAACGCTCGGAAGAGGCGCGAACCTTATCCACATCATCTGGGTGAATGACGCGATCAAACAGATAATCAAACGTGCCATCAAAGCCCCGTTCGGAATGCCGTACAAACGCATCAATTCATTGGAGAGAATGATTTTGCCGGTCTGCGTATCCCATGACCAGCTTCCGATCCGGGCAATGTGCTGAGCCCGCTGCAACTCCAGTTCGCGATGCTCAAGCTCCACACGAATGGCACGGCGTTCCGAAAGATCGCTGACCATGGCGATCGCGCCGCAATACTGCCCAGCACGGTTCAAAATGGGCGCGGCCCACATCGAAACCCACTGATCCGTCCCGTCTTTTCGCAGCAAACAGAAATCAAACCGCTCCTCGATGCCGGACCGCCGCCGGGCCAGAAGGCGCGAGCATTCCTCGCGTACTTCGGCATCCATGAAATCAAATATAGTCCGACCGATTATCTCCCTGGGTTCGTATCCGAGCATGGCCGCCATGCGGTCATTCACATAATCCGTCTGATTGAGTGCGTTGATGGTCCAGACGCCTTCATGGGTGGCCGCGAGAATCTGATGCAACCGACCTTCGGTGGTTTGCATTTCATCCACCAGGCGCAGTCCGGTGATAAAGACCAGAGCCATGAATCCGAATTCAGAAAAATAAATACCGCGCCACATGCGAAGACTGGTGACCATATCCATGGTCACCGTCAGCGCAAAAATGCCCAGCGCCACACCCAATATCCATGCATCCATGCGCGCACCGCGCCGCCCCATCACCCGGCATGCATAAAACCCATAAACAAAAACACCGGCGATGGCCGCAAAAAACACATAGGCCCATGGCCCCGGCGTCGCCGCCATGTAGGAAAGGCGCTCACCCCACGGCAAATCCACAAACTGAAGCCCTGTGGCCGATGCGTACAACAGACTGAAAGGGGAAAAAGCGTTGATTAAAAACAAGCCGCCAAAAACCAGACCTCCAGCCCAACGCCATGGCTTGGCGGGAAGGTATTCCGTATACAAACCCAGAAAATGCAAAAGAGCCGGCAGCGCCAAACACGCCATGGCCATCTGGAAACGCGAGGCCAGTATCTCGGCCGATAACGTCTGGGCCTGATAAGCGAATACCGCTGCAAGGGTGTACCCGCCCACCAGCATCGCCAACACACCGAACCATGCATTGACCGTCAGTCCATGCACCGCATATCGACGTCGGGCCACCAGCAATTGATAGAGGCCGGCGCAAAGACTGACCCCGGCGACAACGGACAACGTCAGGGTGAAAAAGCCGACCATACGGAGCAACCGCAGGCTAGAGGGTGTGAGGAACGCAAAGGACCGAATAAACCGTTTTTTTCAGGCCGGCGGACACAAAGAGTCTGCAAGCATTCTCTGTGATTGCCCTCCAGCCCCGGCAACCGGTTCTGAAATCCAAATAAGCGGCGACAGCGCCGGAGTGAAACGGCATCACACCCTTTAACCGCTGCGTGCGGAAACCACGAGATTCACCAGTTCCGCGACACTGCTCACATGCATCTTCTGCATGATGTTGGCACGATGTGTTTCGACGGTTTTCTGACTGATATTCAAATCGCCGGCGATCTGTTTGCTGGCCTTGCCCACGATCACCAATTCCAGAACTTCCTGCTCGCGCGGGCTCAACTGCTCAAGGTGCTTCTTGACCTCGGCATTTTGTCCGGCACGCGCCCGATCTTCGGCATCGCGCGTCAATGCCGCATTCACACGCTCAAGCATGATCGCCGGGCTGAAGGGCTTTTCGATGAAATCCATGGCGCCAAGCTTCATCGAATGCACCGCAGACTGCACATCGCCATGCGCCGTAATCACAATGGCTGGAATCATCACGCCGCGCTCGCGCAAATGCTCAAGCAGTTGCGGGCCGGTCATGCCCGGCATGCGCACATCCAGGACCAAGCACCCTGCCCATGACGGCTGGTACAGATCCAGAAAGCGCTGAGCTGATTCAAACATTTCTGCTTTCAGACCGACCGATTCCACCAATGCGCATAATGATTCGCGCATGGAAGCATCGTCGTCCACAATGAACACCGTTGAAGATGATGACCCGGCCATGGATACCCTCTTGCGATCTGATTCCAACGGAACCATCGGCGAATTCTGACGCCCAACGTGAGTTCCGTTTGAAATTCGAAACGTCACCCCGCTCAATCCGACCGCCCTGCCATCATGCTGCGGCCATACCCCGTGCGTGTCACTGCAACACACCGAAAAAGACCCGAGTCCTTCGTGAATCTGATCCGGCAGCCACGACAAACACGACAGGTTTCTATTGTAGCGCCGATGGCTCATGGCTTCCATCGTGGTGAACTCAGGCGGCATCCAGCCCGGAGCAGGATCGCAGACGACGCAGGACTGAACTGTGAATCTGGCTGATACGCGATTCGGCCAGCCCCAGGGCACGACCGATATGCTTCATGGTCCAGCCCTGAACGTAATAAAGCTGAATCAGACGCTGCTCGCGCCCCCCAAGCCGCGCCGCCACCTGGACCATCACATCCGCCCGTTCCACTTCAGCCAGCGGATCGGGCTGTGCGGAATCCACCATGAAATCCAGACGCGACACCGCCCGTCCTGAAGCCAGATCACTCGAAGCATCCAGGCTGCGAAACTGTGTCGCGGGCATGGCCCGCATGGCGGATTGATACGTCTCCACATCAATGCCGATTTCGCGCGCCACTTCGAGGTCACTGGGCGTATCTCCCAGGCGCATGCGAAGACGCTGGAGAGATCGATTCATGCGCGCGCTGCGCTGACGCACCTGACGCGGCACCCAGTCCATGCGCCGCAATTCATCCAGAATGGCGCCGCGCACACGAAAGGCGCAAAACGTCTGAAACTTCACGCCGCGCGTCGGATCGAACGATTCCACGGCATCGATCATGCCGAAGGCACCCGCCTGACGCAGGTCATCGATATCCACCACCGACGGCAGACGCGAACCCACACGCATGGCGTGATACTCAAGCAAAGGGGTATACGCCTGAACCAACTGATTGCGCAGGTGAATGTCGCGCGAGCGATGGTAAACCATCCACTGCTGATCCAGCGCCGGATCATGAAGCACACGGCGGTATTGATCGACCATGCTCCCCGGCATGATGAACACTCCCCCTGCGAAAACCCCGGACAACGGCTGCCCACAGAAAGCAGCTCACTCAACTTCAGCCTAAGCGGTGGAACCCGCCGTGATCTCTACTGCATGCCCCTGAACCCGATCGGGGTTTGCCCCAACCGCGCCATGGTGAATGGCGTGATAGCGCCGCAGATTGCGCATCGCATCGCGGGCTGCTTTTTCGGGTTCATCATGATGCGAGGCCGACACACCCTCCATCCCACAGGCCAGACACCGCCATCGCCCCATCAAAGACCCCTGGCGTTCACGACTGACCCAGATGCGATACGACGTGCCCCGGACATCACGCACTTCATCAAACGCAATTGATTCACTGGACACGAGACATCACTCCTGCGCGGCAAATGGAATCGTTCCGCTCAGACATACCCTAGTTTTCCTGCACAAATTGCCCTATGCGTGTTTTCCCGCAATGGGCATGAGGGATTTCCCGCCGTCCCCTGTCATTCCGGGCAGCAAATCAGCACATTGACCGGCCCCTCCGCCACACTGCGCACACGCATGTCGGCACCGAATCGCCCGGTGGCCACCGGCACCTCGAGGGCACCGCGGCCCACCACGCGATCCACCAGCATGCGGGCCAGATCCGGCGCAGCCGCGTCGGTGAAACTCGGTCGCGTTCCTTTCGTGGTGCGGCCAGCCAGCGTGAAATTCGACACGATCAACAGCGATCCACCCACCGCCTGAAGGCTCTGGTTGATACGCCCCTGTTCATCATTGAACAAACGAATCGCCAGCAGCTTGTCGGCCAGGCGATCGGCATCCGATTCCGTATCACGGGTCAGCACGCCGAGATAAATCAACAACCCGCGATCAATGCGACCGACGGATTCATCCGCCACAAACACTTCGGCTTCGAGCACACGACTGACCACCGCGATCATGACTTCACGCGTTGGCTTCAGCGTGCAGCTCATCGATCACACGCTGGCTCAGATCCCACAGGTTGTCCGAAGAAAACGGCGTGGCCGTGCCACGCGCATCCAGACGCTGGGTGTGCTCAACCCATGCACCCTGGCATGCATTCATATGCGTGATGGCCGAAGCCGCCACTGCCGCATCCGGCCGGCGCAACCAACGGCGATAAGCGACCAGTCCGGTCAAAAACAAACGCAGCGTGCGCACCAATGTTTCGGTGTAGCGCAAACTGCCAAGCAACGGGGCCACGGCTTCAGTGGCATTGGCAGATGCGGCCGCGCGACGTAATTCCGTCGCGGCCAGAATCACACGCGCCTCTGCAGCCTGCTTTTCAGCGATCACGGCATCGAGTTGATCATCGGGAAGATGCTGCACGATGGTCCACGCTGCCTCGGCATCAATCTGGTCATCCTGAATGAAATGCGCCGAGGGGTACCACGGCGTGTGATGGTTCTTTGCGTAAGGCCCGATGTAAAAGCTTTCAAGCGCGGTTTGCGGTGATTCGATCAACACACGCTGCACCGCAGCCACCAGCGCCGGATCTTCGAGCTTCAACCGCTGCTGAACCCAGTCTTTTGCGAGTTCCGCAGCATCCACGCGCGGATCAGCCGCCAGACGCGGCACCGCCACGACATTGGCATCGATCCATGTTTCGGTATCACGATTGATGTAAGGGCCGCGCCATCCGCCGCCGCGCACCCAGGCCCACAAGCCGGCCAGATTCACACGGCGCGAAATTTCGGCCAACCCTTCAGCGCCGGGCATCTCCGGCATGCCGTCTCGCCAGAGCGGTACTTGATAGTCAGGCACGGCGCCTTTGGCTTCGAACTCGCGCTGACATTCCAATTCATAGATGATCGGACGATCCCCGCAGTTCAGGCTTGCGGGATTCCATTGCTGGTAGCGCCAAAAATCCGTGTGGGTGAATTTGAACGACAAAATCAGGCGTTCATCTTCAGGCAGGCGCTCCACCACGCGCGAACAGACATCGGTGTTGTCATGCATGCCGCCCGGTCGCACGTTCCATGCACGCACGATCAATTTGCGCCCCAGACGCTGCACCACCAGTTCATAAAAATACAGAATCATCCGGACCAGACGATCCGCGCGCCCCATGCCGCTGCATCGGGCGCAATGCGGCGCATAAATATCATTGCCCAGCAGATACGGGAGCTTCGCCGCGTCATTATCCCCCAGACGCAACACCACACCTTCCACAGGCTTGACCGTAGCCAACATCGCCTCAAGGCACTGGCCACTCATTTCGAGTAGTTCGTCTGATGCCGGACACAGCGATTTCGGATTTTGATTGATGCAGGTCATCGCCGAACCGACCAGTTCGCGAGCCAGAGAAGGCGCGTCGTAAGTCAGCCAGACGCCCATGCCGGCTTGCGCCGCCTCGGCCACGGATTTCTGGACCGATTCGTGCTGCTCTTCCACCCAGCGCCGCATCTCACCGGCCGACACCGTGTCGGGGCCCAGCAAACCGCTCAGGCCGGTGGTCGAATACACGATCAGATCGGTGTAGCCCAGATCGCGCAGCACGCGCGGGTCGCGATAGCGCGTCGGGTGGGGTTGCTCACCCGGGTTGTCCAGAATCATCGCGAGCGTCAGCATGTGTGATTTGTAACAGGGGACGGGTAAGCACGCTACTGAAACGGAAAACCGCGGCAAATCCCGTCATTCGAGCGACCGAGTCTGATCATCAGACCGCATTCGATCCAGCGTCTTCTCCGGTCGTCGAACCCTCTGCGTCGACCTGATTAATCAGCACGCGTCCGTCATCGTGATGACGCACCACGTTCAATTCATGCAGCGCATTCAATGCGGCCTGCTGCTCAGCCTGCTTTTTATTCGGCGCCCAGGCCGAGGTGAAACGACGCCCGTTGATTTCGACGCAAACTTCAAAGCACTTGGAATGATCCGGTCCCTTCTCATCGAGCAAGCGATAAGCGGGAAGTTCCTCCATGCTGCGTTGGAAATATTCTATTACATATCCAGTCAATAGTATCCAATTTCCCTGACTTGATTGATTTTGCAAATGAAGCCAAGAGTTTGAAGAACAAATACAGGGGCATCTTCATTTTGAGCTAATTTTTGTAGTTGCTTGACATTCATTGCCAGCATAATTTTCTGTGCCATTTTTTCAAAGTCCTTGTATTTTACCCCCTTAGGTACTTCTATTTCAAGCTTCTTGCAAAATGGCATGAATTCGAGCATTCAGCCCTTCCCGGTTGATCCGTGGATCATTGGTTTTGAATTGCGAGTCCTTGCTGATATTTGGATCAAATTTTTCATTCACCGCCTGCTTTTCGCCTGCTTTTATTATTTTCTATATCCAATATGATTTCTATAAATTCTTTCAAAACCTTAGATATAAGATTTTTGGGCCTTCCTTTGGATTGCCTGATTCTCCTTTTGGAAATTGAGTTTTCTTCC